>CAZVMD010000128.1:0-15912 GCA_964628555.1 uncultured Myxococcales bacterium | reverse complement strand
CCAAGTCGAGGCCGAAGCCGCCCAGCAGTGTGTGCAAGGTGTAAATCGGCAGCAGGACGCGTAGCTCGACCTCGGGCTCGATCCGATCGCGGCGAAGAGCGGCGAGCAGGCGCAGACACAGCCGGCTGTCGGCCGTAAACAGGCGCTCAGCGGACTCGATGAGCGTCGGACCGCCGTAGCGATCGACCTCGCGCTCATAGGTGTCGAGCGTGAAGCGCGCGAAGGCGCCCGCCTGGGCCTCCTGCACAAGACGCGGAGCCAGCTCCGCCAACAGCTGCAGCCCGGCCTGACCGGCGGGGCGCAAACGCAGGCGCAGGTGAGCTTCGGGGTCGGCGTAGCGAACAAAGTGAAAGTCGGCGAGCTGGGCACGGGCCTCTAGCTCGGCGATCAGAGGCGCGACAAACCGACCCAGCAGATCATCCTCTATAAAGGCTCGCGTAGCCGGCTCGCTGCCCAGTCCGGGACCGTGGTAGAGCTTGAGGTACAGCCAAGGGGAGCCGGGATAGAACACGTGGCCGCGACGCAGCGTCGAGGTCTCTAGCTGGCCGCAAGCCTGCTCGGCGAGCGGCGTCGGTGCTGGTGCGGCGGCCGCCCGCCAGGCCGGCGGGTGGATCTGCGCCGCTTCGGCGGCGGGTGACCTCGTTCCAACGGGCAGCTCTAGATGCACTACGGCTTCAGCGACCAGCGGGCCATCAGGGCCGTGCACCAGTGAGTCCTCATGCAGGAATTCCTCCTGCACCCGATCGAGGCCATCTTCGACCATGCCGGCCAGCTCGGTCAGCGCCATGGAGCCCTGCAGATCGACAGCGTTGTGCTCGGTATCGCCGAGACGCACGATGCGCGGAACCTGATAGCGCTCGCGCCAAGCGGACAGCTGCTGCCACAGCTTGCCCTCCTCCCACTCCCGACGGGGCTTGCGCAGCGCACTCTGCAGGCTGGGCGGCAGCAGCCAGGTCTGCGGACAGAGGATGACATCTTGGTAGGCAATGCGGGCGGTGTGCACGGGCAGGCCGCTGTCTGGCAGAGCGAGGCCCCAGTGTCGTGGGCTGGAATCGATGGCCAGCAAGAGCTGCACCACTGGTGAGAATGAGGTCACGCGCAGCGCGGACAGCTGCCGAGGAAGGACTCGAACCTGCTGCTTCTCCCACCACAAGGCCGGACCGTGGCTGTCAAGGAAGAGGCTGAGCTCATGCAGGTGAATCTGTCGCTCGGGAGGCACGCTTGCGGGCCCGTCCACAACGATCTGATAGCGATAGGTCAGCGGCCGCAGGCTGATGTCGCGAACGCGACCGCCACCGCCGCTCGTGATCTCCGCGAGGATCGCCGGGGCCAGCGCTTGTTCTTGCTGAGCCCAGACTGCCTGCAGCTGCCGCAAAAGAGGGTCACTGTCGTCCCAGTGGAGGAAGCGATTGACCAAGCGTCCCAGGTGGCTGCTCGAGTAGTAGTGACAGAGCGTCGGTCGCCCGGCCAGACTCAGCAAGCGCAGCATCGACTCCATCTGCCGGGCCGGCGAGATCGCGGGAGGCAGCGGTGGCAAGGCACGCTGGGCAGCGGCTGCATCCAGCTGCAGGGCTGCTTGCTGCGATAGATCCGCCTCCCACAGCCGCTCGCGCAGGTAGGTGTCCAGGGCCTGACGGCGTGGCTCCGGCGCCTCGGCCCGGCCAGGCAGATTTGCGGCTCCCGGCAGCGCCGTCGGGCCCACTCCGATCACACGCTGCACCACATCTAAAAGCGGCACGCGCCGACCAACAGTACCTCGGGCCAGCTCCTCGCTGATGCGGGCCCGCTCAGCTCTGCCGGGCTGCATCCACAAAAATGGAGTGGCAGCCATGCATTGGCCAAGCTGCTGCAACAGGGCGCTTGGCAGCCCTCCCTGCAGTCCCTGCAGACGCAGGACCGCTTGCCCCAGAGTGCCGGCCCGGTCAAGCGCGGAGGCGGAATCCGGCTGCGCCACACTCGCCCGAACCCAGGGATGGGCTGAAAGCTCTGCCCAGACAGCCGCCAGCCGCGAAGCTTGCAGCGGCTGCGGCTGCGCCGTAAGCCCGACCAGCGCCTGGCTCGGCTCTGCCAGACGCGAAAGCCCAGGCCGCTGGCTGATCAAGTCGGCAACGTATCGCTCCGGCCGCTGTCCAATCGTCGGCGGCTGAAGCGAGTGAAGCAGGACGCCGTTTTCGACGAGTGCCTGCAGGTAAGCCTCAATCGTCGCTCGATCGGCCTTGGGCAGGAGCTGCTGTATCTGCTCGACTAGCTCCCCCCATCGCCAGCTGCGACCCGGCTGCGCGAGCAGCCAGCGCAGAGGCTTGTCCACCCGCAGGCAGACCGGCTTGTAGCGCGGCACTTGGACCTGCTTGCCCTCCGCCTCTTGCTCGGTGAAGTAACAAAAGACGCTGCCGCGCAGGAGGCCAGACTCTGCCACGCGGAGCTGCAGGCCGCCCCGGGCTTCGGTATCAGCGAGTGCCAGCTGACCTGAGACCCCCATGCTCAGCGCGGAGGCGTGCAGGCCGACGTTTGCTTGGGACCAATCGAGAATCCGCAGACCGCCGAAGTCGCCCACCGGCACGCTAGCCACGCCAGCGAACAGCATCAGGGGAGTGGCTCGCGTACTGGCTCGCGCGGCATAGCGAAACAGCGCAGCCAGTCCATCCGCATCTAGGACGCGCCCGCTCTCCCGGCTCCGCTCAAGCGCGCGAAGCAACGATGGACTCTTGGCGGCTAGCGCCTGTTCGGCCAGGCCCCCGTCGAAGGCGGTGATCACTCGTGCGGTAAGATCAGCGGTCTGTGTGCACTCGACAAACCAGCGGTACGAACGCGTCGCCACGCGCAGGAGCGCAAACGGCATCAGCTCAACCGCTGGTGCGGCAGGCGGACTGCTGGGTGAGCTGTCAGAAGGAGGAAGAGACATCGGCGTCGATCGCGGCCGCGGAACCCATGGGATTCAGAGATGGAGCCGAGGCAGCGAGCGTTGGCAAGCGGCGCGCGATCTTAAATCGTCTGGCCCTTCGAGCTAATCACGGAACCACCGGACAGCTTCAGCATGTAGGCACTGGAATCGTAGGCAAGGAGCTGGTTCGTGCTATATGCCAGCTCACCCAGCCCCGCCTTCAAGTTGGTGCGGACCTTCAGATCGGTGTCGCCTTCGTCTTCGTTTTCGAGCTCGGGGTTTTCGACATTCGGATTTTCAGTGTTCGACATGGTAGCTCCTTCTAATCAAAAGAATTACCAAGGCAGTTTTTAGAATACAGGCCGATTCCTCGACGAGACAAGCACCCGCTGGGGCTTTTTTTGCGGCTGCGGATTTGTCTGTTTTGACCTGGGCTTAGTGCGGCGCGCTGGGGGAGTTCTGCCCATTGTCCTTGCGGGGTGTCGCCGGAGCTGGATCGTCTAGCTTGCGACCCAGGCTGCGCAGGAGCAGCAGGGCCGGCGACACGCTCTCGACGGCAACCTCGACGGAGCCAGGCAGGCCGTGCTGGAACGGAATCAGCGAAGGGCCACCGGGCAGGAGTTCCAGCTCAACGCGAATCTTGCCCTCGCGGGGCTCGCTGGCGACGCTGGCGACGCGAGCGGCCACGGCGCCGTACTGCAGCCAGGGAAAGCCGGTCAGCCGCAGCTCGGCAGGCTGGCCGGCCTGGATGCGACCCAGGGCACTGGCTGGCTCGAACTCCGCGACGAGGATCAGATCGCCAGCCGGCAGGATGGTGCCGAGCTTGGCGCCCTGCGCGACATAGCTGCCGACCTGCAGCGGCTGCAGCTCGCCGAGCCGACCATCGCCGGCGGCGCGAATGCTGTGCCTGGCGATCTCTTCTTCCAGCTCGGCCACACTGGCCAGGAGCGTCCGCTGCTCGCCTTGCAGCGTGGCCAGCTCGCGGCGCAGCGACTCGATGCGCGCCTCGCCGCTCCGCTGGCGATTCTTGCGCTCGTTCTGCGTGCGCCGCACATCCAGCTGCAGGGCGGCGGACGAGGCCTGCTTCATCTCGGCGGTGGCCCGCGCCCGCTCGACTTCGATCGACGGCACGGCATCGACCAGCGCACTGTAGCGACTCGCTTCGCTCTCGGCCAGCTTGGCCGAGATATGGGCCTCCTTGCTGCGGGCCATGGCTTGCCGCGCCGCCAGATCGGCCACTGCGACCTCGGCCACCAAGGCGCTGCGCGTCGCGCGCAGCTCGCTCTGCGCCACCTGGATCTGTGGGTCAAGAGCGGCCAAGCGAGCCTGCGCACTGGCCAAGCGCCGCTCCTGCAGGCTGGCATCGAGACGAAACAGGAGCTCGTCTTTCTTCACCGCCTGCCCCAGCTTCACCGCCACCACCGCGACGGTCCCCGCCACGGCGGCATGCACCGGCAGCGCGGCGCCACGAACTTCGAGCCGGGTCTGGGTGCTGACTTCGTAAAGCGGAATGCGCGCTCCGATCAGCCACAGCGTCCACGCCACCGCGGCAATGCACAGCGCCAAGAGCCCCAAAGACACGGCGCGGCCACTGTCCTTTTTCAGCGCGCGTAGAGTGTTGGGAAAGGGCTGAGCCATGTGTCGGGATCTGCGATCTAGGGATGCGCGATGACAAACAAGGTTGGGGCGCGCTTGAACACACAGCGCAGCGTCACGGCCAGTGTCTCGGGGTCGAGGGCAGCAAAGCTCTCGTCGAGAAACAGGACATGCGCTCGCTGCAGCAGGGTGCGCGCGATATAGACGCGACTGCGCTCGCCGTGCGAAAGCTGCCAGCCGGTCTCGCCGACAAACGTGTGCAATCCGCCCGGCATGCGCGCGAGCAGCGGCCCCAGCCCAAGCTCCACGCAGACCTGCTCGGCCTCGCGCAGATCGCTCTCGGAAGGTGGCCAGGCTCGCCCCATGAGGAGGTTGAAAGCGAGCGACTGATTGAACAGATGGTTCTCGTGAAACTGCGGCGCCGTGGCCACTAGCTGCCGCCAGCGCCGGCCGCCCAAGGCCGACAGATCCAGGCCCCCTAGCAGCACCTGGCCGCTCTCGATCGGCAAGAGTCCGGTCAGCGCCGAGGCCAGGGTGCTCTTGCCGCTGCCCGACGGTCCCTGCAGCAGCAAGCGCTGGCCAGCCCGGATCTTCAGGCTCAGATCGCGCAGCGCCGGCAGTCCCGACGAGCGGGGGTAGCGCACGGTCAAGCGCTTGGCCTCCAGCACGACCTCACCCGGGGTAAAGGACGGCGCCGCGGCGGTCAGCGGCTGCCCTTCCGGCGCCGCCGCGCTCAAGAGCAGGTGACGGCAGCGACGCAGCGCGATCGCCACGCCAGCTAGCTGCGACAGGCCACTGGCCAGCCGCGATAGCGCGCGGTAGCCCAGCGTGACGCCGCCGAAGGCCACCGCCAGACGCCCTGGCTGCTCCACCGTGCTCCGCCATAGCGGCAGCAGCGAGGCCAGGCCGGCGAGCAGAAACGCGCTCGGCAAGATGCCAAACAGCGCCGCCGACCACGCATCGAGGGTGCGGCTGTGCCCGTGATACTCGACCAGCCCATCGTCTTCGCCGCGATGACGCAGGGTGCGCGGCTCTTGCACCAGGCGCGTGCGGTGGCCGAGCATCTTTTCCAGCAGATCACTGACGATGCGAAAGCGCGACTCGGTCCAGCGCAGGCGAGCGCGATACATGCCATAGGTCAGAAGCACGGTCAGCCCGATGCCGCACAGCAAGGTCAGCGCCGTGCCTGCCGAAGCAAACAGCAGAATGGGAACGGCTCCCAGTAGATCGATCAGCGCTGCCGCGGCCGCCACGCCACCGCTGCGCAGGCCTAGCTCGACCGCCTCGGACTCGATGATCTGGCAGACGAAGTCGCCATAGCCGCTCTGTCGCGCCGCATCGAGCGGCAGCTTGACCGCCCCCAAGAGCAGGCGGCGGCGCAGCACGATACCGACCGCAATGGCAACCCGCCCAAGCAGCCAGTTTTCCGAAAGAACAAGCGGCGGCAGCGCGGCCATAAGCAGGCCCATGGCCCACAGCCAGGCCTGGTCCAAGCGCCCGGACAGCGCGCTGTCACCGACGAGATAGAGCAGCACCAGGCCCAGCAGATACTGAGCCGCATGGACCGCGCCGTAATACGACAACAGACGCGGAAGCTCGGCTTCGCGCGCGAGCTCGGACAGCGGGCGGGTCGGCGACAGGCGCAGCAGATAGGCCCCCCCCAGCACCTGACTGCCCATGCGGCCCTGCAAGATCGTGCGGGTCAGCGTGCGGCGGCGGGCCGGCGACTCGATTCCAGCCTTGGAGAGCAGGCGCTCGACCTCGGGCTGCAGCGGCGCGAGAGCGGGAGCGGCCAGCGCCTCGGCCACCGCGGCCGTGGCAACCTTTTGCAGTCCCCCGTCGGGCGACACCACCCACAAGTAGCGCGGCCCCGACTTAGCGACCAAGAGCAGGCCCTCGCTGGGAGCCGACAAGGCCAAGACAAACGGCGCGGCTTCGCGCAGGAAGCCATCGATCTGCTGCAGGCGCAGCACGACTGGCTCTGACTCCAGGCCATAGGTTGCAGCGACCGCATCCAGGTAGTCGCTCAGGCTGCCCGCCGCCCCAGCTGCGACCTGTGCAGAGAGGCCGCTTGGAGCGGGCGGCAGCGACGGTGGTGCAGTCACGCGAAAGCCGACCGCGCGGGCCAGTGTAGCCAGCGCGGTGCCAGCTCGCCGCAGCGGCCAAAGATGGGGAGCGAGTCCGCTCATGCCTCCTCTCCCTGACCATCGCGCTCACGCCCCGAGACCAGCTGGCCATCGACCATGGCGATGCGCTGCCATTCCTTGGATGCCCACAGGTCGTGACGGACCGTCTTTTCAGCCCGCAAGAGCGCGGCATAGCGCGATCCCGGCTGCGTGCTCAGCGCTACCGGCTCACCGGCTTCGACCAAACGACCACCGTCGATCACCAGGACGCGGGGAAAGGTCAGCGTGGTCGCGATGTCGTGCGAGACATAAAGGAGCGTCGTGCCCTGCCAGTGCTTGCGCGCCCGGTCCATAAGCTCCTGGCGCTGCGTGCGATCGAGTCCGCGGAACGGCTCATCCAGCAGCACCAGCTGCGGCGCGTTCTGCATCAGGGCGCGAGCCAGACGAACCCGCTGCCCTTCCCCGCCCGAGACCAGCCGGCCTCCTTCACCAAGCGCGGTGGCCAGTCCGCTGGGCAGCCTGGCCATGACCCGCGTCAGATCCGCAGTATCGATAGCTCGCCCCAGGGCGTCGACGCGATCGCTGGCTTGGGCGTAGTGCAGGTTGTCGAACAGCGAGCGATTCCACAGCCGCACATCGGGATCGACCCAGGCCACACTCGATCGCAGCTGCACCAGCGCATCGGTCGGCACCGCGACGCCGTTTAGCAACACCTGGCCCGCGCTCACCGGATGGAAGCCCAAAAGCAGACCGATGAGCGTGGACTTGCCCGCCCCCGATGCGCCGACCACTGCGACGTGCATGCCGGCTGCGATCTCGGTGCTCAGGTCTGTCAGCACGGGGCGTCCAGCCAGGCTCACTGAGACCTCGCGCAGGGTGATGCTTACGGCTTTGGCTTCGCGCACTGTCAGGACTGAGGCCAGATCTTCCTCGACGGCGGCGGGTGCCCCCAGCGGCTCCAAGAGCCGCATCGTGACGTTGCGCAGATCGGGATACTGCTGCAGGGTCTGCCCCAGCTCGCTGGCGTTTCCCGGCAGCGCCATCGCCCAGTAATACAGAAGCAGCAGCCCAGCCGCATCGCCGCCATGTCCGAGGTAGCGCAGGATCAGCCAGGCGACCAGCACATAGCCCAGACCCAGCTGCACCGCCTGTGCCGCGATCTGCGCCGCCAGCCCCGAGAGGCGGACCCGGGCCCAGCTGCTGAGCACCTCTTCTTGGTCGCGGGCCAAGGTGCGCTCGGCGCCATGCGTTCGCGTCGGCGATAGCCCAATCAGCGCATCCAGGTACGAGCGCATTAGCGTGCCGGCAAAGGTCCGCAGCCGCATATCCAGGCCCAGCAGCAGCGGCTGCAGCGCGGCCGGCAGCGCGAGCATGGTCAGGAGCAGCAGGATGATCAGCCAGCCGTCCCGCGGCGAGAGCCAGATCAGCGCGCCGGCGGTCAGTGTGGTCATCGCCGTGTTGCGCAGCAGTTCCACCAAGAGCTGCGGCAGCTGACGAACCCGCGCCAGGCTGTGCGCCCTCTCGGTCATGTCCGAGATCGGGCGGCTGTGAAAGTAGTGATCGTTGAGCCGCGGCAGCTTGCTAAAGAAAGCTGCGCGCATCTTGATTTCGAGCATGCGGCCCAGGCGGGTCACGTTCCACTGACTGATCACGTTCAGGCCAAAGAAGCCGAGCACGAACGTCAAGAACAGCGTTGGGGCCCCCAAGCGCTGAACCGAGGAGTGGAGAAAGCCCAGCACGTGCAGCGCGCTGCGCAAAAGGACATCCAGCTCGATCTGCAGCACCGCCGCGACCAGCGCGGCCAGGCCCAGGATCAGCCCCAGGCTCCAGCTTCCTCGGGGCAAGAGCTCAAACAGCGCCGTGAGCGGACGCGGGGGGGCTTCACTGAGCGCTACGCGCAGATCGGCCGGCAGCGCCGCCAGCCGCCGGGCCGTCGCGGCCGACTCTTCTTCCTTGCGGCCGCGAATCGCCACCAGCACTGCACCGCGAATCAGCACCTGCTCGACCGCCGCGGCCCCAGGCGCCGCTGCCCCAGCCGCGACCGCAAGTGGGCGCACCGTCCAGTAGGAGTCGGGGATCTCGCCCGCATCGCTGTCAAACGTCAGCGCCGAGATCAGCGCCGTCGCCTCGCGTCCCGGCTGCGTGGCCCGCGCCGCGACGAAGTCGGCCACCATGCGCACCGCCGCATCCAGCTGGCCTAGGCGCTGCCAGCCCCGCTCGCCACGGGCCTGCTGCAGCAGGCGATCAGCCTCGGCCGCAGCAACGCCCAGGCGCTGCATGCGCAGGCTCAGCGGGCGGCTGAAGCCCTTGCCGCCTAGCCACTTGCGCAGCGCGCCGCTCGGCATCGGCTGAGCATGGACATACAGATCCTGCTGAAAGCGCGAGGCCCGCTGCCAGCGTCGGCCGGTCGCCGGATCCATGACCTGGATCAGGCCACCGTGCAGACGCCAGCAGACGACAAAGTGGGGCACGCCACTGACATGCCGGGTGACGACGATGGCCGGCAGGTTCTGGGCAAAGTCGAGAAACAGATGATCGCGCGGCAACAGGATCTGCTGCGCCTGCAGCCCAAGCTGCCCGGCCAGATCCTCCAGCGTGTCGATCGACGTGCCATCGACGTCGGTCTGGCAGGCCTCGCGCAGGCGGCCATAGCTGACGCGGATGCCGAGGCCATTTAATAGTGCGGACAGCGCCGCGGGACCGCAGTCCATGCTCGAGGTCTGGATGACCTCCGGCACGAGATACCTGCGGCCGCGCTGCGCCCGCCGCTGCTCGCGCCACCGATTCACTACCGCGTTCTGCATGCCCCCGAAAGACCAGCCTGTCGGCCCCGCCTGGCCCATCGCCGACGCGACGGGTCGCAGCGCGTGCGGCCAGGAGCGATCTTACAACAGACGGTCAGGGCGACTGATAAACAGACCGCAGGCATCCCGACAGCGGCGGCCGCTGGCCAGACTGCCCACCCCCTGCCGGTGCGCCGGTTATTCCAAGTCGTCCTTGACCCCGCTGCCGCTCAAGGCTTCCCACACCGCCGGGGTCCACCACTTGAAATAGTCGGCTAGTTCAGAGGCTTCAAATCCCGATTTAGGGAGAAGAATCGCGCTTTGCATAAGAATAAATCCGTTCCCGCCATCCATCGTATCACACCAAGCGATTCCGACATTATAGCCGGAATTTAATTTCATTAGCTTAGGCTGTAGCTGAGCACAGCTCACCCCGGGCTTGGCGGTAAAACCGCTGGTATGAATCAAGCGGGCGGGCTCGACACGGACCTGGATCTGCATCTTCAGCCGACGCGGGTGCTCGCAGTGAACGAAGCGCTCGTCGCCCGTCTTTAGCGGCGTATCGTTCTTACAGCTATATTCGAGCTCGGAAAATTGCTGCATAATGTTAGTTAATAACTTGTCCTGATCGATTGTCTGCGCCCGAAAGATCGTCTTCGGCATTGGCGGAGCAACGGCACAGCCAGACAGCGCCATTAGACTCAGCAGGAAACACGCCATAATCCATCTTCCACTCTTAGTCATTAGCCCCTCCTAAGCCCAATAACTAGGTTCCTATTTCAACCTTCTAGCGGCCGGCCAGGCCTGTTCCCGCCCCCAGTCGCCGCCATCGCAGCCCTCGCATCAGAGGCGGGGCCGCAAGGAAAGGGGGGCTGTGGTCTGCAGCCCGATGTCGGGTAGCCGAGCGACGATGCGGGCGGCGCTGCTTAGCTTGGGCAGCGGCAGCGTCAGGCTGGCCCGCACCCCACTCGCCGCGATCTCCAGCCCCTGACTCGACAGCCGCGCGCCGCTCTCGGCATCGTAGAGCTCAACGGCTAGCGTCTCCCCGGGTAGCTCGTCGGCGCACAGGACTAGCTCGATGGCATCGCCGGCCCAGGCGAAGCCGTGACGAAAATAAAGCGAAGCCGACTCCCACCAGCCGGCCGACGCAAAGCTCAGGCCGCTCCTGCGCTCTGGGGCCAGGTAGCGCTTGGCCGCCGGCGCGTCGCAGGCCGAGCGAAAGACCGCCTGCAGTCGGCTCCACGTCAGGCGCCCGACCTTGCCGTCCTTGCGCAGCTTCTGCTGCCGCTGAAACTCGATGATCGCAGCCTGCGTCTTGCGCCCAGCTTTGCCATCGACTGCGCCGATGTCGGACTTCAGCCAGCCGATCAGAAACAGCAGCTTTAGGCGGCGCTGTACGCTCTGCACATCGGGGGGCAGCCCATCGCTGTCGCCCCCACTGTCGGCGGCCGCCCCCGGCAGCGCGGACGGCTTGGCGATGCCCTGTCCGGGCCGATCTTCGCCCATGGCGTAAAGCGGTGTCTGCGCTGGATCGATGCCATGGAAGCGCGCCGCTTTCACCCGCCGCACCAGCTTCACCGCCGAGGTCGGGCGCCCGCGCAGGTCGCGCAGCACGCGGCCCGCCACGGCATGATCCCAGGTCACCCAGGCGCCTTCGGTGACATAGCGCTCGTCATCGACAAACAGCGGCGACTTGTGCACCTGCACGCCACCCGGTAGGACCGTCAGCATCCCGCCTGCCCCGCGTGAGGTGCCACCGACCGAGATGCCGCCGCCGCTGCCGCCGCCGGCGATGCTGCCGTTTGACGAGACGTACTGGAAGGCATCGACCTCGCCGCGCTCGTTGAGGTGTACGTCCCAGCAGAAGACGGCGTGGCCGCCGCCGTTCATCCAGTCGATGTGTACCGCATCACCGCGCCGAAGCTCGGTCGGCTCGACGGCATAGCCGAGGTTAAAAAAGATGATCGGCCGCGGCCACTCGTTGTCCGCTGGCGTCATGCCCAGCTTGGCCATCAGCTCGGCATGCGCGCGCAGCTTGGGATTGAGGACCGAGTTGCTGGCGTGCGAAAAGGCGATCGGCAGCGCCTGCCCATCCGCCAGCCGGGGCACATAGGGCCCCTCGTCGCCCTGGCTGTACAGCATGGCGGTCGACTGCGTGACAAACGGCGAGCAGGTTGTGCCGCGCCCCACGCTGGAACCGCAGCGCCGGCCACCCGCCCACTCGATGCGCACCAGCCAGGTGCTCGGTGGCTCCGCACTGCTGGTGCGATAGCCATGGGTGTTCAGGCGGCGCAGCTCTTCCCAGGTCCACAGCAGGCGCTCCAGCCGGGCCGGCGAAGGCGTTGGGAACAGCGGACTCGGCGTGCAGTAACGCTCGGAATAAAACGTCGAGCGCGGCTTGTCTGGGCTACTCATAAAGACTCTCCGTAGCGGCGCGGCGGTGCATCACAGAAGCACGCGATAAGCCGATGCATCGAGGCCAAGATCATCGTCGCTGAGCGTGTGTACTTGCCCCAGTCGCTGGCCCCAGCGCAGCGTGTAGACGCCAGGCCCGCAGTCCTCGATCAGGATCTCGCCCTGCCCATCGCTTTGCAGCTGCCGCGGCTCGGCCAGCCCCTCGCCGCTGACTTCGATCTCCGCGCCAACGATCGGGCTGGGCTCCGGCTGCTGCGCGTCCAAGATCTGCACATACAGAATGGTCCGCTCGGCCGTCTGCGGATCCAGTGGAGCGGCCTCTTCATCAAGCTGCTCCGCTTCCGCCCCGCGCAGCGCCGCCTCTAGCTCCTCATCCATGGGCAGGGCCGCTTCGCCCGCACTCCCCAAGCTCTTGCTCATCCGCTCCCCCGTATCGATGCCACAGGTCCCTCGCCGCCTCCCGGCACACGCTTCGCAGCGCTCGGTTACCACGGCGAAAAGGAGCCAGTTGCCCCGGGCTAAGTGTATCGCGGTCGCCGCTCTGGCTTCGGTGATTTCTCGTCGAGTTGCCGCGGTTCCGCGCTAGACTTTGTCCACCAGGTTCGCTCGTCGCCGAGAACGCAGCGAGATTCAGCAGGTTGCAGGAATCAGGACGAATCCGGCTGGCGAACCTGTGCGGAGGAAGCACATGGCAGGCCATGGGAAGACGCTGGTACTGAGCGATCTGCACCTGGGGAACGGGGGCGTATACGACATCTTTGCCGGCGGTGGCGAGCTCCCGGCGCTCATCGATCGGTTTGCGCAGGCCGACTGCTGCATCCTGATCAACGGCGACAGCGTCGACTTCTTGATGAACGAAGATCCGCTGCACTTGGACGAAGCGCGGGCTGTGCAGCAGGTGCAGCGCACCGTCGCGGCGCCCGACACGCAGGCGGTGCTGCAGGCGCTGGGGCGGGTGCTGGCCGCAGGTGGCGAGGTGATCATCCGCCTGGGTAACCACGATATCGAGCTAGCTCTTGAGGGCGTGCAGAGCGTGCTGCGGCAGGCCCTTGCACAGCCAGCGGAGATCGCCGCCCGGCTGCGCTTCGAGCGCGGCGATACGCCAGCCGTGCTGCAGGTGGGCAGCACTCGCGTCCTGATCTCGCATGGCGAGCACTGCGATCCTTGGAACCGCGTCGACTACCTGCACCTGCCCGGACCGGGCGGGGCCCCGGCCACCGCGGCGACCGACTTTGAGTACGCGCCCGGCTCGCGCCTGGTCAAGACGCTGATGAACCCGCTCAAGCGAGCCTGGGGCCTGCGGCTGATTGATCTCATCAAGCCCGACTTCCAAGGCGGTGTCATGACGGCGCTGGCGATCAATCCGCAGGCCGTCAAAGAGGTCTTCAAGGGCTCAACGCTGCAGATCCTGCGTGAGCTCAACAAGCAGAGCCGCGCCGCCAACACCTTTGTCGATGACGAGGCGGGCGACGAGCTAGGCCTGCAAGCGGCCTTCGATGGGGCTGGCCTCGATGCCGATGAGCGCGAGCTGATGGCCGGCCTGCTGCGGCCTAGCGATGGCAAGACGGGCGGGCACTCCTTCGACTTCGACTTTTCGATCCTGCAGTCCGCGCAGCTCAAGCTGGTGCGGGCTGGGCTGCGGCTGTATTCGTCTGCCCATCGCGCCATGGTTGGCCAGCAGGGCGAGCGCTTCTATTCCCTACAGCCCGAGGCCGATGAGTGGTCGGAGGCGCAGCGACTGGCTAAGAAATTTAACGTAGACGTAGTCATCTTTGGCCATACGCACGCTGCCCGCTGGCAGGTCTCCGACGGACTAACCTACATCAACACGGGTACGTGGATTAAGATCCTATACCTACCAGCATCCGACGCGCCAGATGAAGCCTGGCAGGAATTCCTAGATCTGGCGCGAAGGAATCCAGAGCTGGATCCCAGCAAAGGGAAGATGGTGCCGCTGAGCACTCGCTTTACCGCGGCGGTGCTGGAAGCCAACCCGCAGAGCGGCGCGGCTCAGGTCTCGCTGATCGAGTGGCGCGATGGCCAGCTGATCTCCCTGGGCAGCAAGGAGCTACGCCGGGAGGCCGCACAGTAATGGCGGGCGGCGGACGCACGGGCTCCAGCCCCGCACCGGCCCTGCACTTGCTCCTCTCCGATGCCGAGGACGGCCAGCCCGCCCTGCCGAGCGGACTGCGCGTGGCCGGGCGTGGCGGACAGGACAAGCCGCCCAAGCAGCCGCTACCCAAGCTGCTGTGGAACGATGGCAAGGAGCCCAACTCGCTGGCCGACCAGCGCTGGGGACTCATCGTTCCCCCCGGCAGCGAGGGAGCCCGGCTCAAGGATCTGATCGCGCCTCTGTGGCGACGCAGGCAGGAGCAGCAGGGCGGAGCCGAGATCCGCGTCTTTGAGGCGCCCGCCACGGCCTCGGCGGCGGAAGCGCTGGCCTGGCGCAAGAACGTCTTTGACGACAGCAGCGACACGCGGGAAGCCCTGCCGCGCTATCAGCTGATCCTCGGCAACTTGGATCAGGTGCCGCTGTCGATCCAGCAAGCGCTGGCGCTGGATGGCTTCGTCGGGCGTCTGGCCTTTGACAACCCAGACCACTACCGCGCCTACGCTGAAAAAGTCCTCTTCTACGAGGACAGCGCGACCGAGATTCCAGCGAGCCGCGCCGCCTTCTTTGCCTCGCACGATGGCAGCCCGGCGGTCAGCCATGGCTACGAACATCTGGTGAAGCCGGCGCAGGTGACAGCGCAGCGCAAGGTGATGGAGCAGACGCTGCCGGCCCGCGAGGTGCTGGAGCTAGGCGATGCGAATCCGCGCACACCGCTGCGCGATCTGCTGCTGGAGTACGCCGCCAAGACCGATCCGGCTGTGCTCTTCACCATGAGTCATGGCGCTGGGCGGCCGAAGCGCGACGGCTGGACCTCGCTCGACGATCAGCGGCAGCGCCAGGGCGCGATGCAGCTACGCGATGGTCTGCTGCTGGGCCGCGATCTGACCTCGCGTCCGTTCATGCCGGGCGGGGTCTGGTTCATGTTCGCCTGCTATGGGGCCGGAGTCCCCGAGCGCAGCTCCTACTTCGCCTGGCTGGAAAAGCTTGAGCAGCTAGGCCAGGTCGACAAGCCGGCTGGCGCCGTGCTGCGCGGTCTGCCGCAACCGGGAGGACGCCCCTTTATTGCCGCGCTACCTCAAGCGGTGCTGCAGAACCGCGAGGGCCCCCTCGCCTTCTTCGGCCACATCGACTTGGCGTGGTCGTATAGCTACCAGGACCTGGACTCAGGGCAGCCGATGTCGCGGCCGGGCAAGTTCCTGCAGGTGCTGTCCGATGTGCTGCAGGGGCATCGCGTGGGTGTCGGCTTCGCGTCGCTGATGCGGGCCCTAGCCGGGGCACATGCCGAGCTAGCAACGATCTACGATGTGTCGGAAGCAGGAAGCAGCGCCCCAACCGATGCCGAACGGGAAGCGCGACGCGCTCATCTGTGGATGCTGCGCCAGGATCTGCAGGCCTACGTGCTGCTCGGCGATCCGGCGGTTCGCTTGCCGATTCAAAGAGCAGCCCAGCCGGGGCCGATCGTCCGCGTCCCAGCCGCTAGTCCGCGAGCTTCCGCCGTCGGCAGTACGGCCGCAGCTGCCGCTCCCAGCGAACCAGCACAGGGCTTCGCTGGCGAGAGCGACACAACGTTTAGCCCCGAGCTGCTCGCCGATCTCGAACGCATTGAGCGCGCCATCGCCGAGGTCCTGCTAAACCCCGATGACCTGGCGCGGGTGGCCAGTGACTGTGAGCTCTCGCGGTCGAAGCTAGCCGACTTGGTCAAGCGCTACCGCGAGGCCGGACGCGTCGCCATCGCCGCCACGCTGCGTCCGGGTCGCTAGACGCAGCCCGGCGCCCAGCCGCCAGGTCTTCGGCCAGTCCCAGCGCGGACGGCTAAGCCACCGCGGCGGCCAGCCGTTTCCGTCCGCAGCCCAGCCCAGAGGCCTACCCGCCCCACCCCAGCGAGCGCCCCACCCACCAGAGGTCGCTGCCAGCCAGCCCGGCCCGCTTAATTCGGTCAGGCGTCCCCCACCGCAATCGCCGTAGGCTCCAGCGTTGCGTCTAGGGTGTAGGTGTTGC
>CAZVMD010000127.1:0-18962 GCA_964628555.1 uncultured Myxococcales bacterium | reverse complement strand
AGCCTTCTTTGGTGATGTACATGCCCGGATCGTTCGGGTTGTAGATCGGGAACTCGGCACCCTTTTTCCGACGAGTCGCCACCTTCTTCGCATCGACGATATTGGTCTGCGCCTTCTTTGCGAAGTTGTTTGAGTCATGGTGGCGTGCATACCCAGCGAGCTCTTGCGAGCGTCGCAGGTATTCGTTGGCGGCCGTAAACTCGTACGGCGACCACTTCTCTGTGTCGGTGACACGCAGCGCTTCCATGTCGCCATACGCGCTGAAGGTCACCCGCGACAGATAGGTGACGGGCCCGCACGCAGGGGCAAGCGTAAGCAGGGCACTAAGCGCGAGCAGTTCTGACACACCTCTCATAAGAGCTCACGGTATCAGGGTGCCGAGGGTCCCGTCAAGATTGCCAAATCAGCTCACAAAGGCGTCGCTCAGCGAGCCAGCAGCGGGAGACCTCGGGGAAGCGCTCGGGAGAGCAACCTATGGGTACTCCGGCGTGCGCTTCGCCCTGGCGTAGGCCCGTGTCCCGCGCGTCTTGCGCATCGCGCAGCCTGAAAGAAGAAGGCGAAGTTCCCGCCCGACTGGCAGCGTTTGGCACCGGCGCCAAGACAGGGTCTCCGAGAGTTGCCCGGCCTGATAGCGGAGCCGACGCGGGCCTGGATGAGCGCGATGAGCGCAAGACTTGGCGCAGCGAAATCGCGTCGTTTCTTGTCATCGCTCCTTGTCTAGACACGCAAAGACTTGATACTACTAAAGAAAGCGACTCTACACCTGCAGTCGATCCGCACCTTGACCCGCACTTGAGAGGAAGACGTGAACGCTCTCATCAAATACCTGCTGGAAAACCTCATGCTCGACTTCCAGGGCGATCTGAACTTGGACATGGTCAAGAGCATGCTGCGAGACGACCATAGTCAGGTCGCCAAAGAGCTTCTGCACAAGATCGTCACCGAGCGCGGCACCGGCGACATGATGATCAGCCTGGCTGACTGTCTGCGCGAGTACATTCCCACCGGCATCAACGACGAAGTCATGCGGGAGCAGCTTGAGCTTTACGCCAAGAGCTAAATTTGCGTGCTGCCCAGCGCCACGTCCCACTCCTCCATTCTCCTCCGCCACGCTTGCTATTTGGCCTTAGGAATCTGCGGCTCTGCGTGTGAGCCGCTGGCCGATGAGGGGCGCCTGCCGCCCCCGAGCTCCCCGCCATTTTTCGTCGCTGCGCTTCGTCCTGCAGTCGGGACCACGGAAGTGCCTCGCACGGGCGATGTGGTCCTCACCTTCTCGGACCTTCCCGCCCCAGAGACGCTGACCTATCCCTCGCTGTCCCTGGGAGCGCGTGGCGACCCAGCCCGGGTCACCATCGAGATCAGCCTGGTCGATCGACAGGTCCGGCTGCGGCCGGTGGGGCCCCTGCCGGCCAAGACTGAGATCGTCCTGTCGCTCAGCCGGAGCGTGCAGTCGCTCGCCGGGCGGCCGCTGCCTAGCTCGTTTCAGGCGGTATTCCGGACCTCGGAGGCGATCCTGCCGCCGCCACCGGTGTCCCCCGCGCCGACGCTTGGCCTGCTGTTTGGGCCGAGCGGCGAGCTGACGACAAGCTGTGCCCAGGCCGGCTGTCATCGTCGGCAGGTGGGCACAGGCGAGGCTGGGCAAGAGCCAGCCAGCGGGCTCGATCTCTCTCTGCCCGCCGAGGCGCTGCGTCCGAGCCTGCTATCTGGGCGGCGCGGCGGGACGGAAGGGCTGCTGTGGGTAGAGCCCGGGCGGCCGGAGAGCAGCTACTTGCTGCGCAAGCTTCTGGCGGCACAGCCGGGCACCTTCGCGCGCATCACTGGCTCGGCCATGCCGCTTGCTGGGCCGCCGCTATCCGCGGACACGCTGCGTAAAATGGAGAGCTGGATTCGCTTGGGTGCGCAGTAGCGCAAGAGTCATAGGAGCCACGACATGAACTATCGACGCATGGGCAAGGCAGGTCTGCGGCTGTCAGAGATCTCGTACGGCGCTTGGGTGACCTTTGGCGATGCCAACGCCGAGGAGACCCAGGACAAGTGCATGACCGCGGCCTACGACGCCGGTGTGAACTTTTTCGACAACGCCGAGGCCTATGCCAGTGGGCAAGCGGAAGCCGTCATGGGCCGCATCCTCAAGCGCAAGGGCTGGCGCCGTGAAGGGCTGGTGCTGTCGACCAAGATCTATTGGGGGGGGCGCGGTCCAAACGACACCGGGCTCTCGCACAAGCACATCATCGAGGGAGTGAACAACGCGCTCCGTCGCTTGCAGGTGGACTACGTCGACCTTGTCTACTGCCACCGCCCCGACCCCAACACGCCAATTGAGGAGACGGTGCGGGCCCTCGACATCCTGATCAAGCAGGGCAAGGCCTTTTATTGGGGCACCTCGGAGTGGAGCGCCGCGGACATCCTGAAAGCCGATGCGCTGGCTCGCCAGTACGGACTGACGCCGCCTGCGGTCGAGCAGCCGCAGTACAACCTGCTGCATCGTCGGCGGATGGAGGGCGAGTATCTGCCGGTGTTCCGCGAGCTTGGCTATGGCACGACGATCTGGAGCCCGCTGGCTTCGGGGGTGCTGACCGGCAAGTACAACGCTGGCGTGCCCTCGGGTACGCGCCTGGCCGACCCCAACCTGGCCTGGCTGAAAGAGGGCGCGCTGTCGAGCGAGCGGCTGGCCAAGGTGCAGAAGCTGGAGCCGATCGCCAAGGCCTTGGGGGGCTCGCTGGCCCAGCTGGCGATTGCCTGGTGTCTGCACAACCCGCACGTCAGCTCCGTGATCACTGGGGCCTCGCGGCCTGAACAGGTGAGCGAGAACATCAAGGCCCTGGCGCTGCTGCCGAAGCTTACGCCGGAGGTCATCACCAAGATCGACGCGATCTTCTCGCCGGGCGCGAACGTCGACGAAGGTTAGGGTGCAGCCGTCCAGGTCGGCGGCGCTACTTGACGATGTAAAAGAGGGGCTTGGCCGAGGCTGGAATGGGCGGGATGCGGTGGGAGGGAGGCGGCTCTTTCTTTTTCAAGTTGGGCGGGCCGCTGCCCACTCGCAGGATGAGTGCCGTCGCTGGATAGACGATGTCCCACTCCTTCTTGCCCACTAGAACATCTGGCTTCGGGCGGTTCTCGTTCTTCGGATCGAGCTTCCACTTGCCGGTAAACAGATAGCGCCGTCGCTTGATGTGATAGCCGGGGTAGCCCTCCTGATCGACGATCTTTTGCCCCGCTGGCATCTCTGGATCTTGTCGCGTGGTCGTCGGAAATGCGCTCTCGCTGAGGATCTCGCGCTCGAACGCGACGCGGTAGGGCTGCTCCTTGCCTAGTAGCTCGACCTTCACCGAGCCCTGGTTGACGACGTAGTGGATGACGATGGGAAAGTCGTAGGGGTTGCGCAGCTTAAGATCGACGGACGGATACACCACCGTCGAGTCGAGGCCCATGGGGATGTAGACGCTGGGGCGCGAGTGCGGCGTGCTGCGCACAACCTCCAGCCCGGCAAAGAAGGCGGCTGCGTGCAAGGTCGAGGCAATCTGGCACATGCCACCCGCCAGGCCATCGATCAGCTCGCCCCCCGAGATGACCGGCGCGACTCGATAGCCCTCTTTCTCGGTGCGATCGCCGACCACGCCATTGAAGGAAAAGAGCTGATGAGGCTTGAGCATGTAGCCGTTGAGCTTGCTGGCCCCGACCTTGAGGTTGTAGGTGCGATCGCTGTCGACGGCAGCGTTTGAGTAGCGGGTCTCCCAGCTGCCGAGCACGGTCGAGACGTCAAGGTCCTTGAGGTCTTCACGCCGGACCTGCGGCTGAGCGGTGCGCGTGGCCGCGGAAAGATCGAGGCTGCTGACCGCTTTTCCCTCCCGCAGGTCACGCACGGCGTACTGCAGAGCGACCAGCGCTTCATAGACACTGATCAAGATGCCTTGCTGCTCGGCGGCGATGGTGTGCTTCTCCAGATCGAGTCGGGCGTCGACCGCCGCACGATCCATCTGATCCTTGAGCGAGAGCAGGAACTCCGTTGCCTTTTTCTCGTCGAGATCGATGGGGAGCGCGACAGAGACTTGGGCGCGCAGGGCCCGCAGGTAGGTCAGCAGATCGGCCGCCGCGTCGCCACTGTGACCGAGTCGCTGCAGTGCGGAAACGGCTGCCGCTTCGTCAATGGAGACGCCTAGCTCTTGCCACGTCGCGTAGCTCTTTTCTCCCGCCACCAGGACCGGCACGCGGGTCGCTAGCAGGGCCGCCTTGGCGGTGTGGACCCGGCCAGGGAGCTCAGCAAATGGGACGGCTGCGATGCCCGGTGCCGCGTCCCCGCTGCGAAGTCCAGAGCTGGGGATGCCCGCGAGCCGCAGGCCGGGCAGAGTCTGGTTCTTATAGCGATGGGCAATCCACTGCGCACCCAGAAGCGGTGCCGCCCCGGCTAGCAGGAAGACGACAGCCAGAAACCACAGCAGTCGCAGGCGGTCAGCTGAGGGCGCCGCCAGTCCTTCGCCAGTCGCGGTGGCCACGCTCCCGTCGGGGGATGCGAGGCGGCCCGCCGTGCCAGGCGAAGACGGGGACCGGGCTGTTGCATGGAGACTGTGCTCGGCCCGGTTGGCGGCTGGCTCCGAATTGGAGGTCACCAAAGGCGGGCCTGCATCCTGGGCCGGTTGAGCGGGCTGAGAGCCCTGATCGCTAGCTTGCGACATACGGCGACTTCATAGCATGCCCACGGTGCCAGGCTGAATTTTTGGGCTGGCCAGCGGGAGGCTACTGGTACTATCCGCCGCCTTGTCAGATGGCTTCTTTGGGTGATGGATGGAACAGCCTCTCTCGGTCGCGGCTTCGCGGGTAGTGCTCAGTGGTGTGCGTCGTCGGCCGCTTGGCTGGGCCTTGGCCGTTCTCGCGGTTAGCCTGCTTGCGACTGCTGCCTGGCTGCTGCGCATGCCGCGCCTGGCCCCAAGTCCAGCGGTCGAGCCCAAGCAGGCAGAGAGCCTGGCAGACGCCCGCTGCGAGCGAGCGCAGCCGTTTGTGATCGCCCCGATGTTCGGTGGCATCGGCCTCCGCGAGACCGGAATCGATAACCCCAGCCTGCACGCCCGCGTGGGCCCGGACTTTGACACCTTTGCCGAGCTGTCTGCCGAGCTAGACAAGCTGGAGCCGGGCGGTGCGCAGGGAGCGGTGCAGGTCGGCTACACGCTGACCCTACCGATCCTGTCCTTTTACCGAAAAGACGGCAGCGAGTGGCGGTTTTCCGACGAGCTCTGGCAGTTCTACGGCGAGCTGATCCGTCGCCTGGCGCGGCCGGTCGTGGTGGCGCTGATGGCCAACCACTTCTCGGCCCCGTCGCCGCTTCTGGAGGCGCTGAAGCAGGATGCGCAGAACTTGATGCTGCTTCCCAGCGGGCGCCCGCCAGCCAGCGATTACTTCGCGACGAGTGTGGTGCCGCTGACCCTGCGCACAGACCCACAGATTCCCGCGAATCGCTATCGCTTCGAGGCGCTGGCGCAGATCCTAAAGCGGCTGGCGGCCATCGATCGCGAGCGGCCGGGGCGGATTGCAGGGGTGGCTCTGGCTGGCGAGCTACACCACCTGTACGACGATCTGCAGGCGCGGACCGGGGACTACGATCGCCTGGAAGTCAGCGACTACAGTCCGGGCTCGCAGCAAGACTTTCGTGCCTTCCTGCAGCGACGATTTCAGAGCCTGGCCCGCTTCAATGAAGAAGCCGGTACGAGCTTTCCAAGCTGGGACGCCGTGGTGCCGCCGGATCGTGACATTCGCAAGAGCGCCTTGCGTGGCTTCTGGCAGCACTTTGACTCCTACGCCAGTGGCTTTTTGCCGGTCTTTGGCTGGCTGGACGCGTCGCGGCAGGAGGTCGCCCATATCGACATCTTCATCGACGGCAGCTTCGTCGGTCGGGCGCAGCGAGGGATCAATCGGCTAGACGTCTACGAGGCCCGCCGCGAGACCCAGGATCCCACCACCGGCTTTCGCTTCGACGTCGACTACCGCGCCTGGAGCCCCGGTGTTCATCAGCTGGACATCGTCGCTGTGGCTGATAATGGTGAGCGGCGCTTGCTGGGAACGCGCAGCGTGTCACGCATGTCCGCGGCCCAGACGCTGCCGCCGTGGGGTGGCTGGAGCCGGCTGCTAAACCGGCTGCGCGGCCGTGTGCGTCCGGCGCTTCCGACCTATATCGGCGCGTACTGGATTGATCATCCACGCGACCAGCTAGCGGTCTTTTACAATCCCTTCGCCGCTCTCTGGCAGGAGTTTCGCGAGCGGCAGGTCGCTGATTTTCTCGACGCAGTGACGCAGGTTGCGCTCGACTCGGGCTTCGATCGCGAGCGCATCTTTTCGCATCAGCTGCTGCCGGAGCTCAATGGCTCGTGGAACACGGCGGCCCTGGCGACCGGGAGGGTCTTTCATCCTGGGGCCCGCTTCCTAGCGGGCATCACCCTCTACGGCGGCATCGCCACGTCGCCCCTCCTGTTGGCCTATGCCCAGGGCCGCGCGTACGCCGTGCCAGAGCTGCACCCGCAGCAGTTCAAGTCCGCCGCGGTCCCGGCCGAGGTCCTGGCCTTCCATCGCCGGCACTGCGCGCGCTTCGTCTCACCGTATTTTATGGACATCGTCCCTGCGTCGCTTCGCCCGCCGCTGGACGCCAACCAGGCCATGCGCTTGTTCCCGGAGAATCCGCACAAGGGATCGGGAGCCTTCTATCGCGCCATCGTCGCCGCTGCCCGGGATTGAAATGAGCGTGCGTCAAGTTGAGCAGAGTTCGCCAAGCCCCATCGCCCTATCGCCTCGCCGGTCGCGCCTGCCAGCGCCTGTCGCCTACGTTGTGGCGGCGGCCGTAGCTATCGCGCTCGGCTGGTTCAGTCACGACAGCAGCGGCCCCGGCGTGACCGTGCAGCTAGACGCGGTGGTGGAGCGCGGCTCGGCGATCCTGGTATTCCCCGATCGCGAGGCCTGGGACTCGGCGAGCTTGGTGCCGATCAAGCCGGGCCAGCGCACGACCTATACCGTCTCTGGACTGCCGGCCGATCTCGGCAGTCTGCGCATTGATCCCAGCGACGAAAACGACTGCCGGATACAGCTCTGCCGCTTGCGCCTGCTGCGCGGTGGCCAGCTGTGGCTGGAGTTTGGGCCTGCCGAGCTGGCCCGAATGAGCCTCTCTCAGCTGGCCCCTGTCAGCGCAGCGCCTGGCGAGCCAGCCCCCTGCTTGGAGCTGATGAGCACCGGCACCGATCCGATCCTGCGCATTCGCGAACCGGCGCTGGGAGCGCGGGGCTCGTGGCTGCAGCAGCTTCGCGAGCGCTGGCGTGAGCTTATCTGGCTCCTCCTCGCGCTGCCCTGTGCTGCCTATCTGCTTGCGCGGGTGGCGGCGTTTGGTCCTATCCTCTGGGCCCCGCTGGCGCTGGCCGGCTCGGTCCCGCTGCAGGGGCTGCTCTGGGATCGTGAGCTGGTTCGTGGGTGGCTGGCCGGCTATCTCAGCTCCGATGTCGCGGTGGGCTACGCCAACTACACCGGGTATCCCAAGCTCGGCGAGCACCGCGTCATGATGCTGTCGACGCTGCTGACCGCGCTGCTGGCGCTGGGCCTGGGGCTCGGCGTTCGGCGTCGCTGGCCAGCGGTGAGCCCGTCGCGGGTCGCGAGCCCAGAGCCGCGGTCGGCTTGGCGCTGGCTTGGGCTGGCTCTGCTGCTGCCGCTGGTGCTGCTGAACTTGGGCGTGCGGATTCCCGATGTGCCCGCCATCTTGCACTCGAACACACACAGTCCGCACAGCGCCAACTTCGACCACATGAACTACTTCACCTGGGGCTACGCCTACCTTGAGGGATGGCAGCCACTCCGTGACTTTTGGTATCCGTACGCGGGCTTCTTGCGACACACGGTGCCGACGGCAGCTTCGTTCGCCGGGGCCCTGTTTCACGTCGCCGTGACCTGGGTGGTCATCGGGCGCTCGGTGTTTGTGCTCGCCGGGCGCTCGCTGCTTATGCTCTCGGTGCTCTTGATCTTGGTCGCTGCCGCGTCGGTAACTGGCATTCTGGCGGCCGAGTCCCGCTACAACCTGGCCTTGGGCCTGGTCCTGCTAGGGGTGGTCAGTCGGCAGCGCGCCTGGCGTCTGACCGACGGGCTGTGGTTTGCGGTCTACGCCGGCTATGCGCTGCCCTACGAGCCGCATCAGGTGCTGTACGCCAGCGTTGGCTTGGCAGGGCTCTGGCTTCTGGATCTGTGGCGCCCGCCGTCCGGCTTGGCGCGGCGCGCGCTGTGGATCTGGCTGGCGCTGGTCGCCGCGGCCATCGCCCTGTTGGCCGCGGTCTGGATGCTCGATCTGGCCAGGCAGGGGCGACTGGCTGGCCAGCTGTCCTTCCTCTTGCATACCGCTGGGATGGTCTCCTATGCCTCGCTGGTGAGCTCGGTCTGGGACTGGTTTGACTGGCCGACCTCGCGGGAGGCCCTGCTCTTGTACAGCGTGCTGTTGAGCCTGGGCCTGGGCGTCTTCCTGCAGGTCTGGGCGCCGCGTGGAGCCCTGTCTGCGCTGGGTGCACTCAGCTTGGCCTGCGGACTGCTGGGGGCACTGACCATCCAGAAGCAGATTGTGCGGCCGCATGTCGCCATGCACCTCCTGCCGTTTGTGGAGCTGCCGCTCTTGTTCTGGCTGGCCGCGCTGTTTCACCACGCGCCGCGGCTGCGCGACCGCCTGGCCTTGCTGAGCCTGCTCCTGGTCAGCCTCACCGCGGGAACCGGACTTGCGCCCTGGGGCTTGGCCACCGAGGTCGCGCTCTATCGCTTTGCCCGCCTGCCGCAGGGCCTGTCTCTGCTCGCCGACCGCGCGGCCACGAGCGCAGCGCAGCAGCGCTACTACTTCGCCCACGATCTGTATCCCGATCTGAAGCCGCTCCTGGCTCGTATGGAGCCCCTGCTTGGCCCCGGCCTCGCCCGGCCGGCCGAGCACTCGCCGTTTCTGATGCTGGGCGATGACTCGTATCTGTATGCCGCTCTGCATCAGAAGCCACCGCCGTACATCTCGCTTTACGACACCAGCCCGCTGCCGGCGCAGCTTCAGATGGTGGACTGGCTAAACCGCACCCAGCCGCGCTTTGTCGTCTTTCGACCTGCGAACAACGCCTTTGACCTGGTGCCGCACGCGGTTCGTGTGGCCCGGCTGTTTGCCGCCGTCGTGGCTGACTACGAGCTCCTTGAGAAGGTGGATCAGTTCCACATCCTGCGTCGCCGCTTGCCGGGCACCGCCCCCGCTCTGGCCTACTTCCAGCAGAGCCTGGGGGACACCGTCGATCTTGCGGCTCTGCCCGCTTACAGCCGCCTGCTTAAGCTGCCCGTCTGCCCAGTCGTCGGGGGGGCCCCTGCGGCCACGGCCGATGTCGGCTGTGCAGCCGTGCTGCAGGTACACATCGAGCAGCCGCAGCACGGTCAGCCTCTGTCGCTGCAGATCCAGGCCGGGGCGCAGCACTTTGTCGTGTCGCTGCAGCAGCGGGGCGGGGTGCACGACTACGCCATCAACCTCAGCAGCCTGTGGTTCTGGCCGGCGCTGCGACAGCTTGTCGGCGAGCCGCCGCTGTCCGCGTGGTCGGCACCGGCCGGGACTCAGCTTCAGCTGGCCTGGCGGGCTGGGGCGGCCAAGATCCTGTTCTAGCGACTAGGTAGTCGCCACCGGCTCGGCCGGGCGCTGCGGCACACCGATCAAGTCCCGGAAGCGCGCGCCATCCATGACCTCGGTGGTCAAGAGCTCCTCGACTGCGCGCAGCACCGGCTCGCGATGCTCGCGAATCAGACGGCGGGCCTTCTCGTAGTGCTCGTCGAGCACCCGGCGCACCTCGGCGTCGACCTGGCGCGCCGTCTCTTCTGAGTAGTCATGCGGACGTCCGCCGCCGACATCCAGGAACATACTGCGTCCACTATCGAAGGACTGCAGGCCGAGCGCGCTCGACATGCCTAGCTCGGTGATCATGCGCCGCACCAGATCGGTAGCGCGCTGCAGATCATCCTGCGCCCCAGTCGAGATATCGACGAGCAGCTCCTCCTCGGCGGCCCGCCCGCCGAGCAGCACGGTGACGCGATCGTGTAGCTCACCTCGCGTCATCAGGTACCGGTCCCCTTCCTCGGTCGGCTGCTGCATCGTGTAGCCCAGGGCGCCGATGCCGCGCGGCACGATGCTGATCTTTTTTACGGGATCGCTGCCGGGCAGCAGCGTCGCCAGCAAGGCATGGCCGCACTCGTGGTGGGCGACCAGGCGCTTCTCGCGGGCCGAGAGCCGGCGCGACTTGCGCTCCAGACCGGCGACGATGCGCTCCAGCGCCTCCTGAAAGTCCTTGGCTTCGACTTGCTCGGCGCGGCGGCGGGCGGCCAGCAGGGCTGCCTCGTTCACCAGGTTGGCCAGATCGGCCCCGACCAGCCCAGCGGTCAGCGCCGCGATCGCCTGCAGGTCGAGATCCTTGGCCAGTACCACCTTGCGGGTGTGCACCTGCAGGATCTCCAAGCGGTCCTCCAGCGTCGGGCGATCGACCACCACCCGGCGATCGAAGCGCCCCGCCCGCAGCAGCGCCGGATCGAGGATCTCGGGCCGGTTGGTCGCCGCCATGATGATGACGCCGCCCGAGGTATCGAAGCCGTCCATCTCGGTCAGCAGCTGATTGAGCGTCTGCTCGCGCTCCTCGTGCGCCGCCACCGGCCCGGCCACCCCGCGGGCTCGGCCGATCGCGTCGAGCTCGTCGATAAACACGATGCACGGCGCCTTGCGCTTGGCCTGCTCGAACAGGTCGCGCACCCGGGCCGCCCCGACGCCGACGAACATCTCGACGAATTCTGAGCCGCTGATCGAAAAGAACGGCACCCGCGCTTCGCCGGCCACCGCCCGCGCTAGCAGCGTCTTGCCCGTGCCCGGCGGACCGACGAGCAGCACGCCCTTGGGAATCCGTCCGCCCAGCCGGGTATAGCGCTCCGGCGTGCGCAGGAAGTCGATGATCTCCTTCAGCTCGTCTTTCGCTTCGTGCTGGCCGGCGACGTCTTCAAAGGTCACGCCGGTTCCCTCTTCGCCGACCACCAGGGCGCGGTTCTTGCCGAAGTTCATCGGACCTCCGCCCAGCCCCATGCCACCGCGGCGAAACAGCCAGGAGACGAACAGATAGAACACGACGATCGGCAGGAACCACGAGATCGCCGTCACCAGCCAGGACTGCGTCGAGATGGCGTCAAACGGGATCTTCTTGTCGCCGAGCTTGCCGACCAGATCCTTCTCCAGCGCTTCCAGGCGGCCGGTGCTGTAGACGTCTTTTTGCGCCTCGCCGATGATGCGATCGACCTCGAAGGTGACCTTCTTGATCTGGCCTCCGTCGACGAGCTCGACGAAGCGGGCATAGGGCACCCGCTGGTCACGCGGCCCAAAGATGCGTGGCAGGGCCAGCAGGGCCAGCAGCATCAGAAAGCCCAGCCACAGCCGCGGCTGCTGGCCGTCCGAGCCCGGCCCATCGTCGCGTCCAGGTCGGCGAAAGGAACCACTGCTGTTCCGCCCACGCGGCGGTCGATCTTGTCCGTCAAAGGCTGCCATGCGAATCCTCGGGGGCGCACTGTATCATCGTTGCGCGGTGGCGGTACTCGCTCCGCCGGCTGTGACCAAGCCATGCGATTTCCCCTCTCAGACCGACCCAAAGACGGCTAGGAACGACGCTGCCCATGGCTGCCCGCACCGCTCCCTCCTGGGGCTCACACTTGGCGCTGTTTGCGTCGGTGAGCCGGCTGCACATTGTAGCCATCGCCGCGCTCGGCACCTTTACCTTTGGCTGGCTGTTCACCGGGCGTCATCTGCTGGTGCTGGCCGGCATCTCGGCGCTCGACTGGTTTCTCGTCAACCTGTTAAACCGCGTGGTCGACCTGCCTGAAGACCGGCACAACGGTATCCGGGGCACTGACTTCGTCGCGCAGCATCGCCGGCTGCTGGTCCCGCTGTGCTTCGCTTTGCTGGCGGCCTCGTTCGCGCTGACCCACGCTTTCTTTCCGCAGCTGTCGCCGCTGCGCGCCGCCTATCACGCGCTGGGCCTCGCTTACAACTACCCGCTCTTGCCGGGCCGACGGCGCATCAAACAGCTCTATTTTTTTAAGAACGCGGCCTCGGCTACTGGCTTCCTGCTGACCGTGTTTGGCTATCCCCTGCGGCTCGACCCGAGCTTGCCCTGGGCGCCTGGCATCTCGTCGGCCACGCTGCTTTTCGCCGCGGCCTATTTCTTCCTGTTCGAGCTCAGCTACGAGGTCATCTACGACCTGCGCGACGCGCCGGGCGATGCTGTGGCCGGGGTGCGCACCTATCCGGTCGTGCATGGCGCCAGCGGGGCGGTGCGCATCATCGATGGGCTGCTGCTCTCGTCGGCTGCGGTGCTGGCCACAGGCTACGCGCGCGGCGACGTGCCCTGGCGGCTGTTCATCATGATCTGCGCGCCGGCCATCCAGCTTGGGCTGTACAAGCGCTGGCTGCGACGCGGCATCACCTCGGCCGACTGCGTTGCGCTGACCTGGATCGGCGCGGCACTGCTCTTGACGTACCACCTGTGGATTCGGCTCGGCCTGCCGGGCGCCCAGCTTTAGACAAGAACACGGAGGCAACCAGCCATGTCGGTCACGCCCACGCCCCAGTCGCGGCCGGAAAACGATACTGGCCGCTTTGAATCGACGTATCTGCAGGCCAATGGCCTGCGCTTTCACTGTGTAAGCTGCGGTCCTGCCGACGGAGAGCCGGTGCTGCTTTTGCATGGCTTTCCCGAGTTTTGGTACTCGTGGCGGCATCAGCTGACAGCGCTCGCCGCAGCGGGCTACCGCGCCATCGCGCCCGATCTGCGTGGCTATAACCTCAGCGACAAGCCAGCCGGCGTGATGAGCTACGACATGCTCAAGCTGCTGGACGATGTCGTGGCGCTGGTCGGCGCGCTGGGCCAGGAGCGCGTTCATCTGGTCGGCCATGACTGGGGCGGCGCCATCGCCTGGTCGGTGGCGGCATCGGCGCAGCATCGCCAGGTGGTGCGTCGGCTGGCCATCCTCAATGCGCCCCACCCGGTCGCTTTTCTGCGCCATATGACGCTCGCTCAGCTACGGCGTAGCTGGTACATGCTGCTGTTCCAGCTGCCCGGCCTGCCCGAGCGCGCCCTGGCTCGCGCTGGCTTTGCGCTGCTGCGCCGGATGCTGGTCGGCGGGGCGCGGCGCGGCACGTTCTCGCCACTCGATCTCGATCGCTATGCCGAGGCGCTGGCCCAGCCGGGAGCGCTGACCGCCGGCATCAACTACTACCGCGCGATCCTGCGGCAGAACCCCTTCGAGAGGCTGCAGCGGCTGTCGGCGATTCCCGCCACGCTGCCCGTCCTTGTGCTGTGGGGCGAGCGCGACACGGCCCTGGGCCGGGAGCTGACCTACAACCTGCAGGATCTCGTCGCCAACCTGCGCATCGAGTATCTGTCTGAGGCCGGCCACTGGCCCGCGCAGGAGCAACCAGAGGCTGTGAATCGCGCGCTGCTGACCTTCCTCGCTGAGTCCTCGCCGTAGCCCGATCCTCGCTCACGCCGTCATTCGCGCCGTCGTTCACGCCGCCGCTCACGCCGTCATTCGCGCCGTCATTCACGCAGGGCCGCTGGGGCTGGGTCGGGCGCTGCTCGCTGATTGTTGCGCTAGCCGCAACAGTCTTTGTCTCACACGAGGACTTTTCAATGCAGCGCACCCTCGTTATTAATGGACCATCCGTGCAGGCCACGTCAGTTTGACGAGGTGCTGCGATGTCTTAGACCGGCTCTGGGAACCTCGGCGCATGTGCTCCTGGGTCATCCCTTCGCCCACCAGCCCAGCCAAGGAGCTCCCCATGAAGCGCTTTCTACTTTCGACCGCCGCTGCTGCTCTGCTCTCGTTTGTTGCCCCCTCCGCCGCCCAGGCCAGCGCCTGGGACATCGATGCCAGCCACTCGGTGGCGGCGTTCTCGGTGCGTCACCTGATGGTCACCAACGTCCGCGGCGAGCTTGGCAAGGTCAGCGGCAGCATCAACCTCGACGACAAGGACATCACCAAGTCGACGGTGGAAGCGACCATCGAGGTCGCCGCCATCAACACGCGCGACGCCAAGCGCGACGAGCACCTGCGCAGCCCTGACTTCTTCGACGTCGCCAAGTTTCCGACGCTGACCTTTAAGTCGACCAAGGTCGAAAAGGCCGGCGCTGGGCTTAAGGTCACCGGCACGCTGACCATGCGCGGCGTCAGCAAAGAAGTCGTGCTCAACGTCGAGGGACCGGCGCCGACGGTCAAGGATCCCTGGGGCAACACCAAGACCGGCTTTACCGCGACGACCAAGCTCAACCGCAAGGACTTCGGCGTCCAGTGGAACAAGACCATCGACGGTGGCGGCGTGGTGGTGGGCGATGAAGTCAGCGTGACGATCGATCTGGAAGTGCTCAAGAAGAAGTAAGCCCAGCGGGCGGCGCTACGAGACCTTGGGCACGGGGGGCAGCCGGAAGTCGGGGTAGTGGCGCCAAGCGGCCGGGTTGAGGCTGACGTTGGCCAAGAGCCCTTCCTGCGGATCGAGGGTGGCCTTGCCCTGGAAGTGGCGGTCGAGCCGCCGACCAAACGACAGCAGCCGATAGCCGGCCGCGAACATATGCGGCAGATCGGCGAGCAGCGCGGCGGCCAGCGACAGGCGACTTGGCTTTGGCGAGAGCACGGCCGGCGCATAGCCGTAGCGCTGCATGGCCTCGCGGTTGAAGCGCTCGATCAGGCGGATCCAGGCTGGCTCCAAGCCCTCTTGCCAGGCCCCTTCGCTCTGCTGCTGGTCTGGCTTTTTCGCCGTCGCACCGACGAACCAGGGCAGCGGCGGCACATCGTCAGTGGCCGCATACCGCACGTGATCCAGCACCGCATCATCCCAGTCTTCGCCGACGTAGTTGAGGATGCCGCGCAGCGTGGCCTGCGGGCTGCGCGTCAGATCTTCGAGGCGGACTTCCAGCAAGCGATCGAGGTAGGGACGGATGTGATCAAACTGCAGGCGGCACAGCAGGCAGTTGAACAGCGCGCTGGCTGTGCCAAAGGGCATGCGGTTGAACGACAGCGTCGTCGGCCGCGGATCGCGCATGATGTACACGACGCGGGCGTCGGGAAAGTCAGCGAAGATCTGCGCCAGGTTGTGCGTGTCGAGCGGGTTCTTGTCGCCCCAGCGCAGGCGAGCTTTCTGCGCGGCCTTCTGCTTGAGGATGGCGCGGTAGGCGAGCACGATATCGCGTCTGGGCAGCGGGTCTGGCACCGCGGCTCGCACCGCCTTGGGGTCAAGCCCAAGATAGGCAAACGAGTAGGTCTGGAAGTAGCGCTCCAGCCAGTCGCGGACCGAGACCTCCGACGGAGCGTGGCGGGCATAGCTGTAGAAGCCGGCTTCGTGCGTGATGTGGATGCGCGGATGCGCATTGAGCATCTGACGCAGCAGCGTGGTTCCTGAGCGGCCGGTGCCAATGATGAAGATCGGCGACTGGTCGGGGTCGGCGACTTTACGGACCGAGGTGGGCAGCTCCAACATGCCGGCATCATAGCCAGGCTAGGGTCGCTGTCACGGGCCTCGCGGCAGTCGGGGAAGGGAGGATGCAGCGGCGCAAGGACTGCGCGCTCGGCGCTACCAGGGCTTGCCGCCGACCTGGAGGAAGAACGACCAGCCGGGGATCGGCGTCGGCGTGGTCTCCAGCGTCGGTGCAACGTCGTAGAAGGCGTCGGGATAGTAGGCGCGCTGGTTGAGCACGTTGTAGAAGTTGACGCTGCTCCAGAAGCGGTTGCGCAAGAAGCGGGCCCGCACACCCAGGTTGAGCTGGGCCTGCGGCGGCAGCTTGTCAAAGGTGACGTCGCTGAAGTTGCCGACGGTGATCAGCGAGCCATCAGGCAGCTGCTGGGTCACGGTGCGGATGCGGTTGGGATCGTCGTAGCTCGATAGCAACAGCAGCGTGCCGTTAAGATCGAGCCAGCTCGGGATGACCGGCAGCACCCAGCCCAAGGACAGCGTGTGCTGCGGCATCGAGCGCAGCAGGCCGCGGTCGTTGGTGTCGATGTGCAGGAAGGTGTAGCCCAGGGTCCAGGTGCTCTCGCCGGCGTATAGCTTGGCCGCTGCTTCGACAGAATGGATGTGGCGCTGCGAGGCATCGTTGGTGCGGCCATCCTGGCGACGGTTCGAATACGAGCCCTGCGAGATCACGATCAGGCCCTTGAGCTGGGTGTAGGCGTAGTCGACGCGGAGCTGGAGGGCACGTATCGGGCCGATGTTGCGCAGCACGCGGGCGTTCCACTCGCCCTGGAAGGCCTGGCTGTCTTCGTTGGTCAGCTGGCGGTTACCACCGAACTGCACCGCAGCGCCGTTGGAGTCGGTGTTGTTGAACACTGGAGAGCGGAAGCCGCCGGCGTAGTTGGCCTTTAGGTGCATCTCGCGCCAGAAGTTCCAGACGATGGCCGCGCTGCCGAGGAGCTGACCGTTGCCGCCGATCGTCGCGCCGCGGTAGCCGCGCTGGCCGAGACCGGCCTGATAGCGCACACCGGCGTCGATGGTCAGGCGCGAAAACGGCCGGAACTGATCCGAGACGTAGAGCGCGACGACGGTGCGGCTGGCGCCAAAGATGAAGGGCAGGGGACACTCGGGCACGAACATCGGCGCGGCGGCGGTGCTGCCGCTGGCCAGCGGACAGTTGATCGGCAGGCGGCCGGGGTTCAGATCGGGGAAGGTCAGGCCACCGGACTCGCCGTTGCGGAAGCGAAGCTCGGCCTGCGGCACCCACTCGTGGAAGACATCGCCGCCGAACAGCAGCTTGTTGCGGGCCGGCAGCGCGGCATCGCCATCGACGCTGAAGCCAACGCGGTAGCTCTCGACGGGGGTACGCAGCGTAAGTCCCGGCGGGTTTAGGCGGGTGCCGGGGACGATGACGAAGTCGATCTCGCGCCGGAACTGCACGCCGTAGAGCTTGGCGTCGAGGCCGAGGCGATCGCGCAGGAAGCGATCCTTGTACTGCGCGGTGACGAAGCGCTCAAAGCCATTGACCAGGTTGCGCTGCGGTGTGGTGACCGACATGCCGGTGCTGGCGTCGAATGCGCCGACTGCCAGGTTGTTGCCGGTGCTAAGTGAGCTGTTCTGCTCGCCGAAGGGGGCGGCGTAGTAGAGGGTGACCGGTCCGATACTGACCTTGCCGCTGAGGTTGACCAGCCAGGCGCGGGCGGGAATGCTGCTCGAAAAGTCGCTCCACACCTGCGGGCCAGGCGGCGAGGGTGCAGCGCTGCGGGTCACCGTCAGCAAGCCCGGCAGTGACGGTGGCAGCCAGGTCTCGGCCGAGAAGTGCTGCACGATGCTGATCTTGGGGCCGCGCTTGGGACGGAAGCTCTTGCCGAACAAGACCCAGGCGCGGAAGTCTTCGCGGGTGCCATCGCCGTGGCCACCGCCCATGCCCATCTCGATGCCGTTGATGTCGTCGGCGTCCTTGCTGACCAGGTTGATGATGCCGAGGAACGAGTTGGCGCCCCACAGCACACCGCCGGGGCCGTTTACCACTTCGACGACCTTCAGCGTTTCGAGTGGGATGACGCGGCCTAGCTGGGTCAGGTTCAGCGCCGGGTCGAACATCGACACGCCGTCGCGGAGCAAGAGCGAGGCCTGGCCGGTGCCGCGGACCAGCGAGAACGGGAACAGCGTGCCGCCGTTCGTCGTCGTGTGCCAGCCGGGGATGGTCTCCAGAAGCTGGGTCAGGGTGCGATAGCCACGCGCCTGGATCTCGTCGGCGCGCACAACGGTGATGATCGAGGGGGCTTCCGCGACCGTGGTCACCGACTTGGCGGCCGAGAGCACGCGGTCCGCGATGTCGAGGTCGCCGACGCCTTCGTTGGTCTGCCCGGTGTTCTTGCTGGTCTCGCTGGGCGGCTCAGGATCCGGCAGGAGGACGTCGTAGCCGGGGTCGGTGACGCTGCGGGCCGGCGGTGCTGCCTTCTTGGACTCGGCGGATCCAGGGTCGCTGTCGGCATACAGCGGCGAAGCCCACAAGCAGGCGGCGAACAGAGGGAAGAGTCCTGGCCGCAGCATTCCCCCCCTGCGGGCTTTACGAACAGTGCTGTGGGCCGCCATTAGCGCAGCCCTCCTTCCCGTGGGGCCAAGGAGAACGAGAAGCCAACCAGCAGGCGACCATCGGCATTGCGCTGGCTGCTGCTGACTAGGCCGCCGCCACCGGCGATGAACAAGCGCCACTTCTCGAGAGCGCGCAGGTAGACGGTGCCCAGCAGCGTCGCGAGGGGTGTGCCGAACTGGCTCTCGGCACCGAGCGGAACATTGCCCAGCCCTTCGAGCCCCAGCGAGATCACGCGGTGCAGAAAGACCGTGGCCCCGACGCCCCAGGTCAGCTCATGGACCGTCTGGAAGCGGGTAAGCGGTGGGTTGCTGTAACCGTCGTAGAGCACCGAGCTACCGCGGATGATCGCCCCAAGATTGAGCGCGACGTTGAGACGCGAGGTCAGGATGCCGAACAGCAGCTTGGGGCGGAAGGTCGCGGTGCGCTCGCCCAGGAAGCTGCTGTGGTCGCCGAACGGCAGCGTCAGATCGAGCAGGGTGCCAAGCTCGATGGTCTTGCCGCCGTAGAAGCGAATCTTGGCGGCAAAGCGCGGATCGCGCAGCCCAGTGCGGGCGATCTCGATGCTCTGCCGTGGCTCGCCGCGATACAGGCCGGTGGTCTGCGGAAATCCCGTCGGGTTCTGCATGCTGGGGGCGCTGATCAGCGCCGACTGCCCCACCGCTTCCTCGTCGTAGGTGTTGGAGCCGAGCGGCATGACTGCGGCGATCGACAGGAACTTCGTCAGGCCGAAGAAGAAGCCCAGATCCAGCGTGAACTGATTGCCGATCAGGTTGTAGCGCTGCTCGGTCGTGCCCAGTGGCGGCACAGGCAGCGTCGGCGAGAACGGGCTGTGGGCCCAGCCAAAGCTGGTCTGGATGCCGAACTCGTACTGCT
>CAZVMD010000126.1:0-19147 GCA_964628555.1 uncultured Myxococcales bacterium | reverse complement strand
AAGCAGCGTCTCTCGGCTTTTCGCCTCCAGGCAGTCTGAGGCAAAGCGCTCTAGCGCGGCCGGACTGGGATTCATCGCCGCGGCCAAGTCCCAGAGCGTGATGCCCTCCTTTTTGTGGGCCACCGCCAACCGGCCGGCCTGAGCTTCCTTTATGCCCTTGTTCGGCCGAAAACGCGCATCGATCAGCCCATCCTGCCTACTGATCTCAATCGCCTTGGCGCTGCTATCGACCTTGCAGCCGTAGGGAGCCGGCAGCACAAAGCCACGCAGTCGGGAATCGGTGGCCGCCACACCATAGCGGCCAAAGTCATCCACCGCCGCATGGTGGTACCAGGTACGGGCCAGCTGATCGTCATACTGCGACCAGTTGCTGCAGTCCGAGGTGTTCGGCACCCATCCATTGCAGGAAGCATCGCGTAGCAAGATGCCGCGCCTCGTCAAGAGCAGCACGCGTGGGTCCATCAAAGAGCCAATCGGCACCACAGCGAACGGCTGCTCTGGCGCCTTCCTTAGCTGCCCCCCCAGGCAGTTGTGTCTCTGCGCATCGAGTTGCCGAACCCGCTCGAACTCGGCCAAGACCTTGGCCGGCGGCACGTCGATGTTTCCGCGCACACGGCTCTGCCACAGCCCCGCGCTCTCTGCCTCTCCGGCGTCGCTGGGCTTGTAGCGAAGCCAGCTGCCTGGTGCCGTGCCTTCATCCTGCAGCTTGAAACACCACGGCGTCTCGCTGCTCCCCTTCGCGCACGCCGACACGGTTCCATCGTCCGCGTAGCTGAGCCGCTCAATGGCCTCAATCTGCCCCGACAAGCTCTCAGGCGGCACCACCCGCAGGCGCCCACTCCCCACGACCTGCTTCGCCGCATGGTCCCAGAGCGGCAGACCGGCCCGCTGCGCCGCCGGAATCTCCAGCAGAAGCGACGCCGCACGATTGGGGTTGCCGCACTCCGCTGCCTCTCCCGCGCGGCAGCCTGTCCGCAGCAGCCACTGTGCCCCCGCCAAGAGCCGCTCGGCCCGACTCAGCCGCTGGCAGCTCGCATCCTTCTCTGCACACTGCTTCTGCTCGGCCACAAGCTCGCCCTGCAGCTGCTGCGTCCGTCGCTCTAACCCCAAGCCCGCCCGGTAGCTGAACACCCCAGCGGTGCTTGCCGTAAGCGCAAGCGCCCCAAGCCCCATCCCCCCCTTCCACCACAGACTCGCCTTGGCCTCAGACTTCACCCAGCGCGCCTCAACCTGAGCCAGCCTCCCCTGATGCCTCTGCTGCCGATCCTTCAAGGCGGCCGAGTACGCCTCTCCCTGCTCTTGCAGCGCATCCCGGTGACCCAGCTCAAGCTCCTGCCGCTCGCCCTCGTGCTTCTTGCTCAGCCCTTTCAGCTCGCCCTCGTGCTTCTTGCTCAGTCCTTGCAGCTCGCCCTCGTACTTCTCGCTCAGCCCTTTCAGCTCGCCCTCGTGCTCCCGAGCTTTCGCATCCTGCTCCTCCTTGTGCTCCCGAGCCTTCCTCTCGCACTCGTCCAGGTACTCCCCGTGCCGGAGCTGCAGCTCTGCTGCGTGCTCCACAGCCTGCTGTTCTAGCCTGCTCTGCAGCTCCGCCTTGTGCTCGCGCGTCTTCTCTGTCAGCTCATCCTTGTGCTTCGTACGCAGGCTCTGCAGCTCCGCCTCGTGCTCGCGCGTCTTCTTCTCCAGATCGCTGCTGAGCAAGCCAAATCGCTCCCCCAAGCTCGCGGTCACCTGCGCCACGTCCTCGACATGCTGCTGCCGTAGCTGCCGTAGCTGCTGCTCGTGGGAGGCGCGCAGCTGCTTCAGTTCCTGCTCATGCCGCAGCCGCAAGCCGCTCTGCGCCGCCTCCCCCTTGGCCTCCACCCGCTCAACCGCTTCCTTCTGCTGCCGCAGCAGGCTCTCCCGATCCCGCCTGCGCTCGCCCTCCACCCGCTCAACCGCTTCCTTCTGCTGCTGCAGCAGGCTCTCCCGATCCCGCCTGCGCTCGCCCTCCAGCCGCTCAACCGCTTCCTTCTGCTGCTGCAGCAGACCACTCCGCTCGCGCTGAAACCCAGCCTCCAGCTCCGCCACTCGCTGGTCACTCTGCCGCTCCAGCTGCTCCCGCGACGCGTTCGACTCGTCCCGCAGGATCTCGATAGCGCGATTCGTTGTCTGAGCATGTGTCGCGGCTCGCTCCCGCTCCTTGTCAGCAGCGGCGGCGGCTACTTCCGAGCGCTGCAGTAGCTGAGCTTCAGTATTGATGACTTCGCAGAGCGCATCGTGACTTAGCGTATAAGCAAGCTCATGCCCCGCACCCGTCGAGATTTCAGTAATCAATCTTGATTCACGTAGCGCATCCAATATTTCAGCAATGCCGCTCTTATCAAATCTTCCTCTAACCGTAGCGACGATCTCATCGAACGAGGAAATCCGTTTCCGCGTTTCGCCGCCAAAGCAATTGAACAGAAATGCTACAATTTCCCCTTCGGACGCCGAAATTTTCGCCACAGTTGAGCGTAAATAGCTTCGTAGAATGGCATCGAAGGAAAGTCTTTTCCTCTGAATAAGTTCACTACGATACCGTTCGAGCAAAACAATCTGGGCAAGTGGCGCGTTCAGTTCTGGGTTATTATCTGAATCTTCCGCGGAAGTTGCAGCCGAGACTCTCTTTGGTAACGATGTCTCGCAGAGCTGAGCTTCAAGCGTCTTATCTCCTACCCAGGAAGGGACAACTCTATGTGCAGTATCAAGTAGATCTCTTAGCTTCAACCTAGGTATCTGGAAGAGACGATCTGGCTGATAATCCTCCTTACTCATGAATCCCAGGAGGGGTCCCAAGTAATCATCTCTAATACTAAACGCTACCGAAACACTTCCAGGGAACTCGCCACGCTCGCACTGAGCAATATCTATTATCCATGACAGTATTCCCTCTCTAAGATCTTCGGCAAAGGCCGACGAGTATAGATGATCAAGCTGATCAAAGACCAACATAACACTCGCAAATGCGCCAACCCCAGAATCAATACATAACGTATTTCTCAATGCCGATTCTGTCGCTCCGGTAGCGACTTTCTTTAACTGTTCCAGAACGGAATTCTTTGTAGTTTCTAGGTCCAACTTAGGCGACCACTCACTATACACTAGTAGTTTCAGCCCTTCTTCTTCCATCGCGCCAGGAAGTGCACAGTGGAGGAGCGATGACTTACCAGACCCACTCGGACCGAAAACTAGTGCAGATTTGGTTCCACGTATCGCCTTTAGGAGCCGCTTTTCAAGATCGCTTCGTGGAGCAAACTGCAGTCCATCTCCTTTAACGTACGGCCGCGGCCCAGCAAACGGGTTATCCCAATCACGCTGTTTCATTTCTAATCCTGTTTCCACCAACCAGCTCCTTGAGCAATGCGTGCATCCGACAGTGCACTACAGAGTTTGTCTATTGATTGTTGATTTAATCTTTCGAGAATCATTTCTGGTACTCCTCCATCGTGCGCATAGTAATATAGCCCATCCGCGGTCATAACCATATCGTCTGGCATGGCGCCCCTGTTCTGCCGAACCCAGTGCAGAATGTCGCGTGTGGCACGATGCTCCATTGCAAATTTTGCATAGACGACATGGCGACGGCCGTCGACGAGGCAGTCAAGAAGGTCCTGGTCATTCTTTCGCCCGAAAACCCCTGGTTCGAAGATCTTGCGATGGAAATCATCGGTACAATATATTTTCACACCATCACCAGATAAAGAGTCGATCCAATGCCCTCTATAAAGGCTGCGCTGCAGTACATATCCGCCGTATGGGCGAATAATGATATATTCATCATTACGATCTCGGCTGATGGAATCGACAAATTCCGTTATACCATTGAAGTCAATGTACTGATCTTGAGTTGGCCGATGAGGAAAGTAAGTCCGGATAGTTGCCCCAGGTTTCCGGCGTTGCTTGCCATTCCCGATTCTTGGCAGCACAGAATGAACAATCGAATTCCGTCGTTCTTTTATTATCATACTTTCCAGTATAGGCATTAATTGAAAGCTAACATGAACCCCAGGCGCTAGCAGCCGAATCAGCAAATACAAGAGCTGATCATTAGTAGCTTTTGCGATATTTGCGACGAAGGCACTATTTGGTTCAGCGTTTGGCAACAAGCTTTTCGCATACTCTTCTCGATCGCTATTACGGAGTAGCTCCAGGTCTCTTTTTGACCTATTGGTTTTGAACTGATTCCCTTCCCAATGCAAGTGATAGGATTTATTGGCTATAAACGCAGAGGGTTCAGCAGGAGAACGGAGAAGCTGTTCCCCTGGCCCTTGACCATCGGCCAACACGAGAGAATATCGATTCAAGAGTAATTCCTTTGCTTTTTCGTAAATGGCTAGTCCGGCGGGTAGTCTGACAGTTTCACATATCAGTTGCCGATATGATTCTATGCGACAATTGCCATCTGGATTATCTTCGGCGTCATTTCGATAACTCATTAATTTTTTCGCTACCAGATTGGGTTCTACATTACGAAACAATGCGCTGATCTGTACCTCGCGCTCCTTGTTCATTTCTAATTTATCACAAACATTCGGAAATTTATCGATAATGAACTTTTCAAAATCTGGCGGATTCGGAAATGCATCATAAATCATCCTTCTTACCTCGGTATGGCTTATTAACTCGCTATCTCCATAGGCAGAAAATGAAATCGCATTATAAGCACATGGTTTATACGAAAGCAGCTTCGCCGAACTAACAGAACCCCGCATTGTTAGATTATTCTCCAATACAATTCGCGAAGTCTCAGTACAAGACACATATACATTACCCACACCAACAACGCCTTTTAAATACACAATCAGACCTTCGAGAATTGGATCAATCGGCTCACCAAATCCGACTAAGATCACTTCACTGTTCGGGTTCCACGCTGGCAACCGCAAGTGCCATGTTTCCGTATCGAGCGAAACTACGCCAGTAACTTTCTTCAGCCATTCCAACCATGCTTCTATCTGTGGAGGGAGCGCTTCTGGAGGGGAATAGCCAATATGAAAGACTCTTCTGTCTGATTCACTATAAATATTAACATATGAGGTATCAAGAATCCTCGCGGGCTGCCAGCCCCAGTAGGTTGTTGCTTGGCTGTCCCTAACTCGCAGAGCCGCGATCTCCCCCTGGATCGTTTGAAAAAGCCTTGGTAGGTCGGCCAGGGTCGGTAGGGCCTCGCAGATTTCCCGCGACAGTTTCGCGAGGTCGGGGTTCGGCTCTGCAAGCTGATCGCGTCGTTGCAGCCAGGCACTGGGATCGCGGCTGTGCTCTCCGGCTAGCTCACAGACCCGATCGAGTAGCCCGAGGGGGTGGGCGATGCGGGCGGTGCGGTGCTGGATGAGGTGGCAGGTGACTTCGCTGCCGAGGATGAGGATGGGGCGCCGCTTGAGCAGCGCACGTAGCCTCTGCTTCGGAGTAGAGCTGTCTGAGGACACTCCATAAGGATATTCAGCCGGCAGGAGGGGGGCGCGAAAATTGTCGGGGGTATGGGGGCTCGTCGCTGGAGGGGGGGCACGGGGGAGCCCGGCGAGGGGTCGCGGGCGGGGGGTTACTCGGTGGGGGCAGCGGGCTGCTCCGCCACAAAGCGCTGCAGCGTCGCGGCATCGGTGGCGGCGGTGCTGAGGGTGCGGAAAAACGCGGCGCGGCGCAGTGCGGCGGGGTCGGTGGCGGGGGTGTGGGCGAGCCAGCAGGTCTTGGCGACTTCGGCCATCTGGCGGATGGCGCGCGGGTCGAGCAGATCGAGCGACAGCACGTTGGCCAGGGCCAGCACGTCGGCGATGGGCAGATCGCAGAGGGTGTTGTCGGCGGCGGTGTAGCAGCCGGCATGCGAGGCATAGGCGGTGTCGCCGAGGCTGCCGCAGGACAGCGTCGAAGCCGGGAGGAGCGGGACGAGGGCTCGCTGCAGGCAGGGGCGCACGCCGCGCAGCCAGGCCTGGCCGGCAGCCGAGAACTCGGCGCGACGGGCGATAAAGGCGTAACAGAGGCGCTCGCCAAAGCCGAGGGCGTAGCCGCTGCTGCCGCAGGGATGCGCGCTCTCCAGGCAGCTACGGTAGAAGGCACAGTCGTCGGCGACGGGGCGGGCGCAGGCCGCGGCGCTGGGATAGGTGGGGCCGGCGCTGCAGCTATCGCGATAGGTGGCGTAGGGCAGCAGGCAGCCAGCCCGACTGCAGCTCAGCGTGACATCGAGCGAGAGGCGGCGCCGACAGGTGTCCGCGGCGGCACTGAGCGCCGCGCTCGTACAGTAGGTGGCGGCAAGCTCGCTCGGGCAGCGCTCGCTGACCTTGGGCGAGGTCGACACCAAGATCTGCGCCGGCCCGGGGCCGGTCAAAAGCGGCTGCGCTTCCGACTGCGTATCGCCGGGCGCGCCGCAGCCAAGAAGAAGAGAGACAGCGAGCCCACCGAGGGCACGGGGTACAAGCCAAGTTCGCGGTGTATGCATGGCCGGCGTATAGCACGCGCCGCGGTCCGCGCGAGCCCCCGCCGTACCGCCCGCGGATCGCCACGATCGCCCGCGCTGAGCCGCGCTACAGAAAACGTAGCACGGCTAAGTGCTCTGTAGCGGCGGCTGGCCATTCCGCCCACTGGCTACTTTGCCGGCGCTGGTGCGCATTGGGTAAGGTCGCGCGGAGGCGCGGCAGGAAGTCGCCGGGTTCCGCCAGCGCGGGCCGCCATGCTTGACCCGGCTTGCCAGCTTGGGGTACGGCAAGCGAAGGACGGTGAAGCCGGATGCAGCAGAGGACTTCAGCACAAAGCCAGCGAGGAGATCGAAGTCGCCAGCTTGGCTCCTCGCCGGTTAGCGGTGTGCGACTTTGGCCCCTCGGCGGACTGCTGCTGCTGCTGCTGCTGCTGCTGAGCTCGGGGTGTCGCGAGAAGTCAGAGACTTGGGATGAAGCGCGCGAGCAGAGCCAAGCGAAGTCCTTCGTGGCAACGCTCAACACGCTCGCCGAAAAAGAGCAGTGGACCGAGCTCTCGCGACTGTTTGCGCCTGACCTGCGCTGCAAGACCGCGGCCTGCGTGATCGCGGCCTTGACCGCGGCGACCGACTGCGAGCGCCGGTCCGCGGGGCGCATCTGGCTCGATGAAAGCTCGTTGAAGCTCTTTCACCACGGCGATGGCTTCAGCGTGCCGGCGAAGGTGCTGGCGGGTCGCCGAGCCTGCAGCTTCACAGTGGAGGTGCTGCGCAAGGACGGCTGGGGGCCCTACCAGATCAGCTATGCGCAGCCGCAGTAGACCGGCTAGGCCAACCCGCTGCTAGGCACAAGGCCTCGCGCTACCCCAGGCGGCGCAGCTGTTCGAGTCCGTTGAGCAAGAGCTCAAGGCCTAGCTCTAGGTGCTGCAGCCCATCGTGGCGGCCGGCGATGATCTCTTGCGAAAGTCCGTTCATGTATGGGAACTGCTCGACGGGAATCAGCGGCAGGAACTGCTTGGCGGCCGGGGCGTACTGCTGCGGTTCAAGGGGGAAGTTGAGCCGCTGCAGAGTGAAGCCATAGACAAAGGCATCGAGCGTGTTCCAGGCGTGATCGGCCATGGCCCACGAGAAGCCGGCTTCGCGCAGACAGCCCACGGTGCGATCGATGTAGCGCAGCATGTTCGGACCAATGTTCATGCGCGAGACCAGCAGCATCGTGGCCCATGGGTGCTGCATAAGGACGCGGTGCGCGGTCAGCGCTCGCCGGCGCATCGCACTGCGCCACTCGCTGCCGAGCTCCGGTGGCTCTAGCTCGCCGACCACTAGCTCGACCAGGCCATCGAGCAGCCTCTCTTTGCTGGGGACGTGGTTATAGATCGACATCGCCTCGACCTTCAGCGCCTGCCCCAGGTTGCGCATCGACAGCGACTCGATCCCCTTCCTGTCGGCCATGCGCAGGGCGGTGGTCAGCACCTTCTCGGTGGTCAAGGGGGCTCGTCTTTTTGCTTTGGCAGCCATGCAAGTTCGCTCGTTCGTTGCGGTTGTGGTTTACAGCGTAAGTCTGACTTGACACAACGGCAATCGATTGTAAACTTACGCTGTAAGTCTGATTCGAACCATCGTTCAAGGAGCACCCTATGCACACCGCCGAAAATCAGTCTGCCGCTGTCCGCACTCCCCAGATGAAGGCGGTGCTGCACCGCGAGTATGGCGAGCCCGAGGTGCTGACCTTAGGCGAGCTGGCCAGGCCAGTGCCGGGTGACGAAGACGTGCTGATTCGGGTCTGTGCGGCTGGCGTCAGCATCGGCGATCATCACGTCGTCACCGGCAAGCCCTACCTGGTGCGCCTCAGCCCGTTCGGCGGCCTGCCGCGTCCGAAAAACCCGGTGCCGGGCGCCGCGCTGGCCGGCCGGGTGGAAGCGGTCGGGGCCAAGGTCACTGGCTTCCGCGAAGGCGATGAGGTCTTCGGCCAGGCCACCTGCGGCGCGTTCGCTGAGTACGTCGTGATGCCGGCCAAGCTCATCACCCACAAGCCAAAGAACCTGTCGTTCGAAGAGGCGGCGGCGGTTCCCTGGGGCACCACAGCGCTGCAGGGCTTGCGCGATGCCGGCGGCGTCAAGGCTGGCGAGCGCGTGCTGGTCTATGGCGCGTCCGGTGCCGTGGGGACCTGGGCGGTGCAGCTTGCCAAGTCGCTGGGCGCGCACGTCACCGCGGTGTGCAGCACTCGCAACATCGACCTGGTGCGCTCGCTCGGGGCCGACGAGGTCATCGACTACACCCAGACCGACTTCGTGGCCGGCGGCGCGCGCTTCGATGTGCTGTTCGACATGGTCGGCAACCGCAGCCTGGCGGACTGCAAGGCGGTGCTCAAGGCCGGCGGACGCTACGTGCCCTGCTCGGGCGGCGGCGGCGACTGGGTCGGTCCGTTCTTGCGCATCCTCGGCGGTCTTATGACATTCCTATTTGGCGGCAAGCACTTCAAGATGTTCATTCAGAACCTCAACGCCGCCGATCTGGTGGCGATGCGCGAGCTAGTCGAGGCCGGCACGGTCAAGCCGGTCGTCGAGCGGGTCTGGCCGCAGGCCGAGGCCGGGGCGGCGCTGCGCCACGTCGGCAGCGGACACTCGCGCGGCTTGAACGTCCTGCGCATCGGCAGTGCATAGCGACTGGCCAGGTGGCGGCCGATGCACAGCCGGGGTCTGATGGCAGACCCGCGCGACGGCGCCTGGTTGCGCCTTAGAAGCCGCCGAGGATGCCGGCGGTGCCTTGCAGGTTTAGAAGGACGGTCTGCCCGGCCTTGCCCTGCAGCGTGACTCCGGCCGAAAGCCCAAGCTGGCTGCTGAGCGCGATGTGACGGTGCAGCCAGTAGCGCACGCCGGGGGCAATGAAGCCGCCCAGGTGGAAGAAGCCCAGCGTCTGCCCCAGCCCGACGTTGAGCACACCGAGAAGCTCGGCGCGCAGATCGGAAGAGCGGGCGAGCGCGACCTGGACCTCGGGCGAGAGCGAAAACGAGGTCGCCGTGTTCGAGGAGCCGGTCGGGCTGTAGACCAGAAGATCGAGGTTCAGACCGATGACCACGCGGCACAGCTTGTAGCCCAACAGCAGGTTCCACTGCGGACCGGCGCCGAAATCAGCGGTGGCCGTCGTCGCCGCCGTCGTCGTCGGCATCATCATCGCCGGCATCATCATCTGGGCTGGCGGCGCGCTGGGTGCAGCGAGACCGGCCAAGCGCCCGCCCAGTCCGGTGTAGGCGACAAAGCCCTGGCCTAGCTGACCTGGGCCACCACAGCCAGCGCTCTGGGCGGGCACGACGGGTGGCGGGGAATCCAGCTCTTGAGCATGCAGCGGCGCGACGGCCGAAAGCCCAAGTGCTAGGCCCAGCGCGGTGAGCCGCGGGACCGCGATCGGCCGAGGGGAACGAACTGCAAAACGGAAGGATTCGACAGGCATGGACAGACTCCTTTTTTATGGGAGGGAATTAGGAAGCTCGTAGCCCGGAACCAGGTGTGCTGTCCAGACACTGGTGGGCGACTTCGGAATGAGCCGCAACCTGCGGGCAGCGGCGCTGCGCAGGCGGCCAGCAGTTTTGCTTGCTCGCCAGCGCGAGGACGTTGTACGTCGCACCTAGCAGCGACGCGATCGCTGCCTTCCCCGTCGGATCGGAGGTCCAACCATGTCCTATAGCCTGCGTACTCTCGGATCGCTGGCGCTGTTCGTTAGCCTGTGGCTCAGCGCGGCCAGCGCCTCGGCAACCAACTACACCCTGTGGCTGCACGGCCGCAACTCGGGTGGCGGCACGGTAGCCGGAACCTATGCCGACTTCCGCTACTGGGGTCCCAGTTCGACGGCGGCCGGCGTCAACAAGAAGGCCGTCAACTGGGACGGAGTCAGCAGCATCTCGGCCAGCAATGGCGCCATCCGCAACGCGCTCGACTGCTACTGCACCGGCACCAACTGGTGCTATCTGGCGGTTCACTCGGCGGGAGACAATCAGCTCGGCTACGCCTTGGCGCTGTATGGCGGCAGCGCTCGCTACAAGAAGAATGCGACGCCGAATTCCTCTGGCGTCTGCGGCAATACAGACGGCACGACGCAGACCGGCTGGAACATCAAGTGGGTCGCGGTTGCGTCCGGCGCCAGCGGCGGCAGTGAGCTGGCCGATCTGGGGAACTGGGCTTCGAGCGAGGCCCTGACCAAGGATCTGGTGACGACGACCGCGCGGGCCCAGTACAACCACAACCAGACGTATGGCCGGATGTTCTATCGCTTCGCTGGGGCGGCGGGCACCGTCTATTCCGCGCTGCTGCCCGGCCAGGACGATGAGGCCGTGTCCTATCACAGCAGCGGTGGGGTGGCCGGGGCGAGCGGCGCCTCGTTTGGCAATCCGTCCGACTGGTTTAGCAACGATCTGACGCTGGGGACCGCGGCTTGCGAAGGCGGCGCCGCCAAGTGGAGCTATCACACGGTCTCGCTGCGCGACGACGGCGAGGTCTACAACCACTACGCAGCGGGAAGCTGGGCCGGAATCATTGGACCGGTGCGCTCCTTTGTCCAAAGCAACGCGCTCTAGCCGCGCTGCGGCCGCTGGCTCGACGCGGCGGCGGTGGCTGTTCGGCCTGCTGCTCGTCGCTGGGCTGGGCCTACTGGGGTGGCAGCAGCGGCGCTTGACGTCGTCAGGCCGGACGCCGGATCAGCCGGCAGCGACCGCGAGCCGTGACGAGTCGGCCAGCCCGGACACCAGGCCGGCGACGACGGCTGCGGTCCCGGGGGTGGGGATCGTGCAGACCGGCCAGCCGGGGGAGCCAGCGGCAGGCGACAGCGCCGCGGCACGCGCCGAGCGACTGCGCCTGGCGGAGGAGCGCCTGGCGACGTATCGCAGGTTTGCCCAGTATCCGCCGGGCTCGCGGCCGGCCCGCGAGAACGCCGATCAGCTCTACCCGCTGGCCCCGGTGGTGCGCGGCATCCCGCTGTCGCTGGGCGGGCGAGCGAGCGAGCACATCCTGCTCAAGCTGCGGCAGAGTCGCCTCTGGGTGGTGGGGAGCGAGTCGATCGAGCTGGGCATCCGCTGTGAGGACAGCCAGGCCCAGATCCTGCCCTGCGCCGTCGAGAATGCCACGCTGCAGGTCCTGCCCGGGCCGACTGCGCCCGCCCGCCCGCTGCCGCCCGTCGAGTTTGGCCCAGACGCCCAGCCCGGACGGCAGGGCGAGCTTGTCGCGGCGCTGCGCCCGGCGACGCTGCGCCTGGCCGAGGCAGGGCGAGCGCCAGCCGCCAGCCTGCCCCTGCACGTCGAGGTGACGCTCACGGCGGGGCGCGATCCGCGCGAGCGCGGGACAGCGATCTTTGACTTCCTGTACACCGCCGATCCGCCGGCTGTGTCGGAGGGGCCGCTGCGCGAGGCCATCGTCCAGGGCTCGCTGGTGCTGCGCTATCCGCTCGCCGTCAAGCGACCGGGGCGCTACCTCCTGCACGCGCGGCTCGACGATGCGACGGGTCGGCCGGTGGCCTACCTCGAATTCAACGACGTGCTTCCGGCCGGGCCGCAGGAAGTGGCGCTGGTCGCCTTTGGCAAGCTGCTCCTCGACGAGAAGCCGCGCTTTCCGCTGCAGGTCCGCGACTTCGATGGCTTCCTGCTAAGAGAGGACGCCGAGCCCGATCGCGAGCACATTCCGCCGCGGGCTGGCGTGCACCACACCACCCAGGTCTACCCGCCGAGCGCCTTCTCGGCCGCGGAGTGGCAGAGCGAAGAGCGGACTCGCCACGAGCGCGAGTACGAAAAGGACGTGCAGCAGGCGCGACCGTAAGCCGGCAAGCGGGCGAATCCAGAGCCGCCGGCCAAGCCTGTGCTTGAGCCCGCTTTCCGACGGAGAGCGAGCTCATTTTTTTCTTGATATCTGATCATTTGCACAGTAGCTTCGCCGCGCCTCACCCACCTGCCGGAAAGCGGCGAATTCAAAAAGGAGTCAATGATGAGCCTGACCTTCTACTACAGCCCGCAATCGAGTGCCTCGCCCGTTCACTGGACCCTGGAAGAGCTGGGGATCCCATATGAAAAAGTCGTGATCGACATCCGCGCCGGCGAGCAGAAGAAGCCGGAGTTCCTAAAGATCAATCCAAACGGCGTCGTGCCAGCCCTGGTACACGACGGCGTAGCGATGTTCGAGTCGGTCGCCATCCAGATGTATCTCGGTGAGACCTTCGGGGTGCAAAAGGGTCTGTATCCGGCCCCCGGTCCGCGCCGCGGCGAGGTCATGAAGTGGCTCGCCTGGACCAACGTGACGCTGGGCGAGGCGCTGTCGCGCGTCGGACGCAACCTGGGCCAGTGGGCGCCCGAGGACGAGCGCAACGCCAAGGCCGGGGCGCGGGCCAAAGACGACGTCGTCCGCCTGCTCGGGATCGTCGAGCAGACGCTGGCCGGTCGCAGCTACCTGACCGGCGAGCAGTTCACCATCGCCGATCTGCACCTGGCCTCGTGGATGGAGTACGTGGCGATGATGGGCGTCGACACCAGCGGCATGGCCAACCTGTCGGCCTGGCTCAAGCGCTGCACCGCTCGTCCCGCCCACGACCGCGCCCCCTAGCGTGTTGCAATAGGCTTGTGGTCCCCAGCCCCGCCGCCTTCTGATCTGCGCTCGCTCTTATAGTCCGCTGCTGGGCGGCCCCTGTGCGTCGCCTGCTCGTCCCCGGATCGTCCACTCATCCTCTCGTTATCGGCCCCTCCTCGCCGGCCCGCTGCGGTCGCGTCGCCTCTTGTTGCTGCGTATCGGTCGATTTTCGGCATAAGCAGCGCGCTGGCTCCGTCCTGTGAATGAAGGGCTGGCAGCGGGCATGAGCGCCCTGGCTGCCGCCCCTCCCCACCCCACAGGAGAGAGAGCATGCGCCGCCCCGTCTATCTATTATTCCTATCTTTGGTTATCGCGAGCCTCTGCGCGCCTATCGGCTGCGCCTCGGATGCCGATACCGCCTGTATCGCCGATGGGCAGCCCAGTCCGCAGAATGAGTGGTGCTGCAGCCGCAAGCTAGTTAACAGCCTTTGCTGTCAAGGCTGGGACTGCCTGAAGCTGGTCAATTTGCCAGATCTTACCATTGGCTCATATTTCTTCGATTACCATATTGTCGGGGACGTATTGACCCGAAAATCCCTACTCGTAGACATCAATTATGACAGCAATGGCGAGAACCCTGCGCTCGGTCATGTCGTCGAGCTGCGCAATATTGGCAGCCTAGTGGCCAAGCCTATCTCGCTTAGCTTCAGCCTCGTCCGCTCGACCAGTGTCGGCGAAGATGAGCACTTCTGCGACCGCCGACTGGAGCTCGATGAGTCCCTGTTGCCCGGCCGATCCTTGAAGCTTCAGCAGCCTTTTTTCTGCGCGATCAATATCACCCGCCTCGACAAAGGCACTTATTATTTACGTATCTATATAGACCCAGACCAAGACATCGACGAGCTCAACGAAAAGAACAACATCATCAATACCAACAAGACCTACACCGTCTCTTAATGCGGCTCTGTTCTTCTCGACCAGATCGCCTGAACGATCCCTCCGTATCCCCGTTCTAGTTGTTCAACCATAGTCAAGAGAGTATCGATATGCGAAGAGAAGCTAATTGGTTATCGCCGACTGGCGCATTCCTCCTGGCTGTCAGCCTGTGCCAGCTGCCGAGCTCCGGCGCAGTGGCGGCCTCGGCCAGCGCGGCCCCCTGGCAGGCGGTGGCGACCGATGCGCCGCCGAGCGGCGTGACCTACCGCCTGGTCGGCAAGCGGGCGGCGACGGCCTACGGCGTGATGATCCGCGACCGCGCCCACCCCGAGCGCCCCCCCGAGAGCTGCGTCACCCCCTGCACGCGCCGCCTGGAGCCCGGTCCGGTCAGCCTGAGCATCAGCGGCCCGGGCACCAGCAGCTTTGTCGCGCAGCTCGTGCTGCCCGACGAGCCCTATGAGCTGCGGCTGCAGCACTTTACCGATCGCCGCCTCATCGCCGGCACCATCCTGCTTGGCCTGGGCCTGGGGCTATCGATCGCCTCCAGCCTGGGCCTGAGCGCCGGGTCCACTGGCTGGCGCATCCGCGATGTGCCGCTGCCGCTGCTGGAGTCCGGGCGAGCCCCCCTCATGACGATGAGCTCGCTGGGGCTGGCGCACGGGCTCGTGTTCTTGATCACCGGCATCGGCCTGCTGGGAGCCACGCGCCGGGCCGATGTGTCGCTGCGGCCGATTCGCGGCATTCCGCGGCTGCCGGGCAAGCTGCAGTTTAGTTCGCTGCAGCTTGGGCTCAGCCCTGATCTGCGCGGCGCCACGGCGCTGGCGCAGCTGAAGTTTTAGCGAGGCGAAGCCATGCCTACCCTGCCACGTCTCTCTCGCCGCCTCGGCCTGGCTGCGCTGCTGGCCACTGGACTCGCTCTGCTGGCCGCCGCCCCCCAGGCCAGCGCCGCGGAAGCGCAGCCGCCAGCCGCCGCCGCCCCGGTCAAGCCGGCTGAGCCAACCCGGGTCCTGGTCTCGTCCTTGAATCCGGAGCGCTATCACTTCGTTCAGGTGGGCCGCGGCCTGCCCTGCCTGACGCCGTGCCAGGTCGAAGCGCCGGCTGGGCCTACTCCCATCGTCATCAGCGACAACAAGGGGCGCTACTTCAGCCGCTCTTTGGAGCTCAGCCCGGGCCTGGCGCGGCTGCAGGTGGCGACGTTTTCCCCGGCGCACGCCATCACGGCGGCCAGCCTGGGCGGCTTCGGCATCCTGCTGCTGCTGATCGGTGGCAGCTACGTGACTGCCAACCCAGCTCTGGCGGCTGGGCTGCTGACAGTGGGTGGAGTGGCCGACCTGTCCGGCATCATCGCCGTCGCCACCGTGCCCTGGAACAGCCTGCGGCTGCGCACGCTGCCCAAGGAAACGCTGCGCGCTGCGGTGGCCCCGGCCCGCCAAGGCACCGGCGGCGTGGTGACCATCGGCGGCCGCTTCTAGCCCGATTTGCCCCCCGCCGCCTTCCCCTCAAGCGGAAAGTCAGCCGCGTCGCGCGTCGCTGAGTATGATTCCCCTGCAGCGTCCTTTATCGGCCCCAGCAGGGGGCATGTCCAGCCTTGGCCGCAGAGCCCCTGCTTTCACTCTTGAGGTCTTCCCATGTCCACCATCGTCAGTCCAGCCGAGGTCCTTGGCCTGGCCGGGGCGGCGCTTGATAGCCGCGTGCAGCGCGCGACGCAGCACCTCTCAGACCGGACCTTGCAGCGCATTGCCGAGCGCCTGCGGGGTGACGCCGAGGCGGCTGGCGTGATCTATGAGCGAGACGGCCAGCGCCAAGGAGTGCGCATCCTGCTTCGCCCGCTGCTCATGCTGCGCGAGCAGATGAGCTACATCCATCAGGTCTGCCTGCGCCTGCTCGACCACCTCAAGCAGCTGCCGGCGCTGTATCTGCAGGATGCCGAGGTGCAGCGCATCCTGCGCATCAGCGATGCCGAATCGACCTGGCTGCGCAGCATCTGGACGCCGCGCCATGGTCACGACAGCCCGATCTACGGGCGCCTCGACGCCGTCTGTGACTTTGCCAGTCCCGGCTGGCAGGACTCGCTTGCCTTTATGGAGGCCAACCTGTCGAGCGTCGGCGGCATCCACTTCGCGCCGGTGGCAGAGCAGCTGCTGATGCGCGATCTGATGCCGTCGCTGCGCGTCCATGATCCCGAGCTGCGCGTTGACCTGCTGCGCGATCAGCGCGAGCTGTTTGCCCAGGTGCTGATCGATCACGCGCGGACCCTCGGGAGGCCGGAGTGCCAGATCTGCATCATCGAGCCCAAGTACGAAAACGAGGGCCCCGATGAGTCCGCGGCGATCTGCCAGTTCCTGCGCGAGCGCTTCGGCCTTACGGTCAGCGACGCCGACCCGCGCGAGCTACGCACCGTCGGCGATGAGGTCTATCACGACGATATGCGGGTCGATGTCGCCTATCGCTGTTACGAGCTGCGCGACCTGTTGAGCATCGAGCAACAAGAGGGCCGCGAGCTGACGGCGATCCGCCTGCTGTTCCGCCAGAACCGCGTCGTCTCGTCGGTGGTCGGCGACTTTGATCACAAGAGCTGCCTGGAGATCCTCAGTGAGCCGCAGCTTGCCGAGCGCTTCTTTCCCGCTGATGAGCTGCGCCTGTTCGAGCGGCATGTGCTGTGGACGCGCCTGGTCGCCGATCGTCGCTGCAGCCTGCCGGGACAGCGGGTCGGTGACCTCTTGGAGTACGCCCGCCGCAACCGCGGGCAGCTGGTGCTCAAGCCCAACCGCGACTACGGCGGCCACGGGGTGACGATCGGTGCACTGACCGAGCAGTCGGCGTGGGAGACCCTGCTCGACCAGGCGGCGCAGCTGGCCGATGATCCGCAGCGCGCGTGGGTGGTGCAGGCAGCGACGCGCTTGCCGGTCTGCGAGTTTCCCGTCTGTGCCCCGGATGGCCGCGTCTTTTCCGAGCCCTTCTACACCGTCATGGGCTTTGCAGCGACGGAAAACGGCCTGGGGGTCCTGTGTCGCGCAGCGCAGAAGCAGGTGGTCAACGTGGCGCAGAACGGCGGGCTGGCGGCCGTGCTGCTCGCCGATCCGCCGCGCGATCTGCGCATCTTTTCGCGCTCGCAGGAGCGCGCGCAGGGCGCCTACCCCGCGCTGCGCAAAGAGCTGCGTGAGCTCCTGCACCTAGAGCGGGCGGCATCGCTTCTGGAGTGGGATGAAGAGACCATGCTGCCGGTCGCCGGACGAGCCGAGCGCGGCGAGCAGATCGCGACGCTGGAGGCGATTCGTCATCAGCGCCTGACCGCCGATCGCCTGGGTGACCTGATCGCCGAGTGTGCGCCGCAGGCCGATCAGATCGACGGGCTAGCGCGCGAGCTGGATCTGCTGCGCGAGAAGCGTCGCCTCGCGCTGGCCCTGCCCGAAGATCTGGTGCGCCACTACGCCACCGCCAAGTCGAGTGCCTTTGCCGCCTGGGAGGATGCACGCCAGCAGAATGACTACGCCGGCTTCGCGCCGGCCTTCGCGACGCTGCTGCAGCTGGTGCGTGAGCGGGCCAGCGCCTTTGCCCAGAGTGGCGAGCGCTACGATGCCCTGCTCGACGAGTTCGAGCCGGGGATGACGCGGGCGCGCATCGAGCCGCTGTTTGCTGAGCTGCGCCACACGCTACCGACTCTGGTAGCGCACGCGGCGGAGCAGACGGCCGAGGCTTCCCGCCTGCTCGCCGGTCGCCGCTTCGATGTCGCGGCCCAGTGGCAGCTTACGCGCTACATCCTGTCGGCGATTGGCTTTGACTTCGCGCGCGGTCGACTCGATGCGACGACGCATCCCTTCACCCTGCTCGCCGGGCCGAGCGATGTCCGGCTGACCAGCCGGGTCGATGAAGACAACCTGTGGGCTGCCGTGCTGACCGCGCTGCACGAGGGCGGCCATGGGCTCTACGATCAGGGCTTCGCGGCGGCCGACCACGGTCGCCTGCTCGCCGAGGCGGCCAGCACCGCGATGCACGAGGCGCAGGCCCGCCTGTGGGAAAACCACGTCGGTCGCAGTCCAGCCTTCTGCGCCTTCCTGTGGCCACAGCTGCAGGCGCTGTTTCCCACTGCGCTGGCCGGCCTGGGCCTGCCTGAGCTGAGCCGCGCCATCAACGCCGTGCGGCCCGGCGTCAACCGGGTCAGCGCCGACGAGCTGTCCTATCACCTGCACATCCTGCTGCGCTACGAGCTGGAGCTGGCGCTGATCTCCGGCCAGCTATCGCCCGCGGATCTGCCGAGTGCCTGGAATGAGCGCTCGCAGGCCCTGCTGGGCGTGACGCCGGCCACCCCGCGCGAGGGTGTGCTGCAGGATGTCCACTGGGCAGTGGGGCTGTTCGGCTACTTCCCGACCTACACTCTGGGCAGCCTGTATGCGGCGCAGCTGATGGCCACCTATCGTCGCAGCCGCGATGTGGAGTCAGAGCTCTTGGCCGGTGACTTCGCAGGCCTGCTGCGCTTCCTGCGCCAGCATATCCACGAGCGCGGCAGTCGCGTCCCGGCCGAGCAGCTAATGCGCGAGGCGACCGGTGAGTCACCGAGCACGGCGGCGTTCTTCGCCCACATCCAAGAACGTCACCCCCGCTGAGCGCGGCACGGCCCCGTAGCCTCGTCGCCGCGGCTCTCGCAAAGCGCCGCGCTCCCCTGACCGATGGGTTGACGGATGGATTGACGGATCGCTGCTGGCTGCGGTCTGCGATCGGGGGGAAAAGCCCCAGGCAGCTGCTCCGCCTCTCGTCGCTGTCTGCGGTCGCCCAGGCTGGCACAGGGGCTGCAGTGACAGCGCGGCATGAGCTCCCTGCGCCTCTCTCTGGTTCGTTGCTTGCTTCTCTCTGGTGTCGCCCTGGCCAGCGCTTGCGGCGGGCCCGAGCTTGCGGACTCACCGGAGTCGCCGCTTGACGACAGTCCGCTGCAGATCACGGCCGCCTGTCCGCACAAGGCGCTGCTCAAGTATGGGCTGCACCCCGATGCCTCGGATCGTCTGCGCTGCATTGGCATCGATGCCGGCGACATCAGTCAGACCATCGGCAGCGCCCCCGCCTCGGCCGGCTATCACGCCAAGGACGGCACGGTGGGCGGCCAGCCCTACACCGCCGCGGTCGACATCCGCACCGTGGGCCGCAGCGAGTCGCAGATCCGCAGCCTGCTGTCGGACCTGGGGGAAAGAGGCTTCGCGGCCTGGTATCGCAAGCCGGGCTCAGACGGCTGGCCCAGCAGCGAGGCGCCGCACATCCACGC
>CAZVMD010000125.1:0-19148 GCA_964628555.1 uncultured Myxococcales bacterium | reverse complement strand
TGATGCGGCCGTGCGCCAAGGTCTCGCGCACCTCGACCACACTGGTCGTGACACCGTGGGCCCCCGAGAGCTCAAGCGCTGCCCGCATGCCAAGGAGCGTCGCTTCCAGGTCGATGCGATCGTACATATGCGCCGGGAAGCGGAAGGAACCGTCGACGTGCTGCTCGCCAAGCTGGACCTGCAGCGGCAGGTTGCGGTGAAAGTGCGTCCAGCGCGACTGCACATTCTTCAGCAGCCGCTCGGGCCCAATCAGCGAAAACAGGATGCGGTACAGCGGCCCGCCGAGCATGCGACGCTGCGCTTCATACGACCAGGCCAGGAAGTCGGCCGTGCTCTTGAAGCACTCGTCATGGATCACGCGCAGCACGCAGCGAAACTGGACCTGCGGGATCCACTCGACGCGCGGCGGCGGATGCTGCACCAGATCGGCAAGCTCGGGCGGCAGGGAAGACAGTGCGCGCTCCAGTCGAAAGTCCTCGATCGCCGAGAGCAGCAGCGAGCACTTGGCCTGACACTCCGGGTACGAGTCGAGCCCCTGCGGCAAGCGGTCAAGGTAGGCCGCCAGGGAGGCAAAGCGCTGCCGGTCAAAGGTCGGCGGGGCCGCGGGCATGCGTCTAGGCAACAGAGTGCATCGCTCGCGCCGGCGATTCCAGCCCGAGATCGCAGCGACGGAGTTTGCTCGGCGGGCCAGCATGGTCAGCGGCCAAGCGCCGGTTCCGTGCCCCAGGCGCGCGGCGGTGCGTCGCTGGCCTGATGTCGCCGTGCTCGCCCCCCGGTCGGCGGCAAGCTGTGGCAGACTCGCGACTATGTGGATACCTCTGCTTATCCTCGCGTCGTTTGTCGCTTTGATCTTTCTCTCTACCAGCCTCAAGGTCCTGCGCGAATACGAGCGGGCCATCGTCTTCCGGCTCGGCCGGGCCCGCAACCGCCCGCTGGGTCCGGGGCTGGTGCTGATGCTGCCGTTTGGCATCGACCGCGCGCAGGTCGTCGATCTGCGCACCAAGGTGATCCAGATCCCGACGCAGGAGGTGATCACTCGCGACAACATCTCGATCGGTGTCGATGCCGTGGTCTACGCCGATGTGCAGTCGCCGGCCGATGCCGTGCTGCGCGTCGAGCAGTACATGCCAGCCACGCTGCAGCTAGCGGCGACGACGCTGCGATCGATCATCGGCCGCATGGAAATGGACGAGGTGCTGGCCAAGCGGGCCGAGATCAACATCGAAGTGCAAGAGATCCTCGATGCCCGCGTCGAGCAGTGGGGAATCGACATCACCGCCGTCGAGATCAAGGACATCTCGCTGCCCACCGAGATGAAGCGAGCCATGGCCCGCCAGGCTGAGGCCGAGCGCGAGCGCCGCGCCAAGATCATCATGTCCGACGGTGAGCTGCAGGCCGCGGCCAAGCTGGCGGATGCCGCGCGCCTGATCGCCAGCGAGCCCGCCGCGCTGCAGCTACGGCTCTATCAGACGATGGTCGAGGTCTCGAGCCAGCCCAACATGACCATCGTGCTGCCGGTGCCGATCGAGCTATTGGCCGGTCAAGGCGAGGGCCACAAGGGCGCCGCACTGGGTCAAGCTGCCGTCGCTGCGGCGGCCGCAGCCATCCCCAAGCTGGCGCAAGCCAAAGAGCCCGCAGCGGCCCTGCAGCCGGCCAGCCCCGAGAACATCGGCAGCCTTGGCATCGCCGACAAGTCCACGGTTCCCAAGTAGCTCACCTGGGCCCCTGCCCTGCCCGCCTCGCCCTCCCGTTTTTTTTTGGTTTCCACGTCTGAACCGACAGCGTAGTCTCGTCGCAGACTAGCTTACGAACATGGCAGAGACGCAATCCAAGTTCCTGGCCACCGTGTTTCGCGCGGTGGTTCGTTATCGCTGGCTGGTGGTGGCGCTGTACGCGCTCTTGCTCGGACCGGCCGTCTATCTGGCGATCCAAGTCCCGCAGGACAACGCCCCCGACCGCCTCATCCTCGAAAGCGACGACGACTATCGCGCCACCCGCGCCTTTGAAGAGGTCTTCGGCTCGGCGGAGTACGTCATCCTGTGGGCCGAGGCCGACGATCCCTTTGCTCCCGAGGTCCTACGCCGGCTGCTCGATCTCGAAGCCAGCCTCGGCAAGATCGATCGCATCTCGACCAACTCGGCGCTCGGCATCTTCCGTCGCGCCAAGGCCGGCTTTGAGCCGACGCCCGAGACCGCTGCCGCCTTCAAGAAGTTCGCGCTCGGCAGCGACATCTTTCGTCGCCAGGGCCTGGTCGGCGAGCACTTCCTGAGCATCCCGGTGGTGCTGGCCAACCAGAGCGCCAACGATCGCCGCCTGCTGCTCGACCGGGTCGATGCCGTGCTGGCGCCGATCGAAAAGAGCCCGGCCCCGCTTTTGCGCCTGCGCAAGGTCGGCCAGTCCTACGTCCACGCCTATCTCGATCGCGACACGCGCGAGACCGGCATGCGCTACTTCCCGCTGTTCTTCCTGTTTGTCATCGGCCTCAACATCGCGCTGTATCGCTCGTGGCGCACGCTCCTGGCTTTCATCATCACGCTCGGGGTCTCGGCGGCGCTGACCGTCGGCTTTGTCGGCCTGACCGGCGGCGTGTTCACCATCGTCTCGCAGGTGGTGCCGATGACCATCCTCATCACCTGCACCGCCACCCTGGTCTACTTGCACTCGCGCTTCGTCGATCAGCCCGACGGCACAACGGTCGATGAGCACCAGATCTTTGCCCTGTGCAACAAGTTCCTCGCCTGCACCGCGTCGATCTTTGCGGCGGCCGTCGGCTTTGCTGCCCTGGCGGTGTCCAAGATTCGTCCGGTGCGCGAGATGGGCCTGTGGGTCGCGGTGGGCTTGTTTTTGACCTGGCTGGCGGTGTTCACGCTGTTTCCTGCCCTGCAGAAAATCCTCAAGACGCCGACCCAGCGCGAGCAAAAGATCGGCGCCAAGTGGTACCTCGATCTGGTCAACTTCCTGCCCCGCTTCACCTATCGCTATCGCTGGCTGCTGGTCCTCGGCTCGCTAGCGCTGTCGGCGGCCGGAGCGGTGGCGCTGTTCGGTCTGCGGCCGGCCGGCATCAAGCCGATGTACCTGCAGACCAACCCCGTCGAGTACATCCCGCACGACTCCGACCTGTATAAGAACACCAAAGAGCTCGGCAAGCAGCTTGGCGGCTTGTCGGTGACCACGCTGTGGCTGCGTCCGACCGAGGAAGCGCAGAAGGCCAAACGGACCCTCGGGGCAGTGAGCAAGGTCGAGCTGCTGCGCGCCCTCAACGATCTGCACGGCTCGGTCGACCAGATGCCCGGCGTCGGTAGCGTCACCAGCCTGGTCACCATCTTGCGCACCCTGCGCTATGTCGCCGGCAAGTCGGATGTGCTGCCGACCGACGACGAGGCGCTGGAGAAGATCAGCGACGACTTTGAGAACCTGCTGCCGCGCGAGCCGATGATGGAGAAGTTCGTCGACAAGGGCAACCTGTCGCAGACCTATCTGGCCGTCGTCACCGCCGCCGACGACTACGAGAGCTTCACCGCCCTCAACGAGCGCCTCAAGGCGCAGTATCGCGAGGTGCAGGCCCGTCACCCAATCCTGGCTGACTACACCATCCGCGCCGTCGGCTTGGCGCCCCTGCAAGCCAAGATCTCGCACCACATGGTGCCGACGCTGGTCGAGAGCTTTGAGCTGACGGTGGGCATCATCTTTGTGACCTTCCTGCTGGTCTTCCGCAGCGGCATCGCGCGCATCATGGCGATGATTCCCTCGTTCTTCGCCATCCTGGTCATGTTCCTGATCATGCGCGGCACCGGCATCTTCCTAAACGTCGCGACGATCCTCATCGCCACGACGGTGCTCGGCACCTCTGAGAACGACCAGATCCACTTCTTCTATCACTTCCAAGAAGGACGCCGGCAGGGCTCGGTCGAGCAGGCGCTGCGCCATACCTTGCTGGTCTCGGGCCGGGCGATCTTGTTTGCCACGCTGATCAACGCTGGCGGCTTCCTGGCCTTTGCGCTGGCCACGCTGCCGCCAATTCGCCAGTTCGGCATCCTGTCTTCGCTGGCCTTTGTGCTGTCGATGATCGCCGACTTTACGGCCCTGCCGGCTGCGCTGTGGCTGCTGTTCCGCAAGCAACCGGACGAACCGGAAGCGACCGCCTAGCCACCGCGCCAGCCTCGCTGCCGCCCCCAGTGCTGCCGCCCCCGCCCGCCATTTGGGGCCTCTGCCATAACTTTGATTGACCCGCAAGTCCGCCACCCCCTACGATGAACGTAGGGGTGAAGCGATGGGTGGACGCTTTGGCCTCGTAGTTGCGACCGTAGCGACCGTCTCGTGGATGGCCGGCGCGAGTCGTGCCGAGGTGACGAATTCCGGCTCTGATCGGCGCGAGGCGAGCGGCAGCAGCGACGCTGCGGCCAGCACCACCGAGCTCGATCTGTTCAAGCTCGAAGCCGCGCTGAACGAGACCGTCGTCACCGCCAGTGGCGGCCGCTCTGAGGAGAAGTCTCTCGCCGCGGCCGACGTGGTGATCGTCACGCAGGACGAGATCCGCAGCCACGGCTGGCGCTCGCTCTCTGAGATCCTGGCCAACGTCCCGGGGCTGTACGTCATCGACGATCTGGTCCTGCCCGCGGTCAGCGTGCGCGGCGTCAGCGGTGGACTGAACGCCGGCACGCGCATCGTCAAGGTCATGATCGACGGCACCGTCGTCGACTTCCGGCCGGACCTGACCGCCTTCCTCGGCCCCGAGTTCATCCCCATCGAGGTCGTCGAGCGCGTCGAGATCGCCAAGGGCCCGCTGTCCGCCCTGTATGGCGCCAACGCCTTCTTGGCCACCGTCAACATCATCACCAAAAAGGGCCCCGAAGGAGTCAGCGGCGGCTTTGGCCAACGCACCAGCCTGCTGCGCAGCCGCGGCAGCCTCGGTGCCTCAGCGCTCATCAGCTATCGCAGCCAGCACTTCTATGCCATGGCCGCGGTCAGCGGCGACCGCAACGATCGCTCGGGCCTGCTGCTCGAAGCGACCCATCCCACCGCCGATCCGCAGAGCTCGCTGTTCAGCCGCGAGAGCCAGAACGACATCGCCAGCCCGCTCAGCGCCTATCTGCACCTCGGCGGCGAGTCCGAGCGCTTCGGTCGCCTGAGCTTCCAGGCCGGCCTGCAGCGCCTTAACTCAGCCGGTGAGTTCCGCATCAACTCGCTGCTCGGTCACGGCAGCAACATCGCCTACCTCAACCTGTGGAACGCGCTGCGCTACGACAAGCAGTGGAGCAAGTTCGACCTGTCGGGAAGCGCCGGCTACGCCTACGGCACCGCCGACGGCGAGCACCGGCTGAGCCTGACCGGCAACCCGCGCTACAGCTTCCGCCCCAATGTCGATTACCACGCGGTAAACGGCTCGCTGGCCGGTAGCTATACCCCGTTTGGCGAGCTTCTCTCGATCCGCCTCGGCGTCGATATCGAGTACTCGCGGGCCACCAGCCTCTATTACACGCAGACCTTCCTGGCCGCCGAGAACCTGCGCCGCCCCGGCGATCAGGTCAACCTCATCGACAATCCCGACGAGGCGCGGCTCTCAAGCTATGACTTCGGCGCCTTTTTGCACCTCAACGCCGCGCCGATCCGCCGCCTGCCGGGGCTGCGCCTGACCGGCGACGTGCGGCTCGACAAGATCGCCATCGGCGCCGCCGAGTACGACCCGCAGATCAGCTTCCGCGCCGCGGTTGCCTACCGCTTCACGCCGCGCCTGACCGCCAAGATCTTCGCCGGCCGCGCCTTCCAGACCCCGTCGCTAAACCTGCTGCACGGCCGGCCTGGCTTCGGCAGTCGCTACAACATCGTCGGCAACCTGGTGGCCACGGGCGTGGCCCGGCTGCAGCCGCAGACCATCGACAGCGTCGAAGCCGCGTTTAGCGCCGGCCTGTTCGGGCACCTGATCCTCGACGGTGGTCTGTACGCCCAGAGCCTGGATAAGAAGATCGAGTTCCAGCAGACCGGTGCCGACTTCGTCGCTGCCAACCAGGGCCGCGCGCTCAGCCTGGGCGGCGAGCTCTCGGCCAAGTTCACCTATGGCCGCTATGCCGTGTCGGCCTGGGGCACCTATATTCATATGTTGTCGGCCAGCTCTAGCACCGGCGGCGCGGCATTAACCGAAAATCCGCCGCCGCTCTTCCCAGCGGGTATGGGGGTTTTCTCGGCCGATGTCGACATTCCAGAAATTTACCTTCATATTAATGCTCAGGGCCGAGTTGTCGGACCGCGCGGATCTTCGCAGAGCAATACGGCACTCAACAACAATGTCGCGTATACACTGCCGACCTACGGCACTGCCGATATCACCATATCGACGACGCGCATTCAGCCAACCGGCAGCAATAGCGATCTACTTTTCTTAATTTCTCTCCGCAATCTTGCAGACCATCGATTCTCGGACCCCGGCTTCGGTGGATACGATATGCCGACCATCGGCCGCACCCTTTACTTTGAAGCGAGGCAGCAATTCTAAAGCGATCGCCATATCGCTACAGCACGCGCTTCCGGCGGCTGCCGGGACGACGTGCAGGGAGGCTCCCATGAGTGCCACTCGCGCCCCGTTCCCTGGTCTGCGTACCCTGGCGCTGTCAGCCCTGCTCGGCACAGCGCTCGCCGGCTGCGGCAGCGATGAGTGGAGCGGCCCAAGCCTGGCCATAGCCTCGGTCTTCGACAGCAGCGGCAACATCGCCACCCCCAACTGGACCGTCGTCGCCCAGCTAGCCGTCAGCGATGCCAATCGGGCACTCAAGAGCGCCGGCCGCCCGTTCCGCTTCAAGCTGCTCAGCGCTGACTCGACCAACACGCCGACCACGGCGGTGACGCGCGCCCTCGACCTAGTGCGGAGCGGCGGTGCCAAGGCCATCCTCACTGACTCCAGCCAGGACGATATCGCAATTAATCAAACATTTTACGATAGCGATCCCGGCAACGATCCTAATGTGCCGATTGTCTGCATGGCCTGTACCTCACCGGCGATTAACAATCCAGCCGCCGCCAATCCGCGCGATGCCGCTAACCAGGCCGCACTGCGCAACGGTCTAGGTTGGAACTTCCGCACGCTGATGGATACCTTCCCGCAGTCGCGGGTATTGATCAGCTTATGGCTGGCCAAAGGCCAAAACGGCGATATCAATGGCGACGGTCAAGCCAAAATCACGATCTACGCCAGCGATGAAGCCTTTGGCCGAGGCTTTGCTGGTGTCCTACAGAGCTCGACCAATGCACTGCACCCCACGCCATCAGCGATTATCAATACTTACTATCACCCCGCCGCCCTGGATCCAAATGTCTATGACTGGGGAGCTGATATTGCGAAACTAATTAGCACGTATAGCCAGCCGACTAAAGCCAACGACTATCTGCCGGATATCATCACTGAGGCGACCTTTCCCCAGTATGCCGGCGCCCTGGTCAAGAGCTTCGTCTCTGGCGGCGCCAATCGCACGCTGCTCCTGCACACCCACGCCGCCCGGCTGCCGTCGGCGCTGAACTCGGCGGGCTGGGCGCTCAACGGCCAGGAAGGGACCTCGCACGTGCTGTTTGATGACAGCCCCTCGGGCCAGGTGTTCGCCGAGGAGATGCGGACCCAGGTGCGCGTCAATCCGATCTTCCTCGACGCCCATACCTACGACGCGGCGATGGTCGTGCTGCTGGCCAGCCTGCTGGCCAGTCGCGACCTTTCCGACCCGACGCAGGTGACCGGCGCGCAGATCCGCGACGCGCTGCGCCGCATCAACGACCCGGCCGGCACCGTCGTGCGCACCGGCCCGGCCGAGTTTGAAAAGGCCATCGCGCTGATCAGCTCTGGCCAGGCCATCAACTACGAGGGCGCCTCGGGCCCGGTCGACTTCGACGCCAACAACAACGTCAAAAACCAGATCGTCCACTGGCGCGTCGAAAACGAGCAGTTCATCGATCTGGAGCGCTACGACTGCATCAGCAGTCCCCTCTGTCCGCGCCTCCCTTAGCCGGCAGCCGAGTGAAGATGACGCCACGCCGTGCTCGCCATAGTCCGCCGCCATCGCCCCTTCAGGGGACCGGGCTCGACTGCGCACAGCGACGCGGGCCGCGACGATCGCCGCGACGATCGCCGTGCCTGGGCGGGCCCTTGCTGGGGCTCTTGCTCTGGCTGGCCCTGGCCTGGCAGCCGGCCCAGGCCGCCGAGGTCACCGTGCTGCTCGACGGTAACGTGGCGCAGTACCGCGAGGCCCAGAGCGCCGCCAAGGCCGTGCTGCCCGAGGCGACGATGCTCGATGTCAGCGCCCCCGATCTGAAGCCGCAGCTAGAGCGCACCGCCAGCGCCGGCGGCGTGGTGCTAGCGATTGGCCACAAGGCGCTGCTCGCCGCCCAGGGCAGCGGTGCCACGGTGGTGTTCTGTATGGTGCTCGGTCCGTCGGCCAGCCCGGCCAAGAACGTGACCGGGCTGCGGCTCGAAGTCGCGCCCAGCCTGCAGCTGTCGTTCATCCGTCGTGTCCACCCTGGGGCCCGCCGCCTGGGCATGATCTACGACGCCCGCAGCTGGAGCGCCTACGTGCAAGAGGCGACGCAGGCCGCGACGGCGCAGGGCCTGACGCTGGTGCCACGCGCGGTCAGCGATGCCCGCGAGGTGCGGGCCGCGCTGGGCGAGATCGCCGGCAACATCGACGCGCTGTGGCTGATTCCCGACCCCACCCTGGTCAACATCGAGATCTTCAACTTCCTCCTGGTCTCGACGCTGGAGCGCAAGCTGGCGCTGTTCGGCTTCTTCGCCGACTTCACGCGCCGCGGTGCCCTGGCCTCGATCGCGCCGGATTATGCCGAGATTGGCCGGCAGGCCGGCAAGCTCGCCGCTGAGCTGGCGGGAAAGCCCGCCGCCGCCCGCAGCCCGCTGCCCGCCTCGCTGGCCAGCCCCGGCGGCCTGACCATCAACGCCAAGACCGCGCGCCAGCTCGGCATCGAGCTGTCCGATGAGGTCCAGGCCACCGCCAAGCAGGTGTATCGCTAATGGCGACTCTGTCTTGGCTCAGGCGGCGCCTGCCGCACTCGCTCTGGCAGCAGACCTTGCTGCTGCTGGCACTGGCCATTGCCCTTACCGCCGTCTTCACGGCGCGGCCGTACCACACCTACTTCTTGCAGCAGTTTGAGAGCCAGCTGCAGCGACGCGGTCGCACCGCGGTGCAGACCCTGGCCAAGGACTACGAGCTACGGCCGGCCATCGTGCTCAAGGATGCCGCGCAGGCCGAGCCCATCCTGCGCGCCTTCGCGGCCAGCGACGAGGAGCTGGTCTACGTCGCGGTGTTCAAAGGCGAAGAGCTAGTGGCGGCCGCGCCCAGCGTGCTGGGTCGGCCCTATCTGGCCCAGGCGCTGCAGCCGCTGTCGGCCCCGGCCAGCCCGGCCCAGCACAGCCGCGACGAGATCCTGCGCTTCGTCGAGGTCGTGCGGGCAGAAAAGTCGCTCGACTTTATGGACCTGCCCGGCGCCGCGGCCCAGGGCACGACGAGCGACACCGGCTATGTCGTGCTTGGCCTATCGACGCGCCAGGCCCACTCGCGGGCTCGCTGGCAGGCGCTGTTTTCCGTCGGCACCACCTCGCTGGGCGTCTTTACCGTGCTGATCCTGTTTTATTTCCGCTGGGTGGCGCGCCGCCTGCGCAAGATGGTGCGCTTTGCCCAGGCCACGGCCGCCGGCGATACCAAGGCGCAGCTACAGGATCCCATCGCCGACGACCTGGGGCGGCTGGCGCAGGCCCTGCATCACTCGACGACCGAGCTGCACAAGGCCAACGCCGGCCTGGAAGCGACGGTGGCCACCCGCACCGCCGAGCTTCAGGCCACGCTGTCGGATCTGTGGAGCGAGATGGATCTGGCCCGCAAGATCCAGAGCGTGCTCCTGCCGTCGCCGCAGGAGATCGCCGGCCGCTTCGACTATGCCGGCGTGATGAAGCCGGCCGATGAGGTGGGCGGCGACTACTACGACACCATCGAGGCAGACGGCAAGCTGTGGCTGCTGATCGGCGATGTCTCGGGCCATGGGGTCAGCGCCGGCCTGATCATGATGATGGTCCAGACCGCGGTGCGGGTCGTCGTGCAGCGCTTCGCCGCCGCCAGTGAGCCGCTGTCGCCGGCCCAGCTGCTGACCCTGGTAAACCGCGCGCTATGGCGCAATCTGCAGCTGATCGGCAAAGGGCAGTACATGACCATGACTGCGCTCTGCATTGCCGATAATCGCGTAACTTATGCCGGTTTGCATCAGCCGCTGCTGGTTTTCCGCAAGGCCAGTGGCGATGTCGATGAAGTAGAAACGCACGGCTGCTGGGTGGGCATCCTCGATGAGATTGAAAACCTCAATGAAGATCGCCACTTTGACCTGGCGCCTGGCGATGCGGTGATGCTGTATACCGATGGTTTAGTGGAAGCCAAGCTGCGCGACCGCCCAGAAGAGCTGCTGCGGCTGCCGGCGGTGATGGCGCGGTTTCAAGCGTCTTGCCTCGCGCAACAGACGGCCGTAAATATCGCCCATTCGGTGCTGGCCGAGACCAATCACTGTGTTGTCACCGATGATGTCGCAGTCGTGGTGCTGCGGCGCATCGGCTAGGAGTCAGCCATGGATCCTGGATCGTCAGACCCGAGAAAGTTAGACAATCAAATGATCGAAATCGAGGTGCCGATTGTCTGGGAGTACGTGCGCAAGGTGCGCCAGCAGGTCGATGCCGCTCTGGCGCACCTCGACGAGGACTCGCGCTCGGCAGCGGTGATGGTGGCCTCTGAGCTCCTGGAGAACGCCATCAAGTACGGTACCGCGGTGCCGGCCCTCGGGCGCACCCGCGTGACGCTGTCGTACTCGCCGCAGCAGATCGAAATCCGGGTCGAAAACGGCCTGGTCGATGCCGCCAGCTACGAGCGCGTGCACGCCATGGTCGAGAGCATGCGCGACGATGCGGTCTGCGAAAAGCTCTATCTAGCCCGCATCCAGCAGCTTATCGACAATCCCTTTCAGAAGAATCAGCTAGGCTTGTATCGTATTGGCTATGAGGGAAAATTCTCACTCTCCTGTAGCCTAGAAAATCAAGTCCTATGCATGACCGCTCGGAGGAATCTACCATGAAGTCTGATGAGAGCATCTTTTCGTCTGAGCGGCTGACGATCTGGACCGCCACGGTCAAGAAACAGCGCCTGCTATTGTGGAGTGGTGAGTGCGATTTCCGCAACCCCGCAGAGGTCCTAACCCCGGCCCTAACCAGCTATGCCCAGTCGCTAAAAGAGGGGCCGGTAGTGCTCGACTTCCGCGGCCTGGTGTTCATGAACTCCTCGTCTGTCACCCCCATCCTGGCCTTCGTCAAGAGCCTGTGTACCCGCGGCATCCCGGTCCATCTGATCTACAACTCCGACGTCAGCTGGCAGCGCATCACCGCCTCGTCCATGCGCACCATCGCCACCGCGCTTAAGAACCTGACCGTCACCCTCGAAAAACCGTAGCGCCCCGCCCGGCAGCCAGTCCCGCTCCCGTTGAACAGCGACCGGCGACCGACGCTGGCCCGCTCGCCCTACCGTCACCGGCGCACCGCATGGGTGCGATGGCGACCTGGAGTTCCAGTCAGCCTGGCCCGGGCACAGATTGGCGATCCAGGAGAGCTCCGTACTGATATTATTCCGTAAGTGCTCAATGAGATTGAAACTGGCCGACTCCTGGCGCGCGTGAGGCTCATCCTGGATATTAACCAGGTGCTGGGGAGCGACGAGAGGCAACGGTTTCTGGCGCGTGCAGCGGACGTCGCTCAGGTCGCCCATAACTCTGCTCATGCGCAAGCCCTGATGGAGCGGTACTTTCCCTGGGGCGTGGATCCGAGATGGCTCAGGCCGATCAGGGTTGACAATTTGGACAGCGCAACTGGCGAGAAGTATCACGATCAATATTTACAGCCATATACGTTATTTGTGCATGAGTTCAATGAACTCAAGAAGGAAGATATTGAGACACGAATATTTGTGCCATACACCGGAAATGAGCACAATCGCCGCTGGTTTCCACATTTACTCATTAAGACCGTCGCCAAACACGAATACAATCTCACTGGCGTAATCCCTGACTATTTTGAGCCCTGTGTCGGATCGGGGCAAATTTACATGAATACAAAGCCCAAACGCTTCGCTCAGGCCACCCTTGGCGACATCAATCCATTTCTGATCAGCGTTTATCGTTCCGTATTAACCTGGGGCGAGGAATTTATCGACACGTATGCTTCCAATGCTGCACACTGGGATCTCAATCCTGATTACGCATTTAACCACGCAAAGGGATGGCTCGCGCATCTAAAACCATTTTCGCAAGAGACGAAGGAATATGTCAGCAATAAGGCGGGCTATCAAGCTACAGCGCAGTGGTATCTCTATGTCATGAATCGCTCGCAGCTAGCGCCTAAGCTGTGCAAGCGTGGCGGGCTCTCTGGCGCCACGCTCAAGATCGAGCGCGCGTCCTCAGCGGTTCGTAAGCGAGAGGTCGAGGCCTTGCTCAACCTGCACCGGAGGATGACGGCGACGGATGCGCCACCGACCCTCCTCCACGAAGATCTGGCGGTCACCATGGGTCAAGCCGAGCGGAGTGCCTCGGCGGTGATTGTGGTGGATGCGCCTTTTCCAGAATTCAGCTATACGAAGGGCGTTAAGGCAATTAACTGTTATGGTACTGACGACGGTGGAGATCTGCAGGATAAGCTGCTCAATGCGGCAGTTCGACTATATCGACTAAATCGCCCTGTAATCATTTGCAATTACGCCACACCATGGCTCATTGAGAAGTATCAACAAAACGGCGCCTATCCGATTTTTAGCTTTAAATCCCCGAAGGACCACACTATTTATATGCTGGCGGTATTTTATAAATCGCAGGGGACAGAAATCTTGCAAAAGGTACAGCAAACGTGGTTTGAGTGGATCGAGTCGCTCGACTAGTGAGGTCCAGGTCCGCGCGCCGGCCGCGACCGCGCCTGGGGGTAGAGCCTGGCCGGACCACCCGCGGAGTGGCTGAGGGGGCACGGCCGGCCGCGGAAACGTTGTCGCCCGCCCCCGGCATCGCATATAAGCCCCAGCACGATGGCGCTTCGATCTGAACCTTGTGGCTGGCTTTGGCGGTCGGTGCTGGGGTTGCTGTTTCTGCTGCAGCCCTTCGGCTGTGACAGCCCGCGAGGGGTGGAGTACGACGGCAGGCGGCTGCCGGTGGTCGATATGCATCTGCACCCGGGGGAGTGGGACGGGATTCCGGCCGACACGCAGCGCTTTATCGGCGGCCGCTTTCCGTTTCCGCTCAACCTCAATGCCAAGGCGACGGCCGAGGGCATCCTGTCGGCCGAGGGCATCCTGGCCGAGCTGGACAAGGGCGGCGTGACGCAGGCGGTGCTGTACGCGGTGTATACGCCGCGCACGGTCGGCATCACGACGAATGAGCGGGTGATCGCCGATACCCAGAAGGCGCCGGATCGGCTGTTCGGCCTGGCCAGCCTGCGGCTCGACAGCTTCCGCAGCGATCGCGATGCCGAGCTTCTGCGGCTGCGCACGGCGCTGGCCTCGCCGTCGATGATCGGCATCAAGCTGGCGCATGCGCACCAGCACTTCCGCATGGATGATCCGTTTTACTTCGGCATCTATCAGCTAGCGGCCGAGCTCAAAAAGCCGGTGTATCTGCACACTGGATCGAGCCCGTTCCCCGGCACCTCGCGCGAACCGCCCTACACCGACCCGACGTATCTGGAGGCGGCGATCCGCGCCTACCCCGACGCGATCTTTATCCTGGGCCACCTGGGCTACGACTTCACGGAGCAGAAGCTGGGGGCGCTGGCGGCGTGCATCCGCCTGGCCCAGACCTATCGCAACGTCTATCTGGAGCCGAGCGCGCTCGGCAGCAAGGGCTCGGACCCGACGGGCGAGAACCTGAAGCAGGCCATGGCCAAGCTGCGCGAGGCCGGCCTGGTGGACCGCATCATCTATGGCAGCGACGGACCGCAAAGCCCTGGCTTTGTGAAGGACTACCTGACGCGCACCGTCGCGGCGATGCGCGCCACCGGCTACACGGCGGAGGAGGCGCAGGCGGTCTTGGCCGGCAACTTCGCCCGCGTCTTTAACGTCCCAGCGCTCAAGTGAGGCTCGTCATGGCTCGTCACCCCGCATGGCTCGGGTCCGTCCTGGGCCTGGGCGTTCTTACTGGCCTGCCGGCCTCGATCGCTGCCCAGACTGCGCTTCCGGCTCCGGCTCCGGCGGCGATCGCGGCGCCGGCCCCGACTCCAGATCCGGCGGCGGCTCCGGCGCAGGCCCCGACGCAGGTTTCAGCTCAGGCGCCGCTTCCGGCGCCGACGGTAGCGCCGCTCCCGGCTCCGGCGGCCGAGCGCGTGCTGGTCGATCAGCTGGCGGGCGGTGCGAATCGCGGCGCCTGGGGCGTGTCGCTGCAGGGCGGCTTTCCGTTCTTCACGCTGCGCGCCCAGCTAGGCGTCGCTCCCGGCCTGGCCTCGCTGGCGGAGGTCGAGACGGTGCTCGGTCGCCGCTTCACGGCCTCGCTCGGGCTGTCCCTGGCCTGGCTGCGCCGACCGCGCATCCGGCTATCGGGCGAGGTGCTGCTCGGCTGGATGCTGCAAGAGACCGAGCTTCCCCGTCGTGGCCCCAGTGGCGAGCTACGACTGCGGCTGGCGGTGCCGACCCGCTGGGTGGTGCCGTACCTCGTGCTGGGGACCCGCCACGCCTTCTTGCCCAGTCGCACCCGCATCGAGCGCGAGTCCGGCACCGATACCCTGTGGTCGATTCGCCACGAGTGGACGCCGACCGCCAGCCTCGGCCTGGGCATCCATGTCCATCGCCGGGTTGGCCTGGATGTCGGCGCCGACTACGGCTGGGTCGATGCTCCCGGCAGCGTTGCCCTGCCCGGCTTTCACCTTGGCGTTCACGTCGGAGGAGGACGATGATCACCCCTACCCTGCCGGCCCTCCCGGCCCGTCGCCGGCCCCGGCGAGCTAGCCTGCGCCCCTGGGCCCTGGGCCTGGTGCTCGCGAGCGGCTGCATCAACGACGATGTGCCGCTGTACGAGGTGACGATAAGCGGCAGCGCCAGCGCCCCCAGTCTGCCAGGCGCGACGGGCGTGCTGCACCTGAGCTTCCAGCACCAGCGCAGCTTTGGCCGCGACAGCCTGGCCCACCCGCTCGGCGACATCGACGATCGCCGCCGGCCGAGCGCCGCGCTGCCCATCGCCTTTGCCGAGACGATCCTGTACCCGACGGCGGCCGGCGAAGGCCTGGTCGTCTACGGCTGGCTCGATACCGATGGCGACGGCATCCTCTGCGCCCCGGGCCAGGCCAGCGAGCCGGCCGGCTTGAGCCGGCTGCCGGAATTCCCCCGCCACCAGCTCAGCCTCAGCCTGGTCCTAGACACCCCCTGCGCCGGCCCCGAGCGGCTATATCCATAGTCGCTTTATCACGATGATTAATAAATCAACGTAAAAATATGCATTGATTGATTGTTGAATTTTATTGTTGAATTTTTCCGGATTCGGCCTTGTCCTGCCGGCCATTCGAAGGGGGCGCCGCAGAGCCGGTCAGGGCGGGGCGGCGGCAGCGAGGCGCTGGTACACGACGAGGCGGGGTGCGTCGTGGACGGTGCGGAACAGGTGCTCGGGCTGGTTCTCGCGGTTTTGGAACACGGTGTCCGGCGCGGCAAGCTCGACGCGCTGGTACTGCTGCCAGGCGACGTGCTGCCGCAGGTAGTCGGCCACCGCCTGGTCCTTGTCGCACACGGTCTGCTGACGCAGGACGATGAAGTCGGCGGTCCGGGCCGGGCCGAGGTCTTGCCCGGTCAGCCCGCCGAGCACCCGCAGATCGAGATAGAACTTGAGCGGCAGGTCGTCGTAGGTGATGGCGACGAGCTGACCCGGCCGGCTGTGCGCCCGCAGGTAGCGCACCAGGCCATCGACTGGGCCCTCGAAGCGATGGCTTAGCTCGTCGATGAGCTGGGGCAGGCCACCGTGCAGGGCAAAGGGCAGCAGCAGCGCGTACGGCAGGGCGCGGTGTAGCTGAGCGAGGTCGGCAAGCAGCGCCGCGATCGCGCACAGCAAGAGCGGCAACAGCGGCGCCAGGTAGCGGGCAAAGCCCCCCGGAGCGACGAGGATCAGCGCTCCGAGCGTGCTGAGCACGAACAGCCCGACCAGCCCGTGCCCGGCCGCGCTGGGCGAAAAGCGCAGGCGTCCCTGTCGCCGCGCATAGAGGCCGATTCCGACGGCGAGCAGCAGGCTCAGGGCAAAGGCCGGCGGCACGACGTAGCGGAACAGCCAGCCGAAAAAGGCCAGCCCCTTGTCGAGCCAGGCCCGCGGCTGCAGGAGCGCTGCCTGATAGTGACGGCCATAGGGCATGCGCGACAGCCACAGCACAAACGGCAGGTTCAGGAGCGCGGTCATAAGGAGCGGCGGCAAGAGCTGACGCAGCCGGGCGCGGTGAAAGCCCAGCGCGTGCAGGCCGAGGCTAAACCACAGCGTGGCGCAGTACAGGTAGTGCGTATGAAACAGCGCCGTCGAGGCCAGGCAGAGCAGGCGCCGCCCGCCGCGCTCGCCAGCGACCCAGCGCAGGTAGCCGTGCAGGGACAGCATGGAACACAGCGCGGCCAGCGAGTAGTAGCGCGACTGCCGCCCGAGCAGCAGAAACGGCACGCACAGTGCCAAGAGCCACGCCGCCGGCCTGGCGACCTCGCGGCGACGATACAGCCGGGCCGCAAACGGACCGCACAGCGCGACGGTGGCGACGGCGCAGAGGGCAAATGGCAGACGCGCGACGAGCGTGCTCTGGCCAAACAGGCGAAAGAACGCCGCCAGCAGATAAAACGGCAGCCAGGTGTGCCAGCGCCAGATGCCGTTTTCGCCGAACTCGACGCCGAGCTCCTGCGAAAACGAGCTGTCGCCTTCCATGCCCAGCGGCACGCCGTGCAGCAGCACACTGCGCGACAGCAGCGCGGTCTGCGCTTCGTCCTGCCACAGCGCCCCGTTGTCGAGCCGCCAAAGCAAGAGCAGCGCCGCGATCAGCGTAGGCAAGGCGACGAGCAAGCGACGGCGCAACACCGCCTGGCAGATACCATCGATGCACCGCGATGAGCAACCTTGACCGGTGCCCAGGGCGCCGCCGCAGCCGACAGTATCGTCGGTCAGTGCCGCTCGCAGCCGACGAGCGCCCCGGGAAGCGGCAAGGCTAGCCAGCTGCCGTCGCTGTCGTTGACACCGGCCCGCCAGCCTTGCACACTGCGCCGCGTGAAAGACTCCGAATCGTCGCCGTCTGTCGTCGCTGCATCACCGCCCCCGGTGGTGGAGCGGCGCGCTGACTGGCTGGCGCAGGGCAGCCTGGTGGTGCTGTGGACGCTGGCCGTCCTATGGGTCGGAGTGGCGGGCGATTTTCCCCTCAACGACGACTGGGCCTACGGCTACAGCGCCCGCCTGCTGGCGCAGCGCGGCGAGCTGCGCATCCTGGACTGGGCGGCGCCGAGCCTGGTGGCGCACATCGCCTGGGGAGCTCTGTGCCTGCGCCTGCTCGGCGACAGCTTCGTCAGCCTGCGCCTGGGCACGCTGTTCCTGTCGCTGCTCGGGGCGCTCCTGCTGTATCGGCTGGGACGTCGGCTGGGGCTTTCGGCCCGGCTGGCCCTGCTGCCGCCCCTGGCGCTGCTGTTTTCGCCGTGGAACGTCAACCTGTCGTTTACCTACATGACCGACGTGCCGTGGCTGACGCTGATGCTGGGGATGCTGCTGTGCGCCCAGACCGCGCTGTCGCTGCCAGACGGGCGCCGGCGGGCCCGTATCGGCTATCTGCTGGCGGCCAGCCTGCTGCTCGGCACGGCCTCGCTGATCCGGCAGTTTGCCGTCGCGGTGCTGCCGGCTCTGGCCTTCTGCCTGCTGCAGGCCAGGCAGCTGCAGCGCCTGCGCCCTCGCCCGCCTGGGACACCGTCGCCGCGCAGCAGCGCCGAGCTCGCCGCCATCCTGCTGCCCGTCGTGGTCATCTACGGCGCGTTTCACCTGTGGTACACGCGAGTACACGGTGCGACCCTCGCCAACCGCGAGACCTGGGAGCGCATCCTTGAGCTACGCGGCTATCAGCAGCTGTTTCACCTGGGGGCCAGCGCCTACTACTGCGGCTTTTTTCTACTGCCGCTGGCGGTGGGGATTGGCCTGCGCCGGCTGCGCGGCTGGGCCGATCGGCGGCTGGGGCTGGGGACGGCGCTTTTCCTGGCGGGCTTTGCCCTGGTCCTGGCCTTCCTGGGCGCGATTGACTGGCTGTCGTCGACGCCGCGCGCCATGATGCGCCCGACCATGCCCTATCTGTGCAACCTGTTTTCGCTGCTGGGGCTGGGCCCACCGACGCTGAACCCAGATGCCTACGCCGGTCAGGAGCCGCTGCCGCACGGGCAGTATGGCTGGCTTGGGCCGCTGCTCACGGTGGCGTCGCTTTCGTCACTGGCGGCGCTAAGCCGGGCGCTGTGGCCACCGCTTCTGCAGGTCGGGCGGGCCGGCCTAGCGCTGCTGGCCCGTTCGCACCAGCCCGCAGCCTCGCTGTTCCCCGGCGGCGCCAGCGAGGCCCAGATCGCCCAGCTTAGCCGTCGCAGCCTGCTGTGGGGGGTCCTGCTGTGCTACCTCGGCTGGCACGTCCTGACCGGACCGTTCGTCTTCGATCGCTACCTGCTGCCGCTGTTGCCGCTGATCTGGCTGCTCGTGCTGTGCGAGCTGCCGACCTCGCTGCCGCGGCTCGGGCCGACGGTCGCTATGATCACGCTTGTGGCCGTGCCCTCGCTGGCTCTGACGCGCGAGTACCTAAGCTGGAACGCCGCCCGCAAGCAGGCGGTAGACGATCTGCAAGCCGCGGGCACACCGACGTCGGACATCGATGGTGGCTTCGAGCTAAACGGCACCTGGCGCTTCCTCGAAACGGTGCGCCGCACCGGCCGCCTCAACGACGCGCACTATCGCTGGTGGACGACTAGCCGTCGCTATGCCTTGTCCTTTGCCCCGGCTCGGCCGCCGTGCCAGACGGTGCGCAGCTATCCCTTCTGGTCCTGGCCACCGGCCCCGTCTGCGTCGCCGCCACCTGCGGTCTATGTGATGCAGTGCCCACCGGACTTTCAGTGGCCCACGGCGGTCTCCGACTGGGC
>CAZVMD010000124.1:0-19191 GCA_964628555.1 uncultured Myxococcales bacterium | reverse complement strand
GCTTCATGTTCGCCACCGCCAAGCTGGAGCCCAGCGTCTATCGCCGCGCCTTCGCTCACCTGAGCGCGGGCGAGATCGCCGGCTGGCTGCAACGCTTCCTGAAGTTTCGCAGGCTTGGCGACCGCCCGCCCGCGACGCTGCACTCCCCGACGCCCTAGCTCGGTCCAGCGCGGCGGCCGGTCTGGGCTGGCGTATGAATTGCAGTCTTCGCCGGCGATGCTGGCCCGCCTGACTGCGCTTGTGCTCGCCCTGCTTGGCTGTACGTCGGCGCCTCGGCTGAGCCGCCCGCCCGTCGAGCCGCCCGCCGGGGCAGAGTGGGTGCAAGGCGCGCAGAATGTGCCGCTTTACACGTCAACTTTGCTGCCGACTGGCGAGCCGCAGGCGGCCGTGTACCTCGTGCTCGGACCTGAGATCGGCAGCGCGCCGCTGTATCCCGGGCTTGCCGCAGCGCTGCGGCAGGCCGGCTTCGCGCTGATGCTGCTGCACCCCCGCGGCACGGGCTACTCGCCGGGGCTGCGCGGCGATCTCGACGACTTTCGGCGGTTTGTCGCCGATCAGCGGGAGGGGCTGGCCCGGCTGCGAAGTCGCGTGCGCGGCCGGCCGATCTTCCTTTTGGGTCACAGCGTCGGCGCCGCTTTAGCGCTGGAGCTGGCGGCCAGCACCGAGGGACCGCTGGCGGGTCTGGTGCTGGTCAACCCAGCCTATAAGCTGCGCCCCAGCCCAGGCATGACACCGTCGCTGGGCGACTACATTCGCTTCGCCACCAGCTGGGCGTTTCGGCCGGCTGCGCTGACCGTCGACATGAACAGCCGACCGAGCGCGATCCAGCACGCTGCCGATCGCGCCGAGGCTGAGGCGATGCAGGCCGACCCGCTGGTGGTGCGCTACTTCAGCATGCGCTTTATGACCGCACAGCAGCAGGTGATGCGCCGCTGCCCCGGCAATGCCGCCCGCATCGAAGCCCCGCTGCTCTTGCTAAAGGGGGCGCAGGACGCGCTGGTCGACCCGGCCGGCAGCGACGAGATCCTGGCGGCAGCCAAGAGCTACGACAAGAGCAAGCGGGTGGCCAAAAGCGGCGGACACGGCGCCAGCGCGGTCGAGACCGAGGTCGAGGCGATCGTGCAGTGGCTGCAGGCCCACCGCTAAACGAACGCCCGCGGCCGGCCGGCATGCGCTGTGCATTCTAGCTAGCTCATGCCCGGGTGTGACTGCGACAGCCAAGCGCTGCAGGATGCCTTGCGCCACTACCGCCACGCGGTCGATCGCACCAACAATCAGCTGGCCGAGCTGCAGCAGTATCTAAAAGAGCTCAACCAAGATCAGGAGACCCAGGGGCTTGAGAGTGTGAAGCGAGCTGGCGAGCTCTTGGAGCTGGGCGGTCAGCTCGGCTCGGCGATGAAGGAGCGATCGATCTTCGGCGGGCTGGAAGTGCTGGGCAAGGCACTGGCCATGAGCATGCAAGAGATGATCGACGACCTGCGCGAGCGCCACCAGGCCGAGAACCGCGCCGAGCGGCTGCGCATCCTGCAAGAAGACCTGCGCCTGGATCTAGAAGAAGAGATCGAGGCGCGTGAAAAGGCCCGCGGCCTGTTCGACGCCTACTTTGAGTGCACCGATCGCCTGATCCCCAAGCACATCCGCTTTCAGCTCGACATCCAGGCCGAGGGAGGGTTCCTTGGCATCGTCGCTCGCAGCGAGCTTTCGTGCAGCGCCCAAGGCGAGCTGACGCCGCTTGCGCCGCGCCCGGACTCGCTGCAGCGCCTGGCCCGCTTCTTGGCCGACCCCGAGCTGCCCGAGTACTACCAGGGCCAGGGAACGCTGACGCTCTCGGTGCCGGCCTACCTGTGGACCGCGTCGCGCTCGGACGTCAAGGCGGTCGATGTGACGCATCAAGAAGACGGCGGCCCGCTGTCGTTTCAGTGTCGCGCCCGCTGGCTGCGCGGCAAGCCGACGCAGCTTGAGCTCCTTTACATCACGCCTGCCGGAAAGTACATGCAGCACGTGCGCGGCCAGGTGGTGGTGTTCGGCCACGGCCAGTCGTTCAACAGCGACCACGACCTGATCCCACAGGTGTCCTTGGCTCTGCAGCACTACGTCGGCCTTCAGCAGGGGGCGCTGTGCCTGTCGGCGGCGGCCGAGCCGGGCGCGACCTGGCACACCTCCGATAGCCACCCGCACGCCTCTGGCCGCAGCCTGCTCGACCTCACGATCACGCGCTGAGGGTTCGCACCGCAGCCCCGCGCCGGGCACCGCAGATTTGGCGGAGCCTCGGGGCATGCGGAAAGGATTGCGCAAGCTGGCGCAGCAGGCAGCTCGCGCGGCGAGGCAGAACGCGGCCTGCGCCCTGCTCGCTGGCCCTCGCAGCCGAGGCTGGGGTGACGAATCGGCAGCGAGGTGACGGGTGGCTGGTACAGCGCTTGCGAACACAGGACGAAAAACCTCTGCGTCTCCTGCGCGCGACGCGCACCGACGCCACAAAGGAGAACCGTCCATGGACCGCGTCATCCTGCCCCGCCTGCTTTTGTGTGGCTTGGCGCTCGTTCCCGCGCTGGCCCTGGCCCAGCCGCTGCCGATTCCCGCGCAGTCCAAGGTGGCTGCCCCGCGCAAAGACCTGGGCGATGGCCTGTGCGCCACCGTGGTGCACGTGCAAGACCCGGCGATTGGTCAGGTGCCGTTTAGCAGCGTCGATGATGCGCTGGGCAGCTTGAACCAGACCTCGTCGCGACTGTCCGAAGACGCGCGCAGCAGTCGGGTCTTTTCGCTGGTCAACTTCAAGAACAACGAGCCGGTGGCGATCGGCGACTTTTCCGACGACGTGCTGTTTCCTTACAGCGACAACGCCGGGGCGACGCCGCCGGGCAATGATCGCAACTTCGCGGTCCGGCTGCGCGGCTACATCAATGTCGATGCCAGCGATCTGCCCGGCCTGCAGCGCACCATCGGCCTGTTCGCCGACGATGGCGCCCGGCTGCAGATCGGCGGTGCGCTGGTCACTGTGCCCGATGTCGATCAGCGCCTAAGCTCACGTCGCATCCGCCAGGTCCAGTACGGCGCGGCGGGCATGTATCCGATCGAGCTTGTCTACTACCAAAACGGTAGCAACGCCGTGCTGGAGCTGTCGCAGTCGGATCAGTGGGTGCCCGAAAACACCAAGCTGACCAACCTGCGCGAGCTAGGCTTTACGCTGATCGGCGCCCCGCGCCCCAACCTGTTCGTCAACACCGAGCTATACACCGCGCGGGCCGGCAGCGCGCCGTCTTGCACCGAGTGCGCCACCGACGCGACCTGCGGCAAAGGGAACTACTGCGTCAAAGACTGGGGGCGCACGCCCCCCGAAGGTCTGTGCCAAGAGTGCAACGTCAGCGATCACTGCGGCCCCGACTGCCGCGCCTGCAGCAGCAGCCGCCGCATCTGCCATCAGGGCAGCTGTGTCCAGTGTCTGTCGGATGCGGACTGCTCGCTGGGCGATCACTGCAACACCGCGATCCATAGCTGCGAGACGCCGATCCAGGACTTTCGCTACGTCGGCGGCTGCAGCGCTAGCCAGGGCCGCAGCAGCCCCAGTCGCTCGGCAGGACTTTTAGCAGCGGCCATCGCGCTCCTGCTCTTGGCCGGCCTGCGCTCGCGACGACGACGGCGCGGTGTGCTGGGGCTCTCTCTGCTGGCGGGCCTGCTGCTGCCGCTTTCGGCTCGCGCTGATCTGTCGGTCAACACCCAGACCTTTCGCCCGGCGATCGGTGGCGAAAACATCATCACGGTGGAAGGCAGCCGCACCGGCCAGCGCTTGCGACCGATCTTGGTCGGGCTGATCGAGTACGCGCATCGCCCGCTGCGCCTGCTCGACAACCCCACCGGGCAGACGCTGGCCGAGACGATTCGCCACATCACCACGCTGCATCTGATGGGCGGCTTCGGCCTCACCCGCTGGCTGGCGCTCAGCGTCGATCTGCCGGTGGTGCTGTATCAGAGCTTCGATCGCGCCACGCCGCTTACCGATGTGCCGGTGGCTCCGGCCGAGTACGGCCTGGGTGATGTGCGCGTGGTCGGCAAGGCGCGGCTCATCGACAACTCGCGCGGCGGCCTGGGCCTGGCCTTCGTGCCGCAGTTCACCTTTCCCAGCGGCGACGGCAAGCAGTTCCGCGGCGATGATGCCTACGGGATCGAGCCGCGCTTCGCGCTCGACTATCGCTCGCCGGGGGGCGCCATCGTCGCGCTGAACCTGGGCTTTCTGGGACGGACCAGCGATCAGGTGCTGCGCAGCCTGCGCATCAGCAGCCAGATCCGCTACGGCCTGGGCATGTATGTGCCGCTGCCCGAGGGCTTCGGCCTAATGGGCGAGTTTGCCGGCGGCACCAGCGTGGTCAGCGAGCCGGGCGGGCCGATCTATTCGCCGCTCGAAGGACACGTCGGCGGTCGCTGGGTGCACGCCTCGGGAATTAACCTCAACCTCGGCACCGGCATGGGCTTTACTGACGCGCCGGGCTCGCCGAAGTTTCGCTTCTTCGCCAGCCTGGGCTACCTGCCGATGGAAAAGAAGCGCGAGCCGCTGCCCCCGCCGCCACCTAGCACAGCGCCGATCCTGATCGAAAAAGCCGGCAGTGGCTCGGGCCTGGTGACCTCGCTGCCGGGCGGCCTGGACTGCGGTCAGAGCTGCAGCGCCGAATTCAAGCTGGGCAGCCAGGTCACGCTGCGCGCTCTGCCGGGTCAGGACTCGCGCTTTGTCGGCTGGTCGGGACCGTGCAGCGGCACCGCCGACTGCCTGGTGGTGCTGCGCGGCGCCACCCGCCTGCGCGCCGAGTTCGCCCAGGCCGAAGAGCGCCGCATCACCGTCGTCGTCGAGAAAGAAGGCGAGGGCCTCGGCGAGGTGCTGTCCGATCCCAGCGGCCTGTCCTGCGGCAAGGTGTGCAGCGCCAGCTATCGCGTCGATCAAGAAGTCCGCTTCATCGCCGTGCCGGCCAAGGATGCGCGCTTCGCCGGCTGGGAAGGCGCCTGCAGCGGCGTCGAGCCGTGCAGCGTCGTCCTGCGTGGCGATACCCGCCTGCGGGCGCGCTTCATCAAGGCGCAGATCACGGTCAAAGAGAAGAAGCTCGATCTCAATGGCAACGTCGTGCACTTCGAGACCGCCAAGGCCAAGATTGACATCGACTCGTTCCACCTGCTCGACGAAGTGGTGCTGATCCTGCGCGAGCACCCCAGCATGCGCCTGCGCATCGAGGGCCACACCGATGCGGTGCCGTTTAATGCGCCGGGCGGCAACCTGCAGCTGTCCAAAGATCGCGCGGCGGCCGTGCTGCAGTACCTCGTCGGGCACGGGATCCTGGGAGCCCGCCTGAGCAGCGAAGGCTACGGCGACCGCTGCCCGGTGGCCACCAACCAGAGCGCGGAAGGACGACAGGCAAACCGCCGCACCGAGTTCCTGATCGTCGATCCGGCGACCGGTCAGGCGCAGCGCACGCCCTGTGTCGACTACACGCCGGCTCCCAAGCCGGGCAAGGCACGCCGGGCACCGGCTGCACCCACAGCCCCCGCGGTCTCCCCACGCCAGACGCCACCGACTGCGCCGCCCGCCCCGCGTAAGTAGGCGCCCGGCCAGCCTGCGCCTCCCCGGCTGCTCACTGGTCTGATCATGCGCAGCTGAGCGCCGCCCCTGCGCCACCCGCCCGCCGCACAGCCGTCACAACCCAGCCCGAAAATCGGCGAAAATTGCTCTATCGGCCGCGCGAGTCCTGGACTCGCTGCCGGCGCGGGAGAGGGTGTCGATCATGGCGGAGATGACGCAGCGTCCGAGCGGCCTTCCAGACCCGTTTGCTGGCTCAGCCTTGCCTGGGACCGGGCTCAACAGCCCCGGCGGGCTCCTCGGCTCGCCGTTTGAGAGCCCGCTGCAGCGCATGCTGCGCTCACCGAGCGCTGGGCTGGGCGGCGGACTGCCGCAAGCGGCGCCGTTTCTGGCCCCGGATCCCTGTGTCCTGCCGGGCGCGCAGCCGGCCCGCCCGCAGGCCGAGCTGAGGGCCTGGAATCCGCCCGAGCAGCGACGAGCCCCCCTGCCGCCCCCGCCGCAGGCCCCGGGCCCGGCCCCCGGAGGGCAGGGTGATCCCAACGCGCAGCCGTATCACCTGCCGAGCCGCGAGGAGATCCTGGCCAATCCCGATCGCTTTGGCCGCCCCTTCGGCTCGCAGATGAGCCCCGAGCAGTTCGCCACGCAGTACTTCCGCGAGTTCGTCGCCCACAACGTCGCCTACATGCGACCGTTCGAGACCAATGCCCAGGGCGGCATTCGCCGCGACGAGCGCGGGCAGCCGATCTCGGCCTATCGGCCCGAGGTGCAGGCCTTCCTGCGCGACTTCGGCTACCAGAGCCAGCCGGCCGAGTCAGACGTCGTCAACAACCCGAGCAGCGGCCTGTACGCCATGCGGCTAAACCCGCTGGCCGTCGAGCCAGGACAGACTGCGCCGCCGCCGCTGGTCGCCTTCCGCGGCACCGAAGGGCCGGATGCGCCGGACTGGGCCAGCAACATGGGCGGTCAGGTCGGCCGACGGCAGATGGACGACAACGCCGCCGACATCGAGCGCCTGATGCGGGTGCAAAACGGGCAGCGCCTGGCTCTCACCGGCCACAGCCTGGGCGGCGCCGATGCGCAGATCGCCACCTCGCGCTATCCCGATCGCGTCGAGTCGCTCACCACGTTCCAGTCCCCCGGCATCTATGCCTCCGAGGCGCGGCGCATCGATCGCGCCAACCGCGATGGCCATATCGACGTGAACCACTATCGCGCCAACGGCGACATCGTGCCGTTCGCCGGCGAGCAGATGGCCGGTGGCAACATCTTTCAGTTCAACGCGCCGCCGCGCAACGCCGGCTTGGCCACCCAGGTGATGCCGCAGCTCAACACCGGCAACGAGCACGTCGCGCACCTCTTGATGGCCGATCAGCCAAGCTATATCGGCCGCCAGACCGACGGGCCCGTGCAGGTCACGCAGCACCAGAGCGATCCCTACTGGGGTCGGCGCGGCACCGAGGCCTTCCGGCAGACGCTGGGTGTGCCGGGGCGGATGGCGCTCGATGCGTATAGCGGTCGCCTGCCCAACTGGGGCGATGTCGCCGATGTGCCCAACAGCCTGCTGCGCGGGGTCGGCAACGCTGCGCAATACACGCTGATCGATACGCCCTGGGCCGCTCTCAACGCCGCCGGCTCGGGGCTCAACAACATGATCTACGGCCGCCCGCGCCCGCCGCAGATCCCAGTGCCGCCGCCGCCGGCCGTGCTGATGAATCCGCCGCAGCCCGCCCACTGATCGCCTCCCATCCGCTGCGCCCACGGTCTGTGCTAAACGGTGGCCCCTATGCACGACGAGCCCGGGGCGCCGACTTGCCCAGACCACACGCCGCTTTATGGCGGGCGCCTGCACTCTTCCCAGGTGCTGCTGGTCGTCGCTGGACCGACGGCCAGTGGCAAGACCGAGCTGGCCCTGCGCATCGCCGAGGCGCTGCAGCAAGCCGGGCAAGCGGCCGAGATCGTCGGCTGCGATGCCCTGCAGATCCGCGCCGGGCTGCCGCTGCTCACGGCGAAGCCAACCGCGGCGGAGCAGGCACGAGTCCGGCATCACCTGATCGGCGTGCTGCCCGCAAGTCCAGCCGCCAGCGCGGCGCAGTATGTCGAGCTTGCCGAGGCGACTCTGGCCTCGCTGCAGGCGCGCCGCTGCGTTCCCGTGCTGTGCGGGGGCACCGGCCTGTACCTGCGCGCTCTGTGCGAGGGCCTGTTTGCCGGCCCCGCCGCCGATCCCGGGCTGCGCACCCAGCTACGGGCTGAGGCCGCGGAGCTTGGCTGGCCCGCCCTGCATGCACGCCTGGCCCAGATCGATCCGCCCGCCGCTGCTCGCATCGCCGCCACCGATCCGGTGCGCATCGAGCGCGCGCTGGAGATCTACGCCCAGAGCGGCAAGACGCAGTCGCAGTGGTTCGCGGAGCACGCGCAGGAGCGAGCCGCTGGGCCGCGCTATCACAGCCTGCGCATCGGGCTCGATCCCGGACCCGAGCTGGGCCGAGCCCGCATCGCCGCCCGCGTCGAGAAGATGTTCGCCCAAGGTGTGCTGGACGAGGTCGCGGCGCAGCGCGAATCTGGCCCGCTGTGCGATCCGCCGCTGGGCTACGAGCTGCTGTGCCAGGTTCTCGACGGCGAGCTGGGCCAGGATGCCGCCCGCGAGCAGCTGACGCAGAAGACCACGCAGTACGCGCGCCGACAGCGCACCTGGCTGCGCAAAGAGCCGGGCCTGAGCTTTTACCCCACGGTCGAGTCGGTGCCGCTCGCCGAGCTGAGCGCACGCTACCGCGCTGTGCAGGACGAGGCTGCGCTACACTTTGACCGTGCCCGCCGAAGGGATTCACTTATCCGCGCTGGATGATCTGATCGCTGTGGGACCGCTGCGCTGTACCCGACGCTTGGCCGCTGGTGCGCGACGAGAAGCGGCTCGGCTCGGCTCGGTGCTGGTCGATCTGCCCTACTTCGAGAGCTTCGGCCTGGCTGTCGCCAACTACCTGCTGGGGCGGCCGCAAAAGAGCTCGCCCTGGGGCGACACGCTGCACCACCAGCAGCCGATTGCCGTCGGAGAGCGCCTGATGGCGGCCGGCTTTGCGGCGCTGCGAGCCGCCGGTCAGGCCGAGCCAGCCCGCGAGCGCGCGGAGCTCTTGATCGCCTTTGCCCTGGGCTACATCGCCCACGCCGCCGTCGATCGCTCGATGCATCCCCTGGTCAACTACCTGGCGCAGGGCCGCAGCCAGCGCAGCGGGCGCTCGAAAGACCAAGAGCACCACGAGGTCGAGAAGTACCAGAGCATCCTGTTTCACGAGGAGCGCTTCGGCATCGACATGATGGGCCGGCTGTTCCTCTACAACTATCTCGACATCGACTTTTCGCTGCTGTGTGGCCAGCGCGGCCAGGCCTGGGGACCACTGTGGCCGGCCCTTTACCACGCGCTTTACGACACCCATGGGCAGGCACCCACGCTGAGCGATTTTCGTCGCTGGACCGGCAGCTTTGACGACTACCGCCTGATCTTGACCACCCCGCTCGGCGCCACCTTGGTGCCCGACTACGAGAAGCTGTTTACCCGCCCGGCGCTGTACGATGCCGTGCGCTTTCCCAGCCGCTATCAGGCGGCGCTGGCCCAGGCCGCAAGCTGGTCTGACACCCTGCTCGCCTACGGCCTAGAGCTGAGCGGTAGCCGTTCTACCGACGAGGCAGCGACGAGCGCGCTGCGGCGCCAGATCCCCGAAGGCAGCATCGACCCCGGCCCGCAGCCCGATACCGCCGCCCTGGTCTGCTGAGCGCGCGGCGCGGAATCCGGGGCCGCAGCAGGCCGACAATTGCGTCATCGTTGGGGTGAAGCTTGGCGGTGGATGTGATACCAAGGCGGCGGCGCTCGGCGAGCCGAAAAAGACGCTGAAGACGCATGTCCATGTCGCTGCTCTCTCCTCAGCCCCCGTTCCCCGCGCCGACCGATGAGGCTAGCTCGCCCAGCCGTGAGCAGATCCCGCTGGCCCTGCCGGGGGGCGACAGCCTGCCTGAGCTGCCGGCCTGGGTGACCAGCGACCCCTCGCTGATCCGCATCGAGGGCACGGTGCGCCGCGTCATCTACAGCGCTCCCGACGGCGACTTCTCGGTGATCGAGGTCGAGGCGCATCCCCACGACGGCCAGGCGGCGCGCGCCATCCTCAGTCCGCCGGTCACGGTGGTCGGGGCGCTGGCCGGTCTGCAGCCCGGCGAGGCGCTGCGCGTCGTCGGGCGCTGGGAGCACCACAGCCAGCACGGCCGCCAGCTACGCGCCGAGCTGACCCTGCCCATCGGGCCGCAGACCCTGACCGGCATCGAGCGCTATCTGACGACGCTGTCCGGCCTGGGACCCGAGCTGTCGAGCCGCATCGTCAGCCGCTTCGGCCTCGACTCGCTGACCGTGTTAGAGAACGAGACCTATCGCATCGCCGGCATCAAAGGGGTGGGCAAGCGCCGTGCCCAGCGCGCCTTCGCCGATGCTCGCTCGCGTCGGCAAGAGCGCGAGGTGATGATCTTCCTGCAGGGCCTGGGGATCTCGGCCGCCTACGCCGCCCGCATCCGCAAGGTGTACGGCGCCCTGTCGGTGCAGCGGGTCAAAGAAGATCCCTACGGCCTGGCGCGCGACATCAGCGGCATCGGCTTTGCGATCGCGGATCGCATCGCTCGCGCCCTCGGCATCGCCCTGACCTCGCCGCTGCGCGTGGCCGCCGCGCTGCGCCATGTGCTAGAGCAGGCCACCGACGGTGGACACTGCTATCTGCCGCGCGCTGAGTGGCACAGAAAGACGCTGCTGCTCTTGGCCAGCGAGCCGATCGTCGACTCGCAGACGCCGGCCGGCTGGCCCAGTGAAGCGCTGGCCGAGGCCGAGCAGAGCCTGATCAGCCGCGGCGAGATCGTCTTCGATCGCGAGTCGCTGCCCGGCGCCGCCATCGAGGTCAGTCCCGAGTCAGAGGAGCGCGCCGACGAGCCGGCGGTGTACAGCGCAGCCATGCACCGGACTGAGCTGGCCCTGGCCCGCGCCATCGTCGATGCCCTGACCGTCGAGCGCCGCCGCGTGCCGCCGCTGCATCTGGATGAGCTGCCGTTCACCCTGGCCCCGGCCCAGCGCAGCGCCCTCGAACAGGTCGAGCGCTTCCCCTTCTGTGTCATCACCGGCGGCCCAGGGACAGGCAAGACGACGATCATCCGCGCCCTGGTGCAGACCTTCCGCCGCGTCGGCATGGAGGTCCGCTTAGTCGCCCCGACCGGCCGCGCCGCCAAGCGCCTGAGCGAAGCCACTGGGCACAGCGCCTCGACGGTGCACCGGCTGCTAGAGCTGCGCCCGGGCCAGGATCCGGCCAGCGCTGATCGCAAAAAGACGCGCGAGATCACCGGCGATCTGTTTGTCTGTGATGAGGCCTCGATGCTCGATCTGTCGCTGGCCCTGGCGCTGTTTTCTGCCCTGCCGCGCGGCGCGACGTTTGTCCTGGTTGGCGATGCCGATCAGCTGCCCTCCGTCGGGCCGGGACGCGTGCTCGCCGATCTGATCGAGAGCCGCATGCTGCCTGTCACTCGCCTGACGCACATCTTTCGCCAGGCCGAGGGCTCGGGCATTGTCGAGAACGCTCACCGCATCCTGGCCGGACAGATCCCGCTGTCGCCGCCGAGCAGCGCCAGTGCCGCCCCCGACGACAGCCTGAGCGACTTTTATTTCATCGCCGCGCCCGAGCCGGCCCAGGCGCAGGAGCGCGTGCTGCGCCTGGTCTGCGAGCGCATCCCCAGCCGCTTCGGCTTCGATCCGCGCAGCGAGATCCAGGTCCTGACGCCGATGCACCGTGGCGAGGTCGGCACCGAGGAGCTCAACCGCGCGCTGCAGCGGGCCCTGCAGCCTGGTCTGCTGGCTGCCATCGCCGCGAAAAAGACGCTCCTGCGCGGCGGGCGGCACTTCCTGCTTGGCGACAAGGTGATGCAGGTCAAAAACGATCGCGAGCGCGACGTGTGGAACGGCGATGTCGGCTTCATCAGCAGCCTCGACGCCGAGGAAGGTCAGCTCGCCGTCCGCTTCGATGACGAGCGCGAGGTGGTCTACGAAGAAGAGGCCCTCGATCAGCTCGAGCACGCCTACGCCATGTCGGTGCACAAGAGCCAGGGCAGCGAGTACAAGGCGGTGGTGGTGCCGCTGTGCATGCAGCACTATCCGCTGCTGCGCAAGAACCTGCTTTACACCGCCGTGACGCGCGGCAAAAAGCTCGTCGTCCTGGTCGGCGATCCGCGGGCCCTGCGTCGCGCTGTCAGCGAGAGCGGCGACCTCCAGCGCTACACCCGACTGGCGTCGCGCCTTCACGCTATACTCGCGCCGTGAGTCGCCGATCTTCGTCTCCCTCTCGCCAGCTGGCCGGCCATGGCCGGTCGCTCGTCGGTGCTGGCTTGCTCTTGTCCGGGCTCGGCTTGCTGTGGTGGGCCTGCCTGCAGCCGCCGATCTCGCTGACCGCGGCCCAGGGCGATGCCGGCGGCCTATCGCCCACCCCAAGCAGCGACGGTGGCAGCACGGCCATCGCCGGCCTGTTTACCATCAGCGGCTGCCGCGAGCTGAGCTTCCCGGCCAGCCGGCCGCTGTGTGTAAGCGGCGCGCCGGCCAGCCTGCGCCTGCACCTCTTGGCGGTCGGCGCCAGCCTGCACCGCTTCCAGATCATGCGGCTCTCGGACGGCGTGCAGGGCGATGGTGGGGTGATCGATCTGGGGCTCGGCGATGCCGGGCTCAGCGACGGTGGACACGGCGACGGTGGGGACGGCGAGCTGCTGGATGAGGCGACCAGTCGAGCCGAGTCGCCGGCCGTGACGCTCAGTCGGCCGGGCACCTATCAAGTCACTCTCGGGGTGGCTGGTCCCGGCGGCACAGCGACGGCCAGCGGCACTATCTACGTGCTGCCCGGCGCGCTTGGTGGCCAGTGTAGCGAGGGCGAGCAGTGCGAGAGCCGGACCTGCCAGTGCGGCCACGGCACCAGCTGTCCCGGCGCGCTGAGCCATGGCCTGTGCAGCCAGGGCTGCGACGGCACCGCCTGTCCCAGCGGCACGACCTGCGTCGATCTGTCACGCAGCAAGAGCGGCAGCGCGGCGAGCGACGCCTGGCGACTACCGCAGTGCGTGCCCAGCTGTGGTGGAGATGCCGGCTGCCGCCCCGACTTCCTGTGTCGCGAGCTACCGACCCTCAAGAGCGGCGAGAAGGCCGGCGGAGCCTATGTCTTTGCTCGCGCCTGCTTTGCCGCCCTGCCCGGGGAGGTTGGCGCTGCCTGCACGCTCTCCGATGGCACGCTCGATCCGACGGCCTGCGCTCTGGGTAGCTGCCTGGCTTTGGGGCTGCGCGGCCTGTGCAGCGCCACCTGCGCCAGCGAGAGCGACTGCCCGAGCAGCGCCGCCTGCGCCGCTTTTGCCAGCGTCAGCCCGCCGGCCCCGCCCGCCCCGCGCTGCCTGGCCCGCTGCGACGCTACCCACCCCTGCAGCGATCCGCTCCTCTCGTGCCAGACCGAAAATCCGCTCGGCGGTCTGGGCTTCACACTGCCGGGCAGCGCGGCCGGTGTCAGCGTCTGTGCCCCCAAGCGCTGCAGCGCGCCCGCGGACTGTCCGGGGGGAAGCTGCACAGCGCTCGGCACCGCGTCTTTCTGCACCCGCTAGCTCGCCGCCTCCGACCTCGCACCGACCAGAAGCGGGCAGTATCCAAGCCGCGAATATCAGTGATATATTCGGCCTCCGGAGCCAGCATGTCCTCGCTCATCATGGCCACAACAGATGCCGAAATCGATGCCCTGATCGCTGCCAACCAGCACCACCCCAACGTGGAGTGGCGGCGCATTCCCGGCAAGGGGCGCGGCGTCTTCGCGCGGCGGGCCCTGCCCCGGGGCACGGTGATCGAGTGGGCGCCGGTCAGCCTGTTCGCTGAGCAGTTCCTGCCGCCGGGTGAGCATCGCGACAACCCGATGCTCCATCACATCTTTTCCATGAGCCAGGTGCCGGGGCGGGAAAAGGGCTACGCCTGGGGCTTCCTGGCGCTGTACAACCACTCAGCGACGCCCAACATCGAGATGATCGACGGTCCGATCCCCGATGCCATGTCGGCGGTCGCGCTGCGCGACATCGAGTGCGGTGAAGAGCTGTGCTTTGACTACGGTCTGGTGTGGTTCGACATCGATCCTCAAGCCGGCTAGCAACCGCACCACCAGGCCCAAGATCCTGACGCTGGCGCGGCCGGCGAGCGTAGACTAGCGGCATGCAGAGCACAGGCATGCGCATAAGTGGCCCCAGCCTTCTTCAGGCGAGCGGCAGTCTTCTTTTAAGCTGGATGATGCTGGGCTGTGGAGCGACCGGCGAGACCGGCGCACCCCCCAGTGAGCTGCCCAGCGATCCAGCAAGCCCCGTCGTCGAGCCCAGCGCTGAGCTAACACCCGATGAGGTCGCTCAGCTGGCCGCTGGCTGGGCGCTTTACACCATCGATGTCGGTGCCCACAGCGCTCGCGTCAGCGGTGGCTCGACGGGAAATCCGCTCGCCTGGTTTACCAGCACAGCCGGTCGCGACTACTCGTTTCGCTTCAACAGCTCGGCCAGCTATGTCATCACGCGGCCGATGCAGCCCGACGATCAGCTCGACTGGAACAAGCTGCCCGGCCTGTCCGACTGCGGCACGGTGGATCTGGCTGTAAATGGTGCGATGTTTGGCTGGCGCTGGCGCCTCGACACGACGCCCAAGGTGCTGGAAGTCACGGCCTACGCCAACAACCACAGCAAGCACCTGTGGCTGGCGGCGCCGCTGTTTACGCTCGACGCGGCCGACCTCGCGGCCGATGCAGCGCTGCGCTATCGCGTCTTTATCGATGGCGCGCAGTATCGCTTCGCGGTCAGCGGCAGCGTGCGCGGCCGCGCCATCCACGTCAGCGCTACCCTGCCCCGCGCCTGTGCCACGACCGCCGGCAGCGCGCTCAAGTGGGCCTCGGGGCTTTACTTCGGCGGCACCTCGACGGCCCCCGCGAAGATCACCGGCTACATCACCGAGGTGCCGTTTATGCCGTAGCGCTGAGCGCGGCCTCAGCTGTCGAGAAGCTCGCGCAGCTTCTTGGCCAGGCCCTGCGGCGTAAACGGCTTCTGCAGGAAGGCGACGGTGGCCGCTTCGACACCGTGGCGGACGACGGCATCATCGGTGTAGCCGCTCATGTAAAGGACCTTGGTCTCGACCCGCTGGGCCCGCAGACGCTCCGAAAGAGCCCGCCCGCCTAGCTCGGGCATCACGACATCGGTCAGAAGGACGTGGATCGGTCCGGGGTGGCTGGCGGCGATCTCCAGCGCGGCGCGAGCCGACGAGGCCGAGAGCACGCGATAGCCGATCATCTGCAGCGAGAGCAGCACGATCTGGCGCACTGCATCTTCGTCTTCAACCACCAAGATGGTCTCGCTGCCGTGAGGCACCACCGAGGTGACCGGTGGACTGCTCACGCTGTGCCGCAGCACGACAGGGAAGACGATGCGAAACTGCGTGCCCCGGCCGGGCGCGCTGTCGACTTGGATGCCCCCGCCAGCCTGTCGCACGATGCCATAGACCGTCGCCAGCCCCAGGCCAGTGCCGCTGCCAAGCTGCTTGGTGGTGTAAAACGGCTCGAACAGATGCAGGCGCACTTCTTCCGGCATGCCAGCCCCACTGTCGCGGAACGACAGCTGGGCATAGGAGCCAGGACGCAGCGAGCCGAATTCGACGCCGGAGTGCTCATCGATCTCGACCGCCGCGGTCTCCATGTGCAGCGAGCCGCCGGTCGGCATGGCATCGCGCGCGTTGGCCGCCAGGTTCAAAAGGATCTGATCGAGCTGCCCGGGATCGAGCGTGACCCGGCCAAGCTGCGGCATAAGCTGCATGCTCAGCCGGATGTCTTCCCCCAGCAGCCGCTGCAGCATCCGCCCCGCCGAGCCAACCACGGTGCTGAGATCCAGCAGCTTGGGCTCGACGATGGCCTTGCGACTGAAGGCCAGCAGCTGACCGGTTAGCGTCGCGGCGCGCTCGCCGGCATCGCGGATGGCGTTCGCCGCCTCCGAGAGCTCGGGCACGGCCGACAGGTGACTGCTCAAGAGCTCGGCGTAGCCATTTATGATCATCAGCAGGTTGTTAAAGTCGTGCGCCACGCCACCGGCGAGCCGACCGATCGCATCCATCTTCTGCGACTGCTGCAGCCGCTCTTCCAGGCGTCGCTTCTCGGTCAGGTCGCGGATGACGATGGCAATGCCGCGCGTGCTGCCATCCTCTTCGCGCAGCACGCTGCCCAGCATCGAGCCCCAAAAGCGCGAGCCATCCTTGCGCCGCCGCCAGCCCTCAAACTCGACTCGCCCCTCGCGCTGCAGGTGCTGCAGGCGCTGCGCGACTTCTTCGCTGCCGCGCTCTTCCTCGAACGACAGCTCTTCGACGTGCATGCCGATCGCTTCGTCCTCGCTATAGCCAAAGATGCGCTGGGCACCCGAGTTCCAGGCGCGAATGCGAAAGTCGCGGTCGGCCAAGAGCAGCGCATGCTCAGTGATGCCATCGACCAGCAGGCGGAAGCGCTCCTCGCTGGCCTGCATCGCCTGCAGCGTCTGCTGTCGGTCGATGGCTAGGCCGGCCAGGTGTACAGCGTTAGCCAGAGCTTTGCGTCCATCGAAGTTCCAGCCTTCGCCATCGTCGCTGTCGAGCATCATCGGTGCGCTCGCTCCGACCAGGACACTCGCTGGCTCATCCAGCCGAGCCGCCGCCGCGAAGCTGGCAAAGGCCCCATCGGGATCCTCAACCGTGCGGCGATAAATCGCGAAGGTCCCAAGCAGGCGCTCGCTCTTGCCGCGCTGGCGATCCCCCGACAGAATCGGCAGCGATAGACAGGAGCGCAGGCCATGCGCCAAGGCCAGCTGGCGATAGTCGGCAAACAGCGGATCGCTCGCGATATCCAGCACCAGGACGCTCTTGCGGCCAAAGGCCGCCGCACCGCAGGCGCCATTGTGCGGCCCAATCGCCAGCCCTTCGACACCGGCGTTGTACGCGGCAGGCAGCGAGGGCGCGGCGCCGGTAGTTAGCACACCGCGACGGTGATCGTGCACCAGGATCGAGCACAGGATGCCCGGCACGTAGTCTTCGATGAGGTGGGCGATGTCACGCAGGATCTGCGACAGCGGCGCGCCCTGAACGATCTGCTGCAGGATGCTGTTCTGGCGCCGCAGCACCATGCGCCCCAGGCGCGCCTCGGTGATGTCCTGCACGGTGCCGACCACGCGCTGCGGCTGCCCGCTGCGCGATAGCTGCACCTGCGCATAGTTGTGCAGCCAGCGCACGGCGCCGTCTTCGCGGATGATTCGGAAGCTGCCCTCAAAGCGTCCACGCTCGGCGATGCACTGCGCCATCTTGGCGTCCATCAGCGCGGCGTCCTCGGGAGGCACCAGCTCGCGCAGGCGCGCGACTTCAGACGGAATGCGGGCGTGGCGCAGGATCTGCTCGACCTCGGGGGAATAGCTGACCTCACCGCTCTGCGCATCGACCGACCAGACGCCCATCTGCGCCGCTTGCAGGGCTAGCTGCAGCCGCGCGCTCTGCTGTCGGCTGTTCTCTTCGGCCAGGACGTACTCGCTGATGTCGGTGTGCGCCACCACTGCGCCGCCGACTGGGTGCTCAAGCGGCGTTACCGTCATGCGAAACCAGCGCCGCACGCTGCCGCAGTGACAGGGATACTCCAGCTCGAAAGAAGACCGGCGGCCGTGCAGCACGTCGAGGATGCCCCTCGCGGCGTCGGTGCTGTCGCCCGGTCGACCATTGTCGCGACAGGCCTGCAGATAGCTGGCACCGATGTCGGTCTGCGGCGTGTGCGACTTCCCCGGCGGCGCATTATCTTGGGCAAAGCGCGACCAGGCGCGATTCACCGCCCGAATGATCCCGTCGGCGTCAATCACCGCGATATGCGCCGACACCGAGTCCAGCACCGCGCGCTCGAGCGCCTCCTGCGCCAGCATGCCGTGCTGTGCTTCTTTCTGGGCCGTGATGTCTTGCGAGATCCCCAGGATGCCGATCGGCTGACCGGCCGCGTCGTGGATCAGGCGCACCTGAGCCCGGATCCAGATCGAGGTTCCATCTTTGCGCAGGTCCAGGTACTCGCTGTCCCACTCGCTCCCGGCGGCGCGCTCGATGATCTCGGCGCTGATCCAGGCCTGCCGCTCGCTCGGGAAGCGGCTGGCGTAGGGCCGCCCCAGCATCTCCTCGGCCGACCAGCCGAACATCCGCGTCGCGGCGGCGTTCCAGTAGGTGATGATGCCGGCCAGATCGGTCATGACCACCGCCTCGCGGATGCGGCCGAGGATTAGCTCGGCCTGATCCGGGGCCGCGCGATTTTGGGACGGGCTCTTCGACTCGTCTGCGTGATCGTTTTCTGTCATGGCAAACCTGTGCGGCTCGGCGCCACGACCTCGTCCCCGACCCCCCAAAGCGAGCCGGCCAGACCCGCCCGGCCAGCCCCGTCCCCCGTGGCGCAGGATAGCCCGATCTTGGCGCCCCCCGCCGAGCGGTTCAATAGGCGCCTATGACATTGACTAGGTCCCTTTCCCCTGCGCTATAGATTTCAATTTTAAATAGCCAGATATGTATACCAATGAAAAGTAAGCGAAGTTAAGATGAATTATGCGATATTCGGGTAGCCAGATCTGCAGCGGCATCACCAGCAGGCAGATCAGGATTCCCCAGATCTGCCGCCGGCCCGCCGCTGGCAGGTCGTACAAGAGAATTGAGATGACCCCCACCAGCTCAAGCAACATATAGTAATTGGGGGTCATCTGGGTAAACCAAGCAATCGTGCGATTAACGGCAATAAGGCTGGTTATCGCAGTAACAAAGAAGGCGAACTGACGATAGGCGGGCTGGCGACGAATCAGGCTGCGGGCGACGTAGACGCTGGCCAGGAAGGCCAGCAGCATGGCCCAGGCCATCAGCACCGCACCGCGCAGATCCGGACCGGTGGACCGCAGCAGCAACAGCCGCCGCAGCCCAATCAGCCCGCCCAAGACCCCAGCGAACCACAGGACCGCGCGCACCTTGATGCGCCGCGTCCGCTCGGAGTCGGCGTCTGGCCGCAGCCCCTGTTCGAGCGCCGCGCTCAGCTCGGCCATCGAGCCGAAGCGGGCTGCCGGATCGCGCGACAGCCCGCGGCGCAGGGCCCGCTCGATGACCGTAGGGATCTCGATTCCCGCCGGCGGACGCGGCAGCACGGCCGGCAGGCGGGCCTCGCGCGCGCTCGCCTCGAAGGCTTCCCAGCTGCTGACCGGAAACGGCAGCGTGCCGTACAGCGCCTCATACAGCGCGGCGCAGAAGCTGAACTGATCGCTGCGCGCATCGGCCTCGCCGCCCAGCACCTGCTCAGGCGACATATAGCCCGGCGTGCCCATGATCGCCCCCGCCTGGGTCAGGCGCCGACGCGAGCCGCCGGGGCTACTCACCGCCGCCACGCCGTCGTCGCTGAGCTCCCCCGCCCTGGCCTCGCCCGCGGTCTGAGCCAGCGCCCGCGCCAAGCCAAAGTCCAGCACCCGCACCCGCCCATCGTCGCCAATCAGCACGTTTTCGGGCTTAAAGTCACGGTGGATCAGCCCCGACTGGTGAGCGGCAGCGAGGCCGGCGGCGGCTTGCAGGT
>CAZVMD010000123.1:0-19193 GCA_964628555.1 uncultured Myxococcales bacterium | reverse complement strand
TACCGCCTCCTCCAGCCCCACCGGCCCGGCTTCCGAGCCGTCGCGGCTTACGAACGCCTGGCCGCTGCGGCTGCGCGGGGCGGGGCCGACGATGAGTAGGGGGGCTTCGCTGCGGGTGCCGAGGCCGCGGACCTGTAGGCGGGTGCCCGGCGGGCGGGCGGGCACGGACAGCGTCACAGCAGCACGCTGGCCAAGTGGCTCGGCGGTGAGCGCGGGGGTATCGGCGAGCGGCTCGCCGCTGTCGGCGTCGTGCAGCACCAGGGAAAAGGGCGAGGCGGGCAGGGCGCCGTGCGCGACAATGTGGATCGGGTCACCCGGGCGGGCGGCGCCGTGGCGGAAATACAGATAGACGGCGGCCTGCGGCTCGTCGTCGAGCGGACCGGCGAAGGACTTGGCACCCGGGCTGCTGGCGGCGACAAACAGGCGGGCGCGCGGATCATCCAGAGCCGACTGATAGATGCGGGCCAAGCGCTCGAGCGACAGCGGCGTCGGCCGGCCGCTCTCCTCCAAGCCATAGGCGCGCTGGAACGACGACAGCGAGCGTCGGGTGTGCGGCCCCAGCTTGCCGTCGACGGTCCCGGGATCCTGCGCAATCCACTCAAGCTGCGCCAGCAGATGAAGCTGCTTCTGCATCAGCGCGATATCCGGCGAGCTCGCGGTGGCGATGCCAAGGCTGGCTCCGGCTGGCTCGGGTCGCTCGGCGGCGGTGGCGGTGGCGGCAACCGTCGAGCTCTGCGGCGGGCTCGCGGCGAGGGGGGCTGGCCGCTCGCTGGGCTGGGCCGGCTCGCCCATCGCGAACAGCGGCGCCCCGCGTCCGTCGATGCCGAACAGCCGGGCGGCGAGGATGCGCTTGACCAGGGTCGGGCGGCGGGTCGAGGCCCGGCGCAGGCCAGGCAGCGGGCGCGCCGCGACCTCGGGATCCCAGGTCACCCACAGGCCGTGCTCGACGTAGCCTTCGTCGTCCTGGAACAGCGGCGTGCGTGCGGCTTGATAGCGCGGGGTGCCCTCGGTCGTCTTGGCCAGGCGGATGAAGCCGCCGCGTCCGTCGGTGGTGCCGCCAATCGCGATGCCGCCGCCGCTGCCGCCGGCCGCCATCTTGCCGTTGGCCGAGACGTACTGAAAGGCATCGACCTCGCCGCGCGCGTTGAGGTGAACATCCCAGACGAAGACCGCGTGACCGCCGCCGCTCAGCCACTCGATATGGACGCAGTCACCGCGTCGTAGCTCGCTGCGCTCGACGGCGCGGCCGAGGTTAAAGAAGATCACCGAGCGCGGCCAGGTGTTGTCAGCCAGCGTGGCGCCGAACTCAGCAAGCAGCCGGTCATAGGCCGGCACGCCGCGGCGGAGCACGCCGTTTGTGAGCTGCGAGAACAGAAACGGCAGCCGCCGCCCGTCGCACAGGGTCGGCGCGTAGGGCTCGCCGTCGCTTGGGCTGTAGCTGATGGCGATGGCCTGGGTGGTAAACGGCGAGCAGGTGGTGCCGCGGCCCGGCGAGCGATGCGTCTTGCGCCCCTCCCAGTCGATGTCGACCAGCCAGGTGCTGGGCGGCGAGGCGGCGCTGGTGCGATAGCCGTCGTGGTCCAGAGCCCGCAGCGTCTCCCAGCTGGCCAGGAGTCGGCTGAGCGAGGTGGCGCTCGGCTGGGGGTAAAGAGGGCTCGGCGTTTGATATCGCTCGCTGTAGCTCGACATAGGGCCTTTGGTCGTGAATAAAGTGGTTGTGTTGATTATTAATAATTCACAATATTGCAATATATGGGCTTCGATCTTCTTCGAGATCGATTAACGATAAAGAGTGCACGCGCACGACGTGTAGGCCATCTTTCAGCTGGGCCGACAGGGTATAGGCGCCGGGGTCGCAGCCGTCGCAGAACAGCACGCCGTCGCCATCGCTGCGCAGCGTCTGCCGCCCGGCCCGCCCCTGCACCTCGACGCTGAGGTGGCGCCGCGGCTGCAGCTGCTCGTCGAGCAAGCGGACATAGAGGATCGGCACATCCAGGCTGGCCGGATCCGAGGGCGAGTACTCTTCGTCCTCGGGCAGCTCGGGCGAGAGCTCGGCAGCCAGGTCCGGCCGGGGGGCGACGGCAGACGGCGAGGACAGGGGATGGTCGGTCATGACGGGATCCATATGTAGATAGGAGGGGATATCGCACGAGTAGCCGTACTCAGGAGACTTGTAATCGTATATTTATATTCACACAAAGAGCTGTATGTTTTTTCGACAGCAGTGTTGTAGGCAACCCACAGTCGGTATCGCGACAGCGACTGTTAGGGTCTTACAGGGAGGGCGTCGGCGCCGTCATCCGCGGCCATGCAGCTCAGCCTAGAGATCATTCGCAGCACACAGGCCGACGACCCCTTTGCCTTTGCCGCCGGCGAGCAGGAGTACGTCTTACGCACGGCGCTGGGTGGGGCCGAGTCGGCGACGCTGTGCTGGGATGCTGAGCTCCTGGCCGAGCTCGCAGCGCTACGGCGACCCGGTCGCGATCCGGCGCTGGCCCAGCGGCTGGGCGGCCGGCTGCGAGCGGCGCTGTCGACCACCCGCTTCGCCCAGAGCGAGGCGGAGCTCATCGCGGCGGTGGCGCGCGGCGAGCAGGTGGTGGTGACGCTGCGCCTGGCCGCCGCTGAGCTCTACGCGCTGCCCTGGGAGCTGTTGGCGCTGTCGGGCTCGGGCCTGCACCTCGGCGCCCTGCCCGGAGTGCTGCTGCGCTATGCCTGGCCCGAGACCCAGAGCGCGCCGCCGGCCGACGACCACGAGTCGCTGCGCCGCGACGGTGGCCGCATCCTGTTTGCCTGGTCGGCAGCCGGCGGCGCGGTGCCGGTGCAGGAACACCTGGCGGCCATCACCTCGGCCTGCGCCGCAGCCCAGCTGCCGTTTGACGAACAGACCGACGTCCTGCCACGCGTCTCCCTGGCTAGCCTGGCTCAGACGCTGGCCGCGAGCGAGCAGCAGCCCGCGCTGGCCCCGACGGTCTTGCACATCCTGTGTCACGGCGCGCAGCGCGGCAGCAGCTTTGGCCTGTGCTGGGATGACGGCGAGGCGGGCGGCTCCTTTACCGTCGATGCGGCGCAGCTTCGCCAGGTCCTGGCCCCGTACGCGCGCACGCTGCGTCTGGTGGTGCTGATGGCCTGCGACAGCGCCAACAGCGGGCCGCTGGGCAATCAGCTGGGCAGCGTGGCGCAGGCCCTGCATCGGGCTGGCATCGCTAGCGTGGTGGCTTCGCGCTATCCGCTGTCGGTGGCCGGCTCGGTGCTGCTGGCCGATGCGCTGTATCAGGCGCTGCTGGCCCAGCCGGCCTCGCTGGAGGCGGCCGTGCTCGCGGCCCGGGCTCGCCTGCTGCGCGAGTCGATGAGCCTGGACTGGGCGGCGCTGCAGCTGTTCGCCTGCCCCGAAGACGGCGACGATACGCGGCCGCTGAGCTTCCGGCCGTATCGCGGCCTGTCGGCTTTTTCGCCGCGCCACAGCCGCTTCTTTTTCGGTCGCCAGGCCGAGCGACAGCAGGCGCTGTCGGCGCTGCGGCGGCTGCAGAGCGAGGGGCGGCCGCGCTTTCTGCTGGTCACTGGCGCTTCCGGCACCGGCAAGTCCTCAGTGGTGCTGGCTGGCCTGCTGCCCGATCTTTTGGGCACCGCCCAGCGCAGCGAGCGCGACGATGCCCTGGCCCGCACCGCGGCAGAGCTCCTGCGCCTGCTGCCGGCCGGCGGGGGCGCGGGCTTTTCGCCGGTCCTGCGCAGCGCCCTGGTCACCCTGCGGCAGGAGCTGACCCAGGTCGCGGCGGCCGGACTCGGCGGGGCCTGGGAGTGGGCGGTCATCCGGCCGGGGGCCGAGCCGCTTGGGGCGCTCGATGCCGCCCTGGCCTCGCGTCAGGATGACAGCCGGCCTTTTCTGCTGATCGTCGACCAGCTGGAAGAGCTGTTTACCCACGGCGCGTCGGCGGCCACCGCCAGCGCCTTCGCCAAGCGGCTGTGGGCGCTGTGTCAGGGCGAAAGTGGTCTGTCCTGCGTGGTCACGCTGCGCGTCGATTTTCTCGGTCGCTGCGGCGAGATCGCTCTCGACGAGCAGGGGCTGTGGCTGGATCGCATCGCCTACGACGAAGAGCACCGCGTCTTTGTCGCCCAGCCTGGACCCGACTGCCTGGCCGAAGCGATCCGCGAGCCGGCTGAGCGGGTCGGCCTAGTCATCGCGCCCAGCCTGGTGCAGCGCATGGTCAGCGAGGTGTCCGGTGAGCCGGGGGCGCTGCCGCTGCTGTCGCACGTCCTCGATCAGCTGTGGCAGAGCCGGCGCGGCCGCGAGCTGTCCGAGGAAGCCTATGCGGCACTCGGCGGGGTCGCCGGGGCACTCGAAGGCAGTGCGGAGGGGCTGTACGCCGGGCTGTCGGCGGCGCAGCAGGAGCTGGCGCGTCGGCTGCTTCTGCGCCTGGTCGGGGTCACCGCCGTGGCGGGGGGCGAGACGCGGCTGCGCGTGCCGCTGGCGCCGCTGCAGAGTGAGCTTGTGGCCGAGGCCCCCGAGGCGGAGGCGGACCTGCAAGCGGTGCTGTCGGGCTTTGTCGCGGCCCGGCTCTTGGTCTGGGGCGAGGAGGCGGGGCAGGCGGTGATCGAGGTCGCGCACGAGGCGCTAATCCGTCGCTGGTCGCGGCTGCAGGAGTTCCTGCGCGCCGATCGTGCGCGCCTGCTGGAGGTGCGCGAGCTTGCGCAGTGGCAGGCGCAGTACGAGACCTTTGGCACGCTCTTGGCGGGTCCGCAGCTCGGCTATGCCGAGCGGCTGTGGCAGAAGTACGCCGGCGAGCTCGGTGCTCCCATCGCGGCGCTGATTCGGCGCAGCCTGCGCGCCAAGCGGCGGCGCTGGCTCGGGGCGGCCTCGGCCATCGTCGCTGTGCTGCTGGCGCTGAGCAGCCTGAGCCTGGTCGCGCTGCGCAGTGCCGAGCGGGCGCAGAAGCAGCGCGAGCTAGCCCGGCAAGGCGAGCGCACGGCCCAGGCCCGCCTGCTGAGCATGCAGGCCGAAAAGAAGCTCGAGAGCGAGCCGGATACCGCGCTGCTCCTCTCGGCGCGCGCCTTTCAGCTGCGGGCTGAGTCGCTGACCCGCGGCGCGCTGCTCGATGCGCTGCAAGGCAGTGCCACCATCCTGCGCTTCCTCGCCGTACCCACCGGGCCGGCAGGGGCGGGAGCAGCGGCCCCGCCGCGCGTGCAGGGGGTGGCCTTTAGCCGAGACAGTCAGCAGCTGGTGGCGGCAGCCGGGAGCGCCGGTCTGCTGATCTACAGCGTGTCCGCGGGACGCCTGCTGGCTCAGCATCGCCCGGCCGGTCGCGGCCGGCTGCCGCTCGATATCAACGCGGTCGCGGTCAGCCCCGACGGAGAGCGCGCGGCTGCCAGTGGGCTCGACGGGCAGGTGTATCTGTTTTCGCTGCGCCAGCCAGAGCGGCCGGCCCAGATCATCCCCACTCCGGCGCGCTCGCTGCATAGCCTGGACATCAGCCCCGATGGCACGCAGCTAGCGGCGGGTACAGGCGATGGCCAGGTCGTGCTCTTGGATCTGCGTCACGCCGATGTCCCCCTGTTCGCGCAGTGGTCGACCGGCGTCAACCAGACGGTCTCGGCGCTGGCCTACGAGCCGGGGACAGGCGCTCGCCTGGCGGTGGTGGGCACTAGCGGCGCCCTCAGCCTGCACACCCCGGAGAGCGGCGCTCGGCTGCTGGGGCCCCTGCCGGGCCGGCATGGCTATCTCACCAGCGTGGCTTGGCGGCGGGGCAGCAAGCTCCTCGCCGCCAGCAGCGAAGACGGCGTGGTGCTGCAGTGGGACAGCCAGAGCGGCGAGCCGAGCGGGCCAGACGTGATCGATCGCAAGGAGTGGCTGAGCGCGATTAGCTATAGTCCCGACGGTCAGCTCCTCGCGGCCTGCGGCCTGCAGGGTCGGCTGACGCTGTCGCTCACTGCCGGGCCGCCGAGCCCGCCGCTGTCCTTTCCGGCCCATCGCGGCGGCCTGCTCGCCTGCAGCTTCGCAGCCGATGGGCGCCTGCTCGCCGGTGGCAGTGATGGCCAGATCCTTTTGTGGGACGTCGCGGCTCATCCCGAGGTGCAGCGCCGGCGAACGCCCGTCGCAGTGAGCGCGCTGTCGCTGGCCGGCGATGGGCGACAAGCGGTGCTCGGCGACTCGGCCGGCGGGCTGCGGCTGTTTCAGCTCGCGCAGTCGCAGCCCGAGCCGGCGGTGGCGGTCCACTCGCGCGCCGTTCGGGCGCTGGCGCAAACTCGCGATGGCCGTCTCCTCGCCTCGGGAAGCAGCGACGGGAGCGTGGTCTTTTTCGCCTTGGCGGACGGGCTGGGACGACCGCGCTTCCGCTATGCGGGCAAGCTGGGTGCGGTCACCGCCTTGGCCCTGACACCGTCTGGCGAGCGCTTAGCTGTGGGCTATGCCGATGGCACGCTGGCCTGGCTGGACACCACAAGCGGCACCCCCCTGTGGCTCGGTACGGCGGGGGCGGTGGGGGCGGCGACGGTGGCTGGCTTTGCCCGGGCGGCGCAGGCCGTCACCGCGCTCGCTTTTAGCACCGATGGCCGTGTGCTGTGGCGCGGTGGCTTTGATGGCTCGCTGCTGAGCTTTGACAGCGCCTCGGGGCAGCGCCTGTGTACGTCGGGGACCGATGCTGCGTCCCTGCCGCACCGCGATGCCATCAACAGCCTGGTGCTGCGCCCATCGGGGGATCGGCTGGCGTCGGCCGGCGACGATGGGCGCATCCTGCTGTGGACGCCGCTTTCGAGTGGCTGCCTGACGCCGCATGGCGAGCCGCTGCTGCAAGAGCGGACCCGCGTCATCAGCCTTAGCTTTTCCGCCGATGGAGCGCTCCTGGCCTCGGGCAGCGACGATCACCAGGTCGTAATCTGGGATGTCGAGCGGCGACAGCCGCTTGGTCGGCCGCTGCGGGCGCACCACCGGCCAGTCGTGGCGCTGGGCTTTGGCGCAGCTCGCCAGCTGCTCTCGGGCGACGGTGAGCTGCTGTGGCGCTGGGAGCTTGACGAGTCGGCCTGGCCGGCTCGCGCCTGTGCCCGGGCTGGACGCAACCTGTCGCTGTCGGAGTGGCAGCAGGCCTTCGGCGATCGTCCCTACTGCCGCATCTGCGCCGCGGCACCCCCCGGTCTGGCTGCGCCCAGCTCGGCTCCCGAGTGCCCGCCCTAGGCGCGGCTTGGCCGCGACGAAAGAGCGAGCGCGGCTAGCGTGGCGGCAGGCTCTTCTGCAGGGCCGCGATGCGATCGGTGGAGTCGCGGAAGCGCCCATCGCGCTTGGTCGCTGCAGTGTAAAAGTGAATCGCTTCGCGGGCGTCCGACAAGAGCTCGTAGGAGCGGCCGAGCTGGTAGTTCAGCTCAGCCAGATCACCGTCGCCCACCCCCGGCATGTGAATGCCCAGCTTGAAGGCCTCGATGGCATCGCGCACGCGGTTCTGATCGCGGTGGCACAGGCCGATCATCAGCGTCGCGCGAGCGGCTCGCCGCTCATCGCCCAGGCACTTCTCGAACTCGCTGATCGCCTGCTCGTACTGGCCGCGGTTGCGCAGCGCGACACCGGCCCGAAACGCTCCCGAGGACTCCTGCGGGATGACGTCCTTGGGCACGCCATCCGAGGCCCCCAGCGCGTCGGGCGGCGTCAGCGAGATTGCCTTCATGATGCGACTGGGGCGCGGGGGTGGCGGCGGCAGGCTGCGCTGCGAAGCCCGCACACTGGTCGAAGAGGGCAGGTTGGTCGGTGCAAACTCTGGCGGCAGGGTGCGACGTAGCTCGCCAGTAATCGAGCCGCTGCTGCCGATCGGGCTTCCTGCTGAGCCAGGGATCGGCGGAGCACTGGGGGGGGGAATCGTGCGCCGCAGCTCGGCTCCCGGCGGGCGCGGCAGCGTCGGGCTGCTCAGCGGGGGAGGAATCGTGCGCCGCAGCTCGGCGGTTGGCTTGGCGACCGGACTTGAGATCTGCGAGCTCGGCGGCGAAAGCTGCGAGGCAAAGTCGACCGGCAGGCTGGCCTGCGACGGAGCCGGCAGGATCACTTCCTCGCGGACATCCTCCATATCGACGTCAATGACGACCTCGTCGGAGTTGGCCTGACTCAAGAGCTCTTGCAGGCGGCCCTGCCGGGCCTGGACGGACTTGCTGTGCGGGTAGCGAACCAGCAGCTTGTCGATGCGTCCCCGCGCCTCTTGCAGGCTGCGCTGCTGCAGCAGGAAATCGACCTCGGCCAGCTCATCCTTCAGCGTGCCGCTGGTCAGCGCCATCTGCTCGGCCACCGCCTCGACTTGCAGCGGGTTCGGCCGGGTCGGCTGCACCCCCATCTCGACGGGGACGGCGCTATCTGGGCGCGAGGGCTCGCTCTTGCCACGCGGGCTGAGCTTGCGGTTTTCGCCGCTCTTGGCGGGGTCAAGCTGGGCATCCGGCTTGGACTTATCGACGTACTGCTTGAAGTCAGCGACCGGCACCTCGGACGTCGAGGCGGCATCATCGGTGCCCCAGCCATCGCCGGCTTCGGGCGTCGAGCGCTGGCTCTCGACGATCTCGCGATAGTCGGCTATCGGCACTTCCGAGGTGTTGCGATCCGAGGCCGTAAAGCCGCGTCGCGCTTCGTCTTCGCCATCGCTGAGCGAGATCTCTGGCTCATCCGGCTCATCGAACTGCGATAGGTCGATGCGGTGCGTGCCGGTGATGACTTTCAGCCGCCGCTGCGCCGACTGATCGCGATCATCCAGTCGCAGGATCTCGCGCAGGTAGCGGACCTCTTCGCCCACGTCGCTGCACTGGCTAAGCAGCACGCGAAGCTCCGAGATCGCGCTTTTGTACTCGCGCATCGACTCGTAGAGCTTCACCAGTCGCTCGCGCACTGGCTTTAGGTCAGCGTTTTGGCTGAGCGCCCCCTGCAAGTGCTCGAGGGCGCGCTTGGTCAGTCCAAAGCGCAGAAATGACTCGGTCTCGGCGATGATGTTCGCCGCTTCGTCTTCCACTTGACCTGGCCCCTGGCCCAATTGTGCCATCGCCGTGCCGGCGGCTGGCGTGAACTTTGCCGCCATCGCTGTGCCGGCCGCCGGGGTCACCAAGCGGCTCGACATCATCGACGCCGTCAGTGGCGTCCCGCCCGACGGGGAGGCCCCGGCCCCAATCGCCGGCGAGCTGAGGATCATGGCGCGCAGCGAGCCGGTCATCGACTCGGTGTGCTTCAGCCCGGCGGCCTGCGTCAGCCCGGCTCGGGCCTCGCTGTCCTCGGGAGACAGCTGAAGGATTCGCTGGTAGACCGCAAACGTCGAGACGCCGCGACCGGTGTAGATATGCGCCAGCTCTTTGAGCACGGCGACGGCCTTGTCCGGCTTGCCGAGCAGCACGAAGGCCTGCGACAGCAGGTCGAGAAGCTCGGCGTCTTTGCTGTTGAGGTTAAAGCCAGCCTGCAGCCGGGTCAGTGCCCGTGGACCATCGCCGCCCTCAATGTGGCAGCGGGCTAGCTCTTTGATGATCTCGGTGTTGTCGGGCGCGACAAACAGCAGGCGCTCCGCCACCTTGATGAACTCTTCCGTGCGGCCGGCCTGTCGGAGCTGCATCGCCGCCGCCGCAAACTCGCGCGCTGCGTCGGTGTACATGTTCTGGCGCGAGTACAGCTCGGCCAGTCGGATGCGACGCGACACACTGTCCGGCGACAGATCGACGATGGCCTGCTCGCAGAGCAGCGCCTCGCGCGGCTTGCCCTGGCGGGTCAGCAGGTCAGCCGCCTGCTCGTACTGGCTTACGGCCTGGGCGCCGCGACCGCTATCGCGCAGGATCTCGCCCAGCGCCACGTAGGCCTCGGGAAGCTGCGGCGAGATGGCCTGGATCTGGCGATACACCGCCGCGGCCTTGTCGCTGTCGCCGGCCTGGCGATATAGCTGCGCGACCTTCTTGTAGTTCTCCGTCGCCTCGGCCTTCTGGCCTTGCTTGACGTAGAGGTCGCCAATGCGGATCCAGGTGCGGATGTCACTGTCGTCTTCCGCAACCGCCTTCAAGTACTCCCGAATCGCCTTGTCGAACTGGCCTTTTTCGACCAGCTTCTGGGCTTGGGCAATGTACTTTTCTTTATTGCTTGGGTTCGGCACGCGGCACTAACCGGACGAGAGACAACAGGCCTCCCAAGCTGCTGAGTCTAGATGACTTTCCCGTCAGAGGTCAAGGCTGCCAACGCGGTGCCGCGGCCACCGACATCGGCCCACGTTACCGTCGGCAGCGTAGGGCTGCGGCGACTACTCTGACCCCTCCGGGGCGGCCCGGAGGGACCCCGAGGTCGCGCCGGCCGCGGCCCCGGAATTGTGCCGCGCTCCCGGGCTTAGGGCTGCCGCTGCGTGACCGCTCGCAGTACACTCATCGCGTATCTCTTCAACCATTCACCTGGGGGAACAGATGAGTGTCCATGATGACCGCGAAGCGATTAAAGAATTAAAAGCGTTGTATGCGCGCTGTGCCGATGCCGTATTCAACCAGCCCGGGTCCGCCTCGGCGCTGGCCATGGCGAACCTGTTTACCGACGACGGATCGCTGGAGCTAGGATCGTTTGGCCACTTTGCCGGGCGGCAGAGCTTGATCACTGCATTTGAGTCTACGCTGCCAGCCGCGACGGCGTGGAGCATGCACTATATTTTAAGCCCGATCCTGGAGATTAATGGCACAGAAGCGAGCGGAAGCTGGTACTTTCTAATTTACTATGTGCCAAATGGAGATACCGGCTCTAAACCGGCTCAGCTCTATGGCAGTTATAGCGATAAATATAAGAAGATAAACGGAGTCTGGCGCATCCAAGCCAGCACGGCCCACTTTGTGACGCCGCCTGGCGCCTGAGCCGAGGGGCGCAGCGCGGCGAGCTTGCGGCTACTGGATCGTCCAGTCGCGCTGGATCTCGGTGAGCGGGGCCTCGCTGGCCGGGAACTTGATGGCGCGGATCAGGGTATCGATGCAGTCGCGCACCGGCTTGGGGTCGCCCTTGTCGACCTTGGCGGTAACCACGACGTTGATGACCTGGCCGCGGTTATTCACCGTTACTCTGGCGTCGATACTGACGCTGTTAGCGCCCTTGTCGAGCGCCTGCTTGACCGCACACTGCATGACGCCCTGGCCCTGCGCTTCCAGCAGCTTGGCCATCTGGGCCGAGGCGGCGCTCTTCTTGGCTTTCTTGGCCTTGGCGCTGGCCGTCGCCACCGTGGGCCCAGCCTGGCGGCTCTCGCTCGGCGCCAGGAGCAGCAGCGCGCAGCCGATGCCCAGCCACAGCAGGCGAGTCAGAGGAGAACGTGCTCCGGCGCGGCCCCCGCGAGCCCTGCGGCGTGACGTAGAACAAAGCGCGGCGCGCCGCGCTAGCGCGAAAAAGTCGGCAGGCATCCCACCCTCAAAGCTCTGGGACTTCATGGCGTTTATCCACCCTGTGCGACGGCGAACCCTTGCGCTGGCTGCCGATCCATGGCAGCGCGGCGCGACCGTCCATCGCTTGATTGTGAGGCAGAGCGAAAGCGCTTGTACAGCCTAGACGCAGTCTCCGGCGCAGACCTTCAATCGGCGCTGCGCCTTCGGCCGGGCCACAGCCGCTGGATCGCTTGCCCGACCGCCGCCGCGCTGGCTGCGACCAGAGTCGCCCGGGTCAGCCTTGTGGGCCGCAGGTCGCGTCGCTGGCCAGCTCCAGCAAGGGGGTGCGAGCGATCGCTGCCGGCGCCAGATCGGCCTCGCTCAGAGAGCCGGCGTGGCTGGCTGCCAGGAAGCGCCGGTTGAGCAGAGCCAGCACCAGATCGATGCGCTGCGCGTCGAGAATATCGGCGGCACCGGGCAGGCTGGGGCCGCTCTGAGCGCTGCCTACTGGATCGCTTGCTGCGGCGGCAAAGTTGAGCGGACAGCAGACGACGGCGCGCCCATCGCGAGCCGAGAAGCGCAGCGCCGCGGCCGGGATGAGCTCTTTGGCGTAGGCCAGCGGCAGCCCCTGACTGCGGCAGAACAGCGGCCGCACCGGATAGATCGCGCACTGCTCGGCCGCATCCAGAAATACGCAGGAGCGCGGCGGGAGAGGGTCTCTGGCCGCTGGGTTGGCGACCGAGTCAGGCGCCTGTGCGGCCTGGGCTTGTCGCGCGATCTGCCGTCGCAGCTCTGGCGGGCTGCTGTGCAGATAGTTGCGAATCGCGGCCGCTTCGATCGCCGACACCGACAGGCCCTCCTGACAGCAGCCGGCACAGCCCGCCTGGCAGTGCAGGGCCTGCGGATGGCGAGCCTGCACCGCGGCAAAGAAGTCATCAATACGGCTCGCCAGGGAGCGGTAGTCAGCCCAGATCGCCGCCGCTGCGCCTGCTGCATCGTCGCCTGCTGCTTGGGTCATCGAGGCCGCGCAGCATAGCCATAGATCGGCTCCCCCGGCTGGGCGAAATGCGGTAGCGTTCCCGTATGCAGCACTCCCCAGGATTCTTGCGAATTAGCGAGGAAGCACGCAGCCGCATCCAAGAGCTCTCGGCGGAAGAGCTCCTATCTCGGCTGCGCGAGTCAGGACGGTCTGGCGCCGCGGCTCTGCACCTCTTGGACGTGCGCGAAGATCACGAGTGGCAGGCCGGGCACATCCCAGGGGCGCAGCACCTCGGGCGCGGCATTCTGGAGCGCGATATCGAGCGCATCCTGCCCAACCTGGACAGCGACATCGTCCTTTACTGCGGCGGTGGCTATCGCTCGGCCTTGGCGGCGGACTCGCTGGCTCGCCTTGGTTATCGCCGCGTGCGCTCGCTGGCCGGCGGGTATCGCGGCTGGTGCACGGCGGGTCATGCTATCGCCACCGAGCCAAGCCATGCCAAGTCGCTGCCGCTCCTGCCGCGCCATATCGTCGTGGCGATCGACCTGGGGGCCGAGCGCAGCGGCGCGGTCGACCCCGGACGCCAGGCGCTTTTGAGCGCGCTCGATCTGGCGCAGGCCACGGGCGCCCGCGTGACCGTCGTGCACGCCATCGAGCCGACGCCGACCCCGGCCAGCATGGAGGCCTATGCCCTCGAAGGCCTGCCCACCGACTGGGCCGAGCGGATCAACGAGGCGCGCATGCGGGCCGCCAACCATCAGGTGCAGGCGCTGGTCGGCATGTGCGAGCGCCCCGGCCTGCAGCTTGCCGGGCGGGTGCTATTCGGTCTGCTGCCCGAGACGCTCAACAGCTTGATCCGCAGCATCGAGGGCGACCTGCTGGTGGTCGGCACGCACGATCGGCGTGGACTTTCGCACCTGTTTCTTGGCTCGGTGGCCGAGCGCCTGGTACGCAGCGCGCCCTGTCCGGTCCTGGTGGTGCGCTCGCTGCCCGCCCTGAGCTCCGTCGGCGATACGAGCGGTAGCCGATGAATCGGACGGCTTCTGCGATGCACTCGCCGGAAGGCACACCAGCCAGCGCCGCACGGCCAATGGCCGATCGCGCAGCCAGCCATGCCGCGCCTGCTGCCGAGGGTAGCGCCGCCGCTTCGAGTCCTGCTGGGGCGGCGGTTCGTCCGTCCGGTAGCCCGCGCGTGGCGGCTTTTTTCGACGTCGATCAGACGCTCCTTCAGGTCAGCAGCGGCTCGCAGTGGATCGCCTATCTGCGTCGGCGCGGCGAGGTCGGCCTGACCATGATGCTCAAGGCCGCGTTCTGGACCCTGCAGTACAAGCTGGCCTTCCTCGACATGGAGACGGTCGGCCGCCGCCTGATCGCCGATATCGAAGGCGACACCGAGGCGGACATGCTGCAGAAGTGCGAGGCCTTCCTGCAGCGGGACATCCTGCCCTATGTCGCGCCGGCTGGCCGGCAGGCCGTCGAGTGGCATCAAGCGCAGGCGCATGTGCCGGTGCTGCTGACCTCGGCAACGCAGTACGTGGCCGAGCCGCTGGCCCGCGAGCTAGGCATCGAGCACGTCCTGTGCACGCGCCTGCTGGTGGCCGAGGGCGTGTTCACCGGCCACGCCGAGCGGCCGATGTGCTACGGCGACGGCAAGGTTGTCTACGCTGAGCGCTTTGCCCAGGCGCATGGCCTGGATCTGCAGCAGAGCTACTTTTACACCGACAGTTACAGCGACCTGCCGATGCTGCTGCGCGTCGGTCAGCCGCGTGTCATAAACCCCGATCGCCGCCTCCACCGCCACGCCCGCCGCTCTGGCTGGCCAGTCGAGCGCTGGTAGGTGCAGGCCAAGGTCCCCAAGCTGCCATGTCACCCCTTCCTCACTCGTCTCTGCCCTCTCCGCTGCCCCCGGCTGTGCTGCGCCTGATCGATCTGGCCCTCGACGAAGATCTGGGGCGCGGCGATCTGACCAGCGAAGCCATCTTCAGCGAGCACGCCACCGCGGCCGGGACCCTGCTCGTCAAGAGCCCGCTGTGCTTGTCGGGCCTGGATGTTGCGCAGGCGGTGTTCGCGCGCGTCGATGCTCGCATCAGCGGTCAGCCGCTGTATCGCGACGGCTCGCTGCTGCAGCCGGGCACGTCGATCATGCGCGTCGAGGGGCCGGTGCGCGGCCTGCTGGCTGCCGAGCGCACGGTGCTCAACTTCCTGCAGCGGCTGTCCGGCATCGCCACCCAGACCCGCAAGTACGTCGATGCCTTGGCCGGCACCAACACCCGCCTGGTCGACACGCGAAAGACGCTGCCTGGCTTTCGCTTCCTCGACAAGCGGGCGGTGCGACACGGCGGCGCGCACAACCATCGGGCGGACCTCGGCTCGGGCGTGCTAATCAAGGACAACCACATCGTCGCAGCCGGCGGTGTCAGCGCAGCCATCGCCGCGGTCCGCGAGAGCGCGCCGCACAGCGTGCGCATCGAGGTCGAGGTCACCACGCTGCCGCAGATCGCCGAGGCTTTGGCCGAGCGAGCCGATGTCCTTTTGTTCGACAACATGTCGGTGGCTCAGGTCCGCGAGGCTCTGGCCCTGCTGCCGCCGCGCGGCGATGCCCGTCGGCCGCTCGTCGAGCTCTCGGGCGGCATCACGCTGTCGACCATTCGCGGCTATGCCGAGGCCGGCGCTGATCTGATCAGCGTCGGCGCGCTGACGCACTCGGCGGTGGCCGTCGATATCTCGTTTGAGCTCCAGCCGGCCGAGTCTGCGGCTGAGTCGGCCTAGGCCGCTTTCGGGCTGGCTGCCGAGAGACCGGGCATGAGCGTGATCGCGCTGGGCGGAGACTGGCAGCACCTGGCCTGCTGCGAGTCGACCAACGACGAGCTAATCCGTCTGGGCCGGGCTGGGGCTCGCGAGGGCACGGTGATCACCGCCGAGGCGCAAGGACACGGGCGGGGACGGCAGGGGCGGACCTGGTTCTCGCCCGCCGGGGACAACCTGTACCTATCGGTGCTGCTGCGGCCGCCGCTGCCGCCGCATCGCGCTCCGCCGCTGTGCTTGGCGGCTGGCCTGGCCCTGTACGAGGCAGCGGCCGGTCTGCTGGCCGAGGCGGGGGCTGGCTTGGGCACCGAGCTACGGCTCAAGTGGCCAAACGATCTGCTGGCCGCGCCGTGCAGCGAGCCGGGCCTGGCCGCGCCGCGCTGGGGCAAGCTGGGCGGCATCCTGACCGAGCTCTTTGGCCTGTCGGGCACCGTCGATTTTGTCGTCATCGGCGTCGGCTGCAACGTCGCCAGCCGCGACTTTCCGCCCGGCGTGCCGGCCACCAGCCTGGGCCGACTCTACGACGCCGCGGTGGTCAGGCCCACGCCCACGCCGCGCCAGGTCGGCGAGCGCTTTCTCGTCGCGCTGTCCGGCTGGTACGAGCGCTTTTTGGCCAGCGGCCCCGCCCCCATCTTCGCCGCCTTCGCCGACTACGCCCGCCTCGGTCCCGCGCATCCCGAGGTCGAGGTCAAGCTCCGCCCCGACGAAGCCCCGCTGCGCGGCATCCCCATCGGCCTCGGCGAAGCCGGCGAGCTGCTGCTAAAGACCGCGCACGGCCTGCAGCCCGTGCTGTCCGGCGACGTCGTCATGGCCAACTACAATGCAATATAAAACACGCATATGGATATCTGAAGCTATTTCATTATAAATCATTTAATTGCAAATTAAAACTAGCGCTTAATGCCCAGTCCCAGGAAGACGACGGGGCGGAAGATCTTCCACCAGTCGACGATGGCCCGCATCTTGGTGTAGGCGATGGGGTCGCTGTCCTTGGGATACTCGATGGTGACTGGGACCTCGACCACGCGATGGCCGAGGCTCAGCGCCTGGAACAGCAGGTAGGGCTCTAGCTCATAGCGATCGAGCCAGTCCTGCCAGAGGTTGATGCGGCGGTCCTTAAACAGCGCTGTGCGGAAGGCGCGGAAGCCGCTTGAGCCGTCGCTGACCCGGCGGCGGACGAACAGCGAGAACAGCTGCGTATAGGCGCGCGTGCCCAGGCGTCGATGCAGCGGCATGCGCAGAAACTCGCCGCCCTCGACGTAGCGCGAGCCCTGCACGAGATCGGCCTGGCCGGCCAAGATCGGCTGCAACAGGCGCGGGATCTGGTCGGGGGGCGTCTTGCCACCGCCTGAGATCACGACGACGATGTCGAAGCCGTGGGCCAGGGCGTAGTCGATGCCGCTGCGAATCGCGGCCCCGACGCCGCGGTTCTGGCCGGCCCGGATGACCAGCGCGCCGCTCTGCTCGGCCAGGTCGGCGGTGTTATCGGTCGAGCCGTCATCGACGACGACCAGCTGATCGACGAGCCCGGGGGGCACGGCGCGAACCACCCGCGCGATGCGCTCGCCCTCGTTCCAGGCCGGGGCGACGCACAGTATGCGCGGTCGCGCTTGGCCGTGACTGGCAGGCGGCTTTACTTGCGGTTCCACGTTGCTCGCAGCCATTCGTAGGTTCGCTGCAGCCCGCGCTCGATAGTAAACGAGGGCACCCAGCGCAGCTCGCGGCGGATCTTTTCGATGTTGACGACGCGGCGGCGGATGTTGTCGATGTCGCGGCGATCGACGTGCTGGATTTCCACCGTCGAGCCAGAGACCGCAAGGATGGTGGCCGCGAGCTGATTGATCGAGGTCTCGCGCCCGGTGCCGACGTTGTAGACCTGGCCTTCCGCTTTGGGCGAAAACCCAGCCAGCAGCGTCGCCTCGACGACGTCGCCGATATAGGTGAAGTCGCGCGTCTGATCGCCGTCGCCGTGGATGCGGATCGGCTGCCCGCCCATCGCCGACTCGAAGAACTTGGCGATGACGCCGCAGTAGGGATTGTCGGGGCGCTGCGCTTCGCCATAGACGTTCGAGTAGCGCACCACCGCCGTCGACAGGCCGTAGCTCTCATAGAAGGCGCGGCAGTAGTTTTCGCCGGCGAACTTCGACACCGCATACGGGCTGAGCATGTTCGTCGCGTCGTCTTCGTGGATCGGCAGATAGCGCGGGTTGCCGTAGACCGAGGCCGACGAGGCGTAGACCAGGCGCGGCACCTGCGCCTCGCGCGCGGCGAGCAGCACGTTGAGCGTGCCGCCGATGTTGACCTCGTAGTCTTCGCGCGGATTGCGCGTCGACACGATGATGTTGCGCGCGGCCTCGTGGAACACCACCTTGGCGCCGCGCAGCACATCCAGCACCTGCGCGTAGTCGGTGACGCTGCCGCGCACGACGCTCAGCGCCGGATGGTCCAGCGGCAGGTTCTCTTCGTGGCCGGTGTAAAAGTCATCGAGGACGACGACCTGATAGCTCTCGGCCAGCAGGCGGCGCACCAGGTTCGAGCCAACGAAGCCAGCGCCTCCCGTGACAACGATCTTCTCGCCGCTGCCGCGCGCTGCGCCGCTCATCGGTACGCTCCTGTCCGGTCCGGATTTTCGATTGCGAGCTTCATGGGCAATGCGCCGAACATACCCAAACTTTTTCGCCCGGCCTACCGGCGAGTGCACCCCGCTGCCCGCTTCTGCCGATCAGCGCTGGCGCCGCCACTGCCGCAGGGCCCCAAGCACGAACTGGCGTCGCTTGGCGCTAAGCTCCGAGCCCAGCGCAACCTGCTGCTTGCCCCCCACAACGATCGTCGTCGTCGTGCTCTCACCGCTCGTGTCCGTCTCTTCGCGCACGAACTCGACCTCCGATAGGCGAATCGACTGGCGGTGGCCGCGGTTGAAGTAGCCCGTGAAGACCTCGACCTCATCCCCCCGCCGCGTCAAGCGCACCTCCCCCCAAAGCCTCATCAAGACTTCGTGGAGCAGGATGACCGTGCCCAACACGAAGGGCAGCCCAAAGAGGCTCAGAAGCCAGCTGAACTGACCGCTGTAGATCTGGTGGCCGTAGATGCCGCCGAGCGAGAATCCGGACCACACCGCCATAAACGGAATCAGGAAGACCGGCAGCCAGCTTCGGGTGCTGGCCGTGAGGATGGCGCCGTCGGGCTGCGGCTCGTAGGTGATGCCTGGCGGGAGCTGGGTGAAGTCGAGCTCAGGCTCCACCGCCGTCGCCCTATGGGCTAGCTCCGACAGAGCAAAGCCTTCCTGACAGGCCGGACAGAAGCCAACATCGCGCGCGACGTTTACCTGATCCGACGGAAAGCCGCGCTGGCACTTCGGACAGCTGAACAACATGGTCTGGTTCCCATGGCGAAAGGACCTTCTCAGGGTATCACGCGGGTGATCTCGGTCTCTCGTCGGCGGGTAGCCCTTGTTCCCTGCGAGTGAGAGGGTGGCGTATCATTTTTCGATGGGCAGACGTTCGCGCAGCGGTCCCGGAGCCGGCAGAGGGCCAAGCACCGGCCAGCCCGCGCGTCTCCCCGGGGAACCGACACCAGAGCTGCCGCTGGCGGCAACGCTGCCCGGCATCAGCCGTCCTCCTCTGGCTGGCCAGGCCAGCGCTCCAGCCCCGGTCAACGCCAAGGAGCAGACGGCCGTCGGACCCGCTCCGGCGCCGATCGCCGAGGCTCGCGTCCCGCACCTACCCCTGGCTGCGTCGGACACGCTGCCCTCCGCCAGCCAGCCAGATACCACCGCGGATCCTGCCTGGGCTGCGACCCTCGCGGGCATGCCGCAGCAACCGCTGGGGGCTCCCGTCGTCTCGGTGGCTTCCTTTCCAGTCCCCGCCTGGGAGCGCTACGAGTTCTTGGCTGTGCTCGGCCGCGGCGGCATGGGCGCCGTATACAAAGCGCGCGATCGGCGACTCAAGCGCGAGGTGGCGCTGAAGTTCATCCACGGCGACGACCCCCAGATGATCGGTCGCTTTATGCAAGAGGCGCGGGCGCAGGCGCGCATCGATCACGAGAACATCTGCAAGGTCTACGAGACCGGCGAGGTCGAGGGTAAGCCCTACATTGCCAT
>CAZVMD010000122.1:7818-19229 GCA_964628555.1 uncultured Myxococcales bacterium | reverse complement strand
GAGCGCACTGCGGCTCGCCACCGGCCGGCCAAGCTCGCCCCCCGGTGCCGCGGCGCTGGCCAGCCACATCCCGCGGCCCCGCCAAGCGCCCGGCCGACGTGGCCTAGCGCATCGCGCGACGGTTGCTGAACAGCGTGTAGGCGCGGCAGGGCTGACCGCGCAGCGACGGGCAGGCCGGCAGCGGCGTCGGCACCGTGACCCCATCGAGGACCGGCAGCAGCAGGCTAGAGGCGTGCGCCGCCTCGTGCGCGATGTGGTGGGTGGGGTTCGACTTGTAGTCGGTCAGCTTGAACTTCCACGCCGCCCGCGTGCCGCCCGGTGTGTCGATGGTCAGGCGCAGGCGCGAGCCCTTGCGGAAGGCGTGGGCAAAGGCCGGGATGCCGATGCGGACCTCGGACCAGTCGCTGCCGCCGATCGTCGCCACCGGCTGCACATCGTCGCGCAGATGGGTGTGCTGCGGCCACAGCGGGGTGGCGGTCGGGCTCAGCTTGCGCTGGGCGGCGCGCAGCCAGCCGGTCTGCACGTACATCTCTTGGCCGTCGGGGCGGACCTCCGAGATCGTCGCCTGCAGATCGGCGTCGCTGGCGCTTGACTGCAGGTACAGATCGAGGCTGGCCGTGCCCGCCATCACCGCGTCACTGGGTAGCGGCGCCGAGACATAGGACAGCGCCTTGCCGTCGCGCGGTGGCTGCCAGCTGTAGTGCGGCAGGCGGGCCCAGGGATCGCCGCCGGGAGCCAGCACGCTGCGCTGACCGGCATCGGGATCGTGGACAAACTCGCTCGCCGAGCGAGCCACGGTCGGTGCCGAGGCGCCAAGCTCACCGCTCTCGCCCAGGTAGAGGCGCTGCGGTCGCGTCTCGGGCAGTGGCCAGCGCGCAAACTTGCGCTCAAAGGCCCAGTCCGGCGCCCCCGGCGTGCCGCTCGGTCCCGCCCCCGACTCGAACAGGATGCGCACCATCGGCTCGCTCTCGTAGGCCGCCAAGGCCGCCTCGTAGGTCTTGTGGTGAGCCAGGCGGTCGGGCGGCAGCTCGATCTCGGCGTCAAAGACACGCGACATCAGGATCGGTGCCAGCTGACGCAGCATCGGATCGATGCGCGGGACCCGCTTGGCGACGTACAGGTCCATAAAGATCTGCCACTCGACCAGCAGGCCGGGCGCAAAGGCGTCGACGTGCACGCCGTTGTAGGTCGTCAGGCGCACCGTCTTGCTGCTCGTAAAGCGATCGAACAGCGACGAGAAAAACGGCCCGGTCTGCTCGTCCTGCCAGGCGCTGGCCAGGTACACCGGCACGTTGATCTTGGACACGAAGGTGGTCGGGGTCAGCGGATCGCCGATGTCGCTGCGATAAAACGGGTTTTCGGCAATCTGGGCCATCAGATCGACCTTCTGGCCGTGCAGCAGCTGGTTCTCGGCGCAGGTCTGATCGCCGCCGCGCACGACGTCGTCTTCCCAGCCCTGGCCATAGGGCGCCGCGCGATCCTGCACCTGACGCACCCAGCCGACGGCAAAGCCGGTGTTCAGCAGCCCGCCCGGCATCAGCGTCTGATAGGTGTCGCCCATCACCGAAAACGGCATGATCGCCGCCAGGCTAGGCGGCTGCTGCTCAGCGACGAAGAACTGACTGTAGCCGGGATACGAGATGCCGGTCAGGCCGACCTTGTGGTGCAGCACCCAGTCCTGCGCTGCGATGGTCTCGACCAGGTCATAGGCATCCACCCGCTGCAGCGTGTCGAAGAAGTCGAAGGCGCCGCCCGAGCAGCCGGTGCCGCGCATGTTCACACCGACGGTGGCATAGCCCATCACGGCCGAGATCAGGGCGCTGGCATCGGCCGGCGGATCGCACAGGATGGGGAAGGTGCCGCAGAGAAACTCGAACTCGGCCTGGCGGTTGTCGGGCTTCGACGGATCGTAGCCCGAGTAGTTCACCACCGTCGGATACGGCCCCTTCTCGGGCGGCCCCGGCAGCGTGACATAGATCGAAAGCAGCGTGCCATCGCGGGTCCGCAGGTAGCCATGCCCGGGAGACAAGCGCTGGCTCTTGTAGAAGCTGGGATCGGGCTTGCTGTCCGCCAGCGAGAGCACGCGCAGGCCGCCCAGCTCACCGGCTGGCTGACCGCGCACCGACTTGGTCTGCACCACGTAGCCCTGGCCCGGCGGCACCCCGCGGAAGACAAAGCTGCCCATGCCGTCGACCTGCCCGCTCTGCAGGCGCTTGCCGCTGGCATCCAGCAGGGCGATCTCGGCGCCGGGCTGAGCGTGCGTGATGTGTAGCTGTTCGATGCTTGAGCGAACCTGGAAGGGCTGCGGCGCCCCACCTGCCAAGCGGCCCGCCTGCTGCGGATCGCAGGCCACAAGCAGCGCACCCAGGAGCAGGCCAGAAAGCGGGGCTTGGAAGAGCCCGCTTGGTCGCCCAAAACAGGCGCGATCGGGTGGAGGTTTTCCGACGGAATGTGGCGGGATCGAGGTGGGTTTAGGCATGCCGCGATTCGTAGCGCCCTTCCCCCGCCGCGGTCTAGCTATTTTCCGGCCTCAGAGCCGCCCCCGGCCTGGCCCGCTACGGCTCGGGCTCGCGGGTCAGCGGCGCCGATTTCCTTGGGCTCCGGCTAAGAAGCTGCGTGCTATCTTGCGTCGCGTGCTTCGTCTGCGCGGTGTCCGCAAGCACCACTACAGTCCGCTCGCTCCGCGGGTGCTCGACGGCATCGACCTCGATGTCACGGCCGGCGAGACCGTCGGGCTATGCGGTCCAGGGGCCAGCGGCAAGAGCCTGCTCCTTAAGATCCTCTGCGGCCTGGTCCGTCCCGAAGAGGGCGAGGTCTGGGTCGATGGCGTCTCGCTGTTCGCCGCGGACACCGACGCGGCACAGCAGCGCAGCGTGCAGACCCGCATCGGCATGCTGTTTCAGAACAATGCGCTCTTCGACTCGCTGTCGAACTTCGACAATGTCGCCTTCCCGCTGCGGCAGCGCGCGCTGCAGAGCGGCCGTCAGCCCGACGAAGCGCAGCTTGCCGAGCGGGTCACCGAGGCCCTGCGCGGCGTCGGTCTTTACGACCATCGCGACAAGCTGCCAAGCCAGCTCTCGGGCGGCCAGCGCAAGCGCGTCGCCCTGGCCCGTGCCGTCGTCGCCCGACCGCCGATCATTCTGTATGACGAGCCGACCGCTGGCCTCGACCCGGTGACCACGGCCAAGGTCTATGAGCTACTGCAGCGCGAGCGGGCCGCCACCGGAGCGACGGTGATCATCGTCTCAAGCGACATCCCCGCGCTGCGCGAGTTTGCCCCCCGCCTGCTGATGCTTTATCGTGGTCGGCTCCGCTATGATGGCCCGGCGGCGCGCGTCGAAGAGACCCCCGATGAAGTCGTGCGTCAGTTCATCCGCGGGGATCTAAGCGGCCCTCTATAAGCGCAGAACCTCTCAAAATTTCACCCGCAAAAAGACCGGCCCGGGGGCCTGCGCGTTGTCAGACCCGCGTGCTAGAAATGTTCTCGCTTGGTCGTTAGCTGCGACGGAGGGAACGACCAAAAGAGCGGCCCAAGTGGCCGCACCCGCGACAGTCGCGAAGACCTGGGAGGCACCGACTGTCCGGCCCAAGAAGCAATGGGGCTCGCGCTGAGCGGCCCCACAGAAATGGAGAAGTGAAGATGAGTCGCCTTGCTGAAATGAAGAACCAGAAGCTGCGTGCTGCTTTCCTGCGGCTGCTCGCCGCGACGCAGAGTCGCGAGCCCGAGCGCAAGCCCAGCGTGCGCGATCTGGCCCCGGTGAGCCCGTCGCGCGGCGAGAGCAGCGATGCCACCGCGAGCGACCCCCAGAGCGAGCGTGAGCGGGCTGACGCCGCGCGCCTGGAGTGGACGCTACGCATTATGTCGTAGAAAACCAGACCGGCCCGGGGGCCCGACCCCGGCCGGCCCCCGCCGCCTCGCCGACCCGTTCCCCCGCCGAGGTCCCCTCCCCTCCCAAGACCCGCAGGCTCAGGTCGGCGATCGCCATCCAACCTGCTCAACCTGATGCAATTTTCGTATGGTTCACGATATATTTTTCATGTGATAAGCCCTGACTCTTCGTCGTCCCCTCTCCCCCCGCGGGGGTTACAAGCCTGGTTCCGGCCATGGGCGGGCACCCGGCGAGCGCGGCTCCTGCTGCCGTCCCTGCTGCTGGGTCTTACGACCTGGCTCGCTGCCCCAGCCACCGCCGGGGCCGATGAAGCGCTGGACGCCGCCCGCAAGCGCTACGAGGTCGGCGAGCGCCACTACATCGAAGGCCGCTACTGGCAGGCCGGCAAGGCGTTCGAGGAGGCCTACAACCTCTCGAAGCGCGGCGACCTCTTGTTCAACGCCGGCCGGGCCTACGATCGCGGCGAGTACTCGGTGCGGGCCATCGAGGCCTATCAGGGCTATCTCAACAACATTCCCGACGCCCCGGACCGCGGCGCCATCGAAAAGCGGGTCAAGGATCTGCAGGCTCAGCTGGCCAAGCTGATGATCGTCACCGACGAGAAAGCCTTCGTTCTGGTGGACGGCCACGAGATCGGCCGCACGCCGATGGGGGCGCCGATCGACATGGACAGCGGCTACCACCGCCTGACCGTGCGCAAAGACAACCTGTCGTGGAGCAAGGAACAGCAGTTCAACGCCGGCGACACCTATCGCTTCGAGGTCACCCTCTCGGATCGCAAGAATGACCCGGGTGGACTCGACAGCGGCACGGAAGAGGAGAGCTCGCGGCTGCGCACCCCGCCCCGCCGCTTTGCCGCCGTGCTCGGCGTCGGCGGCGCCATTGACGTCGCTGGCGGCAACTTTCCGCCGCACCAGGTGGCCTTGACGCTCGGCCTCGACTATCGCGCCCGCCTGCGCTCCAGCCACGCCATCGACATCATGATGCGCATCCCGTTCGAGCTGGCTGGCGGCTGGCGCAATGCCGGCTTCCTGCTTGGCCTGCGCGGCGCTCTCTTCCCCACCCCGCGGCTGCCGCTTGAGATCTATTTTGAGCTCGGCGCTGGGCTCGGCGTGCTTGAGTCCTCGGTCAAGAAGCTGCCCGATGGTAAAGGCGCCTGCTCGACGGCCGGCGCGCTCAACCCCTGCTCGCTGTATGGCGTGCGCCTAAGCCCGGCGATTGGCCTTTCCTATCGCGTCATCTCGGCGCTCGACCTGCGCGTCGAGGTCCTGGGCCTCGACGTCAACCTGACCAATCCGGTCGTCGATCCCCGCCTGCGCTTCATGGCCGCCGCCGCCTTCCGCTTCCTATAGACCTCGCGCCTCACCCTCGCCTCTTACACTCTGCCTTCCTGGCCCGGCCACCTGCGAACTCGCGCGCGCCACAGCCATGCGCCACGGTCCCGCTGCAGCCCGTCCGTAAATTCTGCGCCCCTGCTAGGCACCTCGAAGAATCTGCGCACAGGTGCGTCCGCCGCCCACTCTCTCCGACGGAGATCCTGGCCCAGCCTTGGCCCAGAGATTGCGAAGTCAGCTGCTCAGAACGGACTTCAAAGAGAGGACCAGGACCCATGCGAAAGACCCTCCCCCTGTTGCAAGTTGGCGCGCTGTCTTCCCTGCTGCTTATGGCCTGTGGCACGGCCGATGACTTCGACTTCTCGACGCTGCCCGTGGCCAGCGAGGACGACAAGAGCGATGCCGCCAGCCGCAGCCCGCTGACCTGGACGCGGCCGAGTGCTTACACCGTCGTCTGTGTGCGCCACCCCTGCGCGACGCACATGACCTTCGACGTCAACACCGCGGCCAGTCACTTGGTCTACGCCTACGACTTCCGTGCCCTCAAGCTGTCGTCGGGAGACGAGCGGAATGCACAGGCGCAGGCGGCCAGCATGCTGCTTTACGGTCGCTATACCTCGGTCAAGGTGGCCGGCGAGCCGATGGAGGTCTATCAGGTGACGCGCGCCAACATGCGCGTCAGCGACAAGAGCGATCAGCCCGAGACCGATCGCTACTACTCGACGAAGGCCGCGACTACTTCGTGCCCGCAGGCGCCGTGCAATGGCCTTGCGGCACAGCGGCTGAACATGCCGACCGGTCAGCCCGAGCTGTGGTCAGGCGTCGATCTCAGCGGCCTGGGTCTGTCGCAGCGCGGCCTGCAGACCCTGCAGGATGAGCTGGCGGCCGGCAAGGCCTACGTCAGCACCTCTGGCCCGACGAAGCCGACCAGTGTGCCGATCGGTCAGGCTTTCCGCCCACTGCAAGCGGGTCCCCTGCCCTAGAGCCGCCGCAACTACCCCCGCCTTCCGCAGTCGCCGCAAAACTGTCCGTAGCTTCCGCAGCGACGAAAATCCACAAAAAAACCTGACACAGGCCCGCGCCAACGGGCATCAGAACTTCATCCAATTGGTCCGGGGGGGACGCACTGGATGAAGCGAATTCGCGTCGATCAACACGCCGATCCCGTCGAGGTCATCACCAACTCGCGCGTCCTTGATGCGGTGCTGGCGGCGCAGGAGAAGCTGCTGATGGCCTGCGGCGGCAAGGGGCTGTGCGCCACCTGTCACGTCTATGTGACGGCCGGGGCCGAGCAGCTATCGCCGATGACCCCGCGCGAGCGCATGTCGCTGCCCATGCTCGCCGATCGCCGCCCCAGCTCGCGCCTGGCCTGTCAGGCCAAGGTGCAGGGCGAAGGTGTGCGCGTCGAGCTGCCGCGCGGTCGCTTCATTGACTCGGTCTCGGACCTGGAAGCGCTGATCGGCCGTCGCGCCGAAGAGCCCATCATGCACCCGGTGACCGGCGGCGTTCTCGTCGAGGCCGGCAAGCTGATCACCCGCAGCCGCATCAAAGAGCTGGCCTACATCGATGTCGACATCGCCGAGATGAAGACCCGCTCGCTGTCGCTCCCCGGCAGTAGCTCCTAGCGACGCTTGGCAACTCTTTTTAGCGAGGTAGTCCGTGGCACTAGAACTTCCTATCGCAACCATCGGCACGACGGCGCACGCCCAGCACAACCACTACGAGCCCAGCAAGTTCTTCCGCCGCGAGGAGAACGGCCGGCTGTTCAATCGCTACAAGCAGCGCATGATGCTGGTCAGCGAGGACTTCATCGTCGGCTATCAGCTGGCGCTGCAAGAAGAAGTCGGCGACGCCGCCGCCGAGATCATGTACCGCTGCGGGCTGGAGTGGGGCCGGGCCGACATCCAGGGCTTCGCCGCTCGCTATCAAGAAGAGTTCGGCCAGGCGATGAGCGAGGGTCACTCGCGCATGGTCCTGGAGTCGTGGTGGTGGCCGCTGCAGGCCGCTGGCTGGGGCTCGTGGAGCTATGACCTCAGCCAGCTCAAAGAGGGCCTGATCTTCGTCGATCTGTACGAGTCGGCAGTCGCCAAGAGCATCGGCAACATCGGCAAGGTGGCCTGCCACTACTACGCCGGTCTGTTCGCCGCCGCCTTCAGTCACATCGCCCGCGCCGAGCTCTCGGGTCTGGAGATCCAGTGCTACTCGATGGGTGAAGACTTCTGCAAGTTCCTCGTCGGAGCGAGCAAGCGCATCAACGCGGCGCAGTTCTGGGCCCGCGAAGGCGCGACCGCGCAGGAGATCATCGGTCGCTTGTAGCGAGAGGACGCCCGCAAGCAGCCCCTGCGCGGCCACAAGCAAGGAGACACGCGATGGAGGCCACCGGCCAAGCCAGTTCCGATTCCACCGCCCGCGACACGGTGCGACGCTACTTCGCCCGGCTCAAGCTGCGTGCGCAGCCCGCTGCCATCGCGGCCGGCTGGGCCCAGCTACCCGTCGAGAGCTACTTCGTCGCGCTACGGCAGCCAGCGCGCTCGCTCAACATCGAGCGCCGGCCCGCCACCGAGACCGTCGAGTCCCTGGGCTCGCTGTTTGAGAGCGTGCGCTGGGTCTGATTCGCCACCTTTGTTTTTTGGGGGAAGCAGTCATGAATCGGCAAATTGTCGAGATGTTCAACAGCGCCGAAGGGCGCTACCTGTCAGCCAGTGAGCAGAGCGCTCTGCGCGAGTATGCCCAGGGCCTAGAGGCGCGCCTGGCCGCCATGGCCGAGATCAGCAGCAAAGAGAGCGCCATCGTCGAACAGACGGTGCGCGAGATCTTTCGCGCGTATCCCGACATGGAAAAGAAGTTCAAAAACGCCATGCAGACCTGCATCCGCGACGAGACGCTGGTCCTGCGCTACACGACGATGGCCATGCTGCGCAACGATCCTTTGTACCTCAACGACGCGCTGCTCAGCTGGCTGGCCACCATCCTCAAGGGCGTCGGCTTCGCGCCGCACTTTATCGAGGACACCTACAAGACCATGGCCCTGGTGGCCAGCCGTGAGCTGTCGCCGGCCAGCGCCAAGCTCTTGCACCCCTTTGTCCTGCAGTGCGCCGCCGTGCTGTCCGGACGCGGAACCGCGGACGGCAGCAAGGAGGCGAAGTAGCGATGAGCGCCGACAGCCTGCGTCCGCTTAACTACTTCAGCAGTCCGAGCTATCTAAAAAGTGACCTGCGGGCCGGCGTCCTGCGCAGCCGCGGCGGCACGCGGCTGGTGGGCATCAGCGAAGACTTTCTGCGCGGCTTTGTGGTCGCTTGCGAGCACGAGACCGGACCGGCGACCAGCCTGGTCCTGCGTCGCTGCGGCAGCTTCTTTGGCGCCCGCCTGGCCCGCCGCTGTGAGTCCGAGCTGGCAGCGTATCTGTCGCGCTCGCTGCGCGACCTGACGATGTCGGAGTTTACCGTCCTTCTGCAGGACCTGTGGCAGAGCAGCGGCATGGGCGATCTGCGCATCGACTGGTCGCGCGGCCAGCACGGCTTTCTGGCTGCCAAGCTGGCCAACAGCCCGATGCAGGACATCGGCCCCAAGGGGCACCTGGCTGACGACCTGTTTGAGGGCATCATCGAAGGCTTCATCGGCCACTTTGCCGACGACAGTCTGAGCTGCATCCAGACCGGCGATCTGCGCCTGGGCGACAAAGACGGCACGACCTTTGTGCTGGTGCCAACTGACTGGGTCGCGCGCGTGCGTGAGCTGCGCAAGAGCAAGCTCTCGCACTCGCAGATCGTCGCCCAGCTGGGTGGCCCCTAGGCGCGGCCATGATGTCGAGCGCTGTCCTCTCACCGCGCGAGCTCTCGCCCCCGCTGCCCGAGCCTGGTGCTGCCAGCTCGCCGCCGGCCGGTGAGCTGGTGCTGTCCCGCTATCGGCTGGGCCGGCGCATCGGTGCGGGATCCAGCGGCTCGGTCTTTGCGGCCGAAGATACGCGGGGCGGACAGGCCGTCGTCATCAAGTTTTTCGACGGGCAAGGCGATGGCTACGCCGCCTGGGCCAGCGAGCTCCGACTGGTGCTGCGCTTCGCCCACCCGCACATCGTGCCCTGCCTGGACATCGGCTTCGACGCCGCCTATCGCCTGCCGGTGCTGGTCTTTGCCTTGGCCGAGGGCGGCTCGCTGCGACGACGCTTGGCGCAGGGGCAGCGCCTGGGGCGGGGCGAGCTCGCGCGGCTGCTCTATGAAGTCGCCGCCGCCCTGGCCTATGCCCATGCGCAGGGGGTTATCCACCGCGACGTCAAGCCCGAGAACATCCTTTTGGCCAGCGATGACCCGGGAGCGCGGTGGCTGCTGACGGACTTTGGCGCTGGTCGCTTTCTGCCGCGCGGCGAACTAGCCCGCTCACCGGCCGGATCGCTGCCGTACATGGCCCCCGAGGCGATGGCCGAAGGCGCGACCGAAAAGAGCGATCAGTTCTCGCTTGGCGTGCTGGGCTGTGAGCTGTGGCTGGGGCGGCTGCCGGATCGCGGCGAGCTGACCCAGACCCGTGTCGCGCTGCAAGGCCAGGGGCCGCTGGCCGAGCTGATTGTCCGCCTCTGCGCCCCGACCCCGGCCGAGCGCTTTGCGAGCATGCAAGACGTCGTCACCTCACTACACCAGGTGCTCATCGATATGAAGGACAGCGAAGACATTCTGGCGTACGTGCGAACCTATCTAACCACTGAGCGTGGGCTGGCCGACCCCGAGGTCTCAAAGCTCCTGCGCAGCTGGGATGGAAGAGGCAGCATCGTCGATTTTCTCGTCGAGAGACAGCTCCTGTCGCGGGCCAAGGCACGGACCGTCGATGCCATCCGCAAGGGCTATCTCGATGCCACCTTAGACTCGGTCTTCGGCCCACTTGCGGCCGCCGCACCGACCCCAGCGGCGCGCTCGTCCGCCTCGCTCAGCGACCCAGTGCAGACGCCGACTGCCGCACCTGCCCAGGCCGAGCCACCGCTGCCTCTGCCCCCCCCGGCCCGACAGTCGCCGCTGGCCCTGACGCCTGAGCCGCCCGCGCCGCCGACACCGCCGACCCTGGCTGAGCCCGCCGCCGCACCCAAGCCAGAGCCCGCCGCCGCACCCAAGCCAGAGCCGGCGGCTGCGCCCAAGCCAGAGCCGGCCGGAAAGCTGGTACCACCTGTGGTGCTCGACGCAGCGGCGCGCGTCCTGCCGCCCAGCAAGGCCGGCAATCCGCCCCTTGGGCCCGGCGTCCGCATCGGCCGCTACGTGCTGCAAGATGCGCTTGGCGAAGGCGCAACCGCGACGGTATTTCGCTCGTTTCACGAGCTGCTGAGCATGCCGGTGGCGGTCAAGATCTTCGAGCCGCTGGACCCGACCATCGATCCCGAGGGCGCCACCCGCTTTCGTCGCGAAGCCCAGACCCTGGTGCGGCTGTCTCATCCCAACATCGTGCGCATCATCGACATCGATGTCTGGGAGGGCAAGCCCTTCATCGTCATGGAGTACGTCGGCGAGACCTCGCTGGCCACGCAGATCCAGAACATGGGACGCCTGCCGGCACCGCGCATCGCGCAGATTGGCCTAGCGGTAGCCGAGGCCCTGGAGGCCGCCTCGCGCGATGGCCTGCTGCATCGCGACGTCAAGCCGTCCAACATCCTTGAGCGCAAAGACGGCCACATCAAGCTGGTCGACTTCGGCATCGCCGCCACCCGTAGCGCCGAAGGCATCCTCAGCGATCCGCAGGCCAAGCAGGGCCTGGTGTCGGGCACGCCGACGTACATTGCCCCCGAGCAGGCGCAGAACCCCAGCCAGATCGACTTTCGCGCCGACATGTACAGCCTGGGCGCGACGCTGTATCACGCCGCGGTCGGTCGCCCGCTGTTCGTCCGCGCGACGGCCTACGACCTGCTGATGGCGCACATCCACGAAGCACCGGTGCACATCACTGATCTCGACTCGTCCTTCGATCCGCACCTGGCCTATGTCATCCATCGCATGCTGCAGAAGCGCCCCAGCGATCGCTTCGGCTCGTGGCAAGAGCTGCGCGATGCGCTCAGTCACTCGCTGCTGCGCCAGGACGAGCCGGAGCTCCTGATCACCCAGACCGCAACCGGGGTCGATCTGCCAGGGCGCAGTGGCGAGCGCGCCGCGCTGCGCGAAGCAGAGCCGGCAAGTGCGGCCAGCCTGCCGCCGCAGCCCGTCGCGGCTCTTTTGCC
>CAZVMD010000122.1:0-7718 GCA_964628555.1 uncultured Myxococcales bacterium | reverse complement strand
CAGAGCCGGCAAGTGCGGCCAGCCTGCCGCCGCAGCCCGTCGCGGCTCTTTTGCCCAGCGCGGCCGCTAGCCTGGATGCCGGTGTGGACGCGGTTCCCCTGACCGGCCCCGCCGAGCCCAGCGCGCTCGCCCCGCTGCCGGCTCCGGCCGCGTCGCTGTCGGCGAGCGAGCGCCTGCGCTCGCGGCTGTGGCTGGCCCTGGCCGCCGTGCAGCGCGCCTGGCTGGCCTCATCGCAGGTGGAGCAGTGGCTGGCGATCGGTGCTGTCACGCTGCTTGTACTCACCGTGGCCCTGATCTTCGGCTTCTCTGGGAGGGAGTGATGCGCGGCCTAACGCAGTGCGCAGAGCATATCCACAGCCAGGTCATCAACCGCTTGTCGCCCACGCAGGTTGCGATCGATCCCGAGCTCGCGCAGGCCAGCGGGATCCTGCGCGGCACCGCGGTGCAGATGTCGACGCAGCGCTACAGGGGCCCAGGCTTTCAGTCCCTTACCATCGCGCGCATCGCGGAGCCCAGCCCGGGGGCCGACTCGCTCACCGCCGGGGTGAGTGACGAAAAAGACAGCGGCGAAAAAGACCGCAGCGAAAAAGACCGTGGCGCCAGCACGCTGACCGTGGTCGGTCTGCCTTGGCCGAGCTCGCGACTGCCGGTGCTGGGCATGGATCTGATCGCGCTGCGCGGTAGCCTGTCGCTGGTGGCCATCGATCTGGCCCCCACCGATCCCGACACCTGGCGAAAGAGCTGCGCACCGCTTCTGCTGCGCCTGCGCGACAAGACCAGTGAGGTGGTGGTGCCGCGCCGCCTGCCCGTCTTCACCCAGGGGACCTTCTCGCCGCTGGCGCTGATCGTCGCGGCTCAGCCCGGTGGCGAGCCAGCGCTGTTTGCCGCGCTCTTGCGCTTTATCGAAGACGTCGCCGAGCTCTATCAGCAGGCCGTGACCCCCGCGCTGGGCGAGGCCGATCCCGAGCTGACCCAGCCCGCCATCACCCGCTGGCTGGCCGCCGAGCGCCAGAACCGCAAGGAGCACAGCGCCCTGTCGCAGATCTTCGGTGATGCGTTTGCCCAGCGCTATCTACACGGCTTCCTGTTTGCCCCACCAGCGACCGCCGAACCGGATCGGAGCGCACCATGACCCCGCCCTCGCTCGCCTTCGCTACGCCTGCCGCCGCGGCCAGTCCCGCTCCGGCTCGACCGCGCCGCGGCTCGACGGCAGTCGCTGGCCCGCTGTTGTTTTCGCAGCAGCTGCGGCTGGGCACGCGCCGAGCCCATCGCTGGGTCGAGCGCCTGGCGTTTGTGCGCGGCTTCCTGCGCGGCCTGCTGGATCTGGGCAGCTATCAGCAGCTGTTGCGCGATCTGCACGCCGTCTATCGCACGCTGGAAGCGGGCCTGTCGCGCCATGCCGCCCATCCCGTGGTGGCTGCGCTTGCTCGGCCCGAGCTGTTTCGCGCCGCGGCGCTGGCTGCCGACCTCGACTTCCTGCACAGCGGACCGAGCTGGCAGAGGCTGCCCTTGTCCGCCGCGGCGCTGGCCTACACGCAGCATCTGCAGGACCTCAGCGAGCAGGCGCCGGCCCTGTTGCTGGCGCATGGCTACACGCGCTACTTCGGCGATCTCTCGGGCGGTCCGATCCTGCGCCGGATGACCGCGCTGGCCCTGCGGCTCGACGCGCGCGGCGGGCTGCGCTTCTATGACTTTCCCGGCGTGCCCGACCCCGCCGCTTACAAAGCCGAGCTGCGGCGCTGCCTGGATCAGCTGCCGCTCGGCGAGCGCGAGCAGGCGGCGCTGGTCAAAGAAGCAATCCGCGCGTTTTCCTACAGCGGTGCGCTGTTCGCCGCGCTGCCGGCCGGCGAGCGCAGCCCACCCATCGCTACTTGACCGTCACCATCGCTTCGTTCGAGTAGTCCGAGGCGCCAGAGTCGGACATGGCGCGAACGCGATAGCTGTAGGTCTGGCCGCTGGTCACCTTGGCATCGTGATACTGCGTGATGTCGAAGGTGACGGTATAGGCGTTGACGAACTGCCCGCCCGGATCCTTGCGCTCGATCATGAACATGGTCTCGGTCGTGGAGTTATCCGTCCAGGTCAGGTGGGCCGCCGCAGTCAGTGGAGCAGCCGACAGGTTCGACGGTGCGCCAAGCGGTGAGCTGCCGCCCGAGCCGCAGCCCAGCGACAGAAGAAACAGCGCCGAAAAGCCAAACAGGTGCCTCATGGTGTGCCTCCTTGGGGGAATTCTGGGGTGAGTGCTGAACCCGATGCGCCGCGTCGCTGCGGGCCGCTCCCGGGTCTGTGGGGGCTAGCGAATCTCGAGCTCGCCCATCATGCCGCGCTCGGCGTGCTCCAGGATGTGGCAGTGAAACATCCAGGTCCCGGGTGGATCGAGCTGCACGGCAAAGCGCAGCGTGCTGCCGCGCGGGACATTGACCGTGTCTTTCCAGCCCCAGGGCACAGCCGGTGGCAGGCCGCCGATCGACAAGACCTGGAAGAACATGCCGTGCAGATGGAAGGGGTGATCCATCTCGACGTTGGCTTCGATCTCCCAGATCTCGATGGCTCCGCGCTGCGCGCTAAGTGCGGTGATGTCCGGCCAGCGCTGGCCGTTGATCTGAAAGCTGGCGGGCCCACCTGCCGGATCTTCCTTTTCGCTCAAGACCAAGCGACGCAGCGGCGTCGCGTCGTTGAGCCGCAGGCTGCTCGGCTGGCGCAGCACCGTCGGCAGCGGCGCGGGCGCTGGGCCGGGCGGACCATAGACGATCTCCAGCAGATCCTTGGGGCCGGGATCGGGAATGTTGTGGCCGCGATCGTAGTAGAGGTTCTTTAGGCTCAGCGGCTCGCGGCCGGGATTCTCAAACGTCACCAAGACCTCGTAGCGCTCGCCCGGCGCGATGAGCAGCGAGTCGCGGACGTAGGGCACCGGCAGCAGCCCACCGTCCCAGCCGATGACGTAGAAGCGGTGCCCGGGCAGGCTGAGGTTGAAGTAGCGGCCGTTGGCGACATTGACCAGCCGCCAGCGCTCCTGCGAGCCCGCCGCCACCTGCAGGCGCGGCAGGCGCACGCCATTGACCAAAAAGACATTGCCCGGCCGCCCCAGCATCACATCCAGGGGATCGATGTTCTCGTCGAGCTGACCGTCGCCGCGCAGCTTGACATCGTCCAGCACCAGGTAGCGATCAGCCGCCACCTGCAGCGCCGCACCGCCGTGGATGATAAGCGGCGCGTACAGCCCCCTTTCGATCTGCTCATCGGCGTTTACGTGCGGGTGATACCAGTAGCTGCCGGGGTCGAGCGCAGTGAAGCGATACTCATGGCTGGCACCCGGCGGGATCGGCGCCTGCGCCGCCATCGAGCCATCCTGCGGCGCCGGCAAGCGCAGCCCATGCCAGTGAATCGTCGTCGCCACCGGCAGCTCGTTGCGCACATGGACGATGATCTGATCGCCCTGCTGCGCCTGCAGCAGCGGCCCCGGCACGGTCCCGACTGCGCCCGGTCTGGCGCCATCGCGATAGGCCCAGATCGCCGCCGCCTTGCCCGGCAGATACTCGGTGCTAGCCAGGCCCGCCACCAGCTCCACCTCGACGATGTGCGGGTCGGGGTTGATGTCGACAAGCGGCGTTAGAGCTGGTAGCTCGGGCCGCGCCAGCGAGCCGCCGCAGGCCAGTAGCAGCGGCAGCACAGCGATGGCCCAGACAGACCTCCCGGGCTGCTTGCGCGCCCAACCCTTCGCACTGCGTGTCGGCATGGCTTGTGTTCCCTTCTGCGATACCACCGGGTGGGCTCGCCGAGCCAGGATCTTCGCACCGATCTATCGGTTCAGGCGGGGGGGCTGTGCCAAGCCGCGCCCGCGCCCGCGCCCCAGCCTGACTGCGGCACGCACCGCTCTGATCGATACTAAACCGCACGCTCCCGCAAAGCCGCGCGCCGGCCCGCTAGCTCACCTCGGCCCTCACACGTCGATCATGTCCCGCGCCGCTCGCTCCGCCGCGGACGGTGGCTGCCAAAGATCGGAGGCGCGCTCGAAGAACGCCAGCGGCACGACCTGGGTGAACGGCCCCGGTGTCTGGTTGCGCCTCTGCACTCGCTCACGCCGGACGTCGCGCGGGGCGTCGAGCAGATAGACCCGCAGGCAGAGCTCCTCGGTCAACGCTCGCTCGTACAGCGCGGCGCGCTCGGCGATGGTGACCAGACCCAGCTCCAGGACAACGTCTGCCCCGCTGCGCAGCACCTCCACGGCGACATCCCACAGCAGGCTGCGACAGCGCTCGCGGCGCTCGATGTACCAGGCGATGACGTTGTCCTGCGGCCGCGGGTCGGCGCCAAACAGGCGGACCATCCAGGCATCAAGATCCAGGAACAGGCCCGCCTGGCGAGCCGCCTGCCGCTGTCCGAAGGTGGTCTTCCCCGCCCCCACCGGCCCGATCAAAAGGTGCAGTGTGCCCATGCGTGTCATGCCGTCGGCTCCGCTGCCTACCTTGGACCGAGAGCCCGGGGCGCGGCAAGACGGAAGCGGGCCGGCGATGCTCCAGGTCGGCCTTGCCGCTATAGCGACGGCTCGGCGCCGCTGCCCGCTGCCGGCTGCGCGGATCGTCGGCCGCTCGCCTCAGAGCGCGCGCAGCGCATAGCTCTGCTTGCCCTCGGCCAACAGCGTCTGACCGATGCGGCGGATCTCGCGCTCGCCCTGCTGCAGCGCCGACAGGCTGGTGTGCACAGAGTAGCTGCCCAGGACCAGCTTATGCGGGTGCAGCGGCGCCGAGCCGAGCACAAAGCGCGTGTCCCCCGCCGCCACGAAGTCGATCGCCGACTCGGAGCGCTCAAAGACCGCCACCTCCCCGGCCGCGATGCGCGCCGACGCGTGCAGCCTGCCGTCCATCACCGCGACCCAGGCGACATCGTGTCCGGCCGGCGGCTGAAACGACCACCGCTCGCCGTCCTTCAGCGTCACCACAAGGTAGGTCAGCGGCGGCGCCGCGATGGGACTCTGGAGCCCCTGATACGAGCCGAGGATCACCCGCAGCGGACCGGCCTGCGGCACCGCTTCGGGCAGAAGGTAGTGGCTCTGGCTCGGCCCACTCTCCAGCTCTGGCGGCAGCGCCACCCACAGCTGAAAGCCGCGAATCGGGGCCGCGCCCGCGGTGCCGGTGTGCCAGACGCCGCCGCCGGCCTGCATCCACTCCACCCCGCCGGCCGGCACCACGCCGGCACTGCCCGTGGTCTCGGCGTACCTGACCGAGCCGTCGAGCACGACGGTGACCGTGGCGATGCCCGAGTGTGGGTGCCAGCCCGTTTCCAGAGACGGCGCCGGGCCACCCGCGAACTCAAAGCGGTCCAGAAACACAAACGGCTTGATGATCTGGCCCAGGTCAGAGGGGCTGACCAGGCGGGTGATCGGCCCCCCGTGCGAGCCGCGTGTGCTGTGAACGATCGCGCGGGGCTGCGGCGCCCCCAGCAGCTGGGGCTGCCCGGCCGACTCTATCGTGGTGGTGGTGGTCATGGTCTTCCTCCCTCAGTTCTGCTCGCTGGGTCTTGAGTCAAGCTAGATCTGGGCCATGGGATGCACAATGTCTGACCGATTGCCATCTCTGTTCCACATATGGAACAATTCTCCTCAGCCCGAGGCTGTGCTTGCTCCCGCTGCCGCCCGCCCGACGCCGCCCACTCCATACAGCCGCTCCATACATCCGCTCCATACGTCCAGTCGTAGTTGCACAATCAGAGCCATCCTGGCATCACTGTTCTATGCAGGGAACGACAGACCTCAATCAGCTGTTCGTCTTCGTCCGCGTCATCCAGGCCGGCAGCCTCAGCGAAGCGGCGCGCCGCATGAGCCTGCCGAAGTCGACGGTCAGCCGAAAGGTCTCTGACCTGGAGGAACGCGTCGGCGAGCGGCTGATCCAGCGCACGACGCGCAAGCTGGGCCTTACCGAGGCGGGCCGGGCCCTGTTCGAGCGGGTCGCCCCGGCTCTCTCAGACATCGAGGAGGCCGAGAGCCAGGTGGCAGGCATGCATGGCGCGCCGCGCGGCGTGCTGCGGGTCGCGGCTCCGGTTTCGATCGGCACGACGCTGGGACCGATCGTCGCCGAGTACCTGGTGCGCCATCCCGATGTGGCCGTTGAAGTGGTGTGCTCTGATCGTCTGGTCGATCTGGTGGATGAGCGCTTCGACGTCGCCATTCGGGCTGGCGCGCTGGTTGATTCGACGCTGGTGGCGCGCCATCTCGGCAGCGCCAAGAACGTCCTGGTCGCCGCCCCCGGCTACTGCAAGCGCCACGGCACGCCCAAGACGCCCGACGAGCTAGCCAGTCACGACGGCGTCGTCTTCGGCGTCGGCGCCGCGCCCCACCTGTGGACCCTGGAAGCGGACGGCAAGCGGGTCGAGGTCCGCATCCGGCCACGCCTGTCGGTCAACGACATGGATCTGGTCCACGCCGCAGCCCTCGCCGGGGTCGGGATCGCGTGGCTGCATCCGCTGATCTGCGCCGAGGACCTGCGCAAGGGGCGCCTGCTCCACCTGCTCGCCGACTGGTGCTCGGCCGAGATCCCGATGCACGCGCTGTACCCGACGCGGCGTCACCTCTCGCCCAAGGTGGTCGCCTTCGTCGATCTGCTGGCCGAGCGCATCTGCTTGCACGCGGGCTAGGAGCTGGCGCCGTAATCAAGAAATGAACAAAAATAAATAAAATGTTTCTTTTTTATTACATTTCAGCATGTTGCTTTGTGGTTATCGTTACGAGATGTTTGTCAAATGGTTCTGATAGAGTACGAAATTTTGGAGTGCTAATACCCCACAGCGAAAGGACTAAAAATGGACACGCTCGATATACTATCCGACCTCTCAACCCGCGAGCTGCAAGCCTACGGCGCCTTCTGTTTTCAACGATTCTGTGAGGCGAAGCGAATTAAGCATCCGTACATTGAAGAATTAATTCAGCATCTTCTTTCTCTATTGGTCAGTGAAGCACTGGATGTATGGGAACGTCGCGGGGCGGCTTTAGAATTGAGCGGCAGGGGGGATCCGGTCCCGCCCGATTTAATGACACAGCTTGCCGAGGAGGTTCGCGAGGACTTCACTTGTTTCGTCGAGTTCGTTGTCGAGATCGGGATTATTGACATGTATACGAAGTCGACAAAACGGCCTCTGGATTACTTGTATCGTTGCTTGGCGATACTGGATGCCAACCAGATCGAAAGACCTCCGCTGGATACGGTCTTCCCAGATCGGAGCCGGCGCGGGGAGAAGGACCCGGACTGGGGCGAGGTGTATTCCCGCGAGCGGTATGAGCAGGTGAAGTCACTTTTTTGACAAGCCGAGCACGATGGACACGGAGAGGCGAGGAGCCCTCCGGCTACGCCATCAGACTCCCTTTGACACCCGCGCCGCCGACCAGGCCCTTCGCTCTGGGGCACGCGCTGTTTCCCAGCGCCGCCTCCGTCGTCACCGGCATCGACCGCCTGACCCACCAGGCTGAAATCCTGCAAGTCGACGACAAATCCTAGCGCCGCCAGGAATCCTGCGAACGCAACGACACCAAGCCTGGCGGCCCGGTCAGCGCTCGCGCCAACGCCATGCGGCCAAGCCACGACATCCAGCCTCCATCGCTAGGAGAGCTGATTCGCCAGGGGTGAGGGATCGCTGTCAGCTGCCTGGGCTTCTAGCCGCAGCAGCGCGCGGACCGTGCGCAGGAGGCGCGGCATGAAGGCGTAGCGGCGCACGGTGTGGCCCATCAG
>CAZVMD010000121.1:0-19316 GCA_964628555.1 uncultured Myxococcales bacterium | reverse complement strand
GCGGCCGACAAAAAAACGGCTTCACGACGGGCCTCGGATTCGAGGCGGTTCGCGCCCAGTTCTAGGCTCGCCGCCGAACCCGCAGTCAAGCCTCAGCCCGAGCTCGGCCAGCCGGCTTGGCAGCTTGCGAAGCCGCGCGCGCCCGCGTTGAGGGGCGGGCGAAAAGCCGTCTCAGATGACCACCGGAGACCACTTATTGCGGAATAGTTCATATATGCGTTTATCTTCCGCTATAGCGTAATAGGCATAGTCACCAGTCCCCCAGCTCACCATCGACACTGGCCCGATCAGTTTTAGGTTTTCGGGTTGGCCCCAGGATACCCAGTCATTCCAGGTGTACAGATAACTCTTCAGCCACAGACAGCCGTCCTGTCCAATGCCAGCCACGTGGTAGCCGTGGTCCCGCCAGAGGGCCGTCGTCAGACTGACAAGATAGGTCGAGGAGGGGCGGCCAATCGAGCCCCACTCTTGCCAGCGCCCGGTCCAGTTCAGCTCCCAGACGTTGTTGTCATCTCCCAGTGCATAGATGCTGTAGTTCGCGGGTGTCCAGCACACAGCAGCGACGGGGCCGGTAAGCAGGGCAGCGGACGGACGGCCTCGCGAGGTCCACATCGTCCAGCCCCCGTGCTCGCGCTGGTACCACATTTCAAGCAGGTCACCCCGGTCGCTGACGGCATAGATCCCCCAGCTGCCAAGGGCCCAGGACACCGCCGACAGGTCTTTGAACTGCGCACCCCCGAGGGGGGGCGGCAGGGGAGCCCAGTCCGCAAACTGGGTGGTCAGCCAGGCTCGCTCATAGATCAGGCCGTCGGCTGCCAGCGCGTAGATCGAGTAGCGACCCACCGCCCAACTTGCCGTCGCCAAAGGTCCCAGCAGCCGGGCGGGGGCGGGGCGGCCGCGGTTCTGCTTGGCGGCCCAGCTAAGGGTCAGGTAGGCCTTTTCCCAGAGCTCACCCACCTCGCTGACGGAGTAGATCGCGTAGCGCTGCGTAATCCAGGAAATCGTGGCCAGCGGGCTGGTACTGGGTAAGGACACCTCGGCCGATAAGGTGCCGTCCGAGTTTATGACGAGCTCGATCGGCTCGCCCTGCAGCCAGCCGCGCAGCACGGGCGCAGTCGCCGAGAAGTCGCCGTTTGCGGCACATAACACGCGCCCCGCCAGCTCATAGATACAGAAGGTCTTGGTATTAAGAAGCTGAACGCGTATATGGCCGCTCTGAAAATCGGCCTCGTTTTGAATGCGTGGGACGCTGGGATACCTATTTGTGATATGATCATAATACAGGCGTTTCCCAGGTCCCAGGACGACATCAAAGCTGGAGCGGAGGTTACTATCCCCCTGATGCTGGAGATCCGGCACGCTAAACTTGGAAGCCGCGTCGAAGACGGCAATATAGACGGTTTTCCCAGAGTCATTGCGGATGCTGTAGAGATCAGTCCGGTTTGTCGCCATGGTTCACCTATCCGCGCACCTAGATTTTTTCCCAATTGGTGAATTGGTGCGGCCCGGAATATTCCCATAACCGATCCCAATATTCACGCAAGAACCGACCCGTCTCTTCCTGGCCACCGATTAGGAAGCCAAACTCGGGTAGTCCCTCTCTATTCTGAAGGATAGCAGGATCCTCTAGAACTTTTGGAAATCTAGTAATCAGCTCCTGCATTCTAATGAATGATGGGTACGGATTATCTGAACCAACATAAAATAGCACGTCGTCCACAATGTAGACCTTTGCGTGATTACCAGGAATAACTACATCTCCGCCTTCACGCCATTTATTGGGGAACGTCGATACATACAGAGGCGCTACATGCACTTTTTCCTGGAGCAGAGCATTGAGCTGCGGTTCTGGGCGATTTGCACACTTGCGCACAGCGGCCTTAATGCTCCTGGATTCATTTTCTATCCCGGTGCTACCGTAGTCCGCACCCTTCCTATCCTTGGCCCCGGCGTCAGAGCAGACTAAGAACAGCTCTACCCCTCTTGAAACTGCCGCCCCGAGCGCCGCCAAGAGCTCCTCATCCACCAAACCATTAAAGGGGTAGGTCAACATCTGAACCGATAGCTTGATACTCTGTCTGGCTAGCTCCACCGCTCGGATGCGCGCGCGGCGACTGGCGTTTGTGCTATTGGTCAGTGGAGCGATGCCATCCCCCATCCGAGCCAACGACAGCACCTTGGCCGTTCCGCTCCCTGGCACGGCCGCAGTCTGGATTCTCGGCAGCGCTTGATAGTAAAGCTGCCCACCCCGCTGCATAACCGATAGCCAGCGATTGGGGAAATCCATCTTATTTCGGCAGCGGGTGCCTACCATTTGCCACAGCCAGTTGAGGAATTCCTGAGCCACACACACAGCTGATCCTGTGATCAGGATCGAGACATCGTGGATGGGCGCGAAATCGCAGTAGGCCTCTTGCCAGTAGTTATGACCACCGCAGATAGCCGCTCGGTTATCGACGATTATAAGCTTTGAGTGATTCCAAGATGTGTACTTAGCCTGCATAGATCCGGCATATACTGTAACCCGTGGAAGGCTTGAAAAGTAATTAACCCATTCTTGCAAGTTCTTTGTCGATTCTTCGTCGTTAATCGCCCACGGGTTCCCCATAAGCGTACGCATAATAATTTCATTACCACGATCTGTCGCCGCCCTAAGGCCGTCATATATAGCTTGTCGAAATGTGCCATTTGGCATTGGCATCAGCGTAGAAATATCCACTGTTGTCTGCGCCGATGCAACAGTATCTTTGATTGCCTGAACAAGATTCTGGGCAGTCGGGATATAGCTCGAATCAGCAGGGTCACGACCCCAAAGATTAGGGGTTGAGAGAAGCGTATAGGAATTATCAGTACTGATATCGTACGCAATTCCTCGATACACACCTTTGTTACCGCCTATTTGGTTGAATATGTCTGTTAGATAGACGGAAGGAACGGCTACGGGATCTGGCATGAGCGTTATCCTTGTGCGGTACAGCGATGCTTACGATCACACCCAGCTAGCGGTCAAGACAAATCTAAGCGCTGCCGCCTAGGCACGTCTGCATGCGCATTTTGACTAGCGGGGCGACAGACCTTGGCCGAGCTCACCAGCGGGAGGACTCGCTCCTTGGGCGTGCGGGTGCCTCGCGGCAGGGCAGCCGCAGGCGAGGGAGCCACAGCCAGGACGCTGTGATCAGCACTCTGTCCCCCCTGGGGGGCAGCCGCAGCTCGCAAGGCCGCAGGCGGGGACGTCGGATTTGCCTAGCCGCTCTCGGGACCGTCGAACAGCTGCCGGCGCGCGCTGGCCAGGATCTTCTGCGCGTCGGCGCGATGCAGGCGGCGCTGCGGGGCCAGCAGGTAGTAGCGCTCGCACAGGCCGGGCAGCTCGTAAAGTGGGGTCAGCGGCAGGCCAGCCAAGAGCTCGGGCGCTGGGCGGGTCGGCAGCAGCAGCAAGCCGTGCCCGCCGCCGGCGAAGGCGCGCAGGGTCTCGAAGTCGTCGAGCTCAGCGACCACGCGCAGGCTGATTTCCTGCGTCGCCAGCCACTCGTCCAGGCGACCGCGCAGCGCCGAGCCCCGGCCAGGCAGCAGCACCGGGGCGCCGTGCAGAGACTGCGGCAGCCGCGCCTGATAGCGGCTGTTGAGACTGGCCGGGCCATAGAGCGCCACCGGGCTCTCGCCGATGGTATGGCTGTAGACGTGCAAGGCCAGGCCCTGCGGCGGCGGCTGCTCCGACAGGATGAGGTGCAGGGCGCCGGCGGCCATCTGATCGAGCAGCGCATCGAGGCTGCCCCCGCGTACGTGCAGCGGCCCAGCCTCTCCGGCCCGCAGCACCGGCTCGGCGAGGCGATACAGCAGGAGCCTGGGAATGCTGCTCACCACCCCCAGCTGCAGCACGGCGCGCGGCAGCCCCTCTTTGCCTTGCACTAAATCAGAGAGCTCACCGCCTACGCGGAAAATCTCATCGGCGTACTGCAGAATGTCGCGCCCCAATACAGTGAGCGATAGCGCACGACCGCTGCGCAGGAATAGCTCGCCTTGCAGGCTCTCCTCCAGCGAGCGGATCTGCGTACTCAGCGTGGAGTGCGACAAGCGCAGCTGCTCGGCGGCGCGCGACAGGCTGCCCTCGCGGGCCACGCGCCAGAAATAGTAAAGATGATGATAGTTTAGCCAATTAAGCCCATTCTGTGACATGGATTACCCCCGTTCGTTGCGAACAACCCAGAATCGCTATGCCGGCGAATCTCGCGAAAAGAATCGCCAAAGCGTCCTGCAGTTAGACCCGCAAGCTGGGGATAGTTGTACCCTCGGGAAAATTACGAAATATTCAGGTTTATTTTTAATGTCCTACGTGTAAGTGTGCTTATTTACAAACGAAAATAGGCAGCGTGCCCAAGGCCGGAGAGTCCCCTGCGGGAGCGTCCTAGACATTGACCGCGGCCTGACTGCGCGGTCACGATGCGGTGTGGTGGCGCGTCCGGGCACCGAAGCCCTTAGGGTCCTATTACAGCTGCAGCGAGCCCAGGAAGCGGGCGATCCCTTCGCCTTCCGTTTTGAGCCGCAGGACTACATCCTGCCGACGGAGGGAGGCAGCTCACCGAGCGCCCACTTTCCCTGGACCGCGGAGCTTTTGGCCGATCTGGAAGCGATCCGCCAGCCGGGACGCGATCCAGAGCTGCTGCGGCGGCTGGGCGAGACGCTGCGTCGCTTCCTGCTGCAGGCCGGCTGGGCGACGGTTGAGCGGGACATCGCGCAGGCCCTGCGCTCGTCGACCCAGGTGGTACTAAGCCTGCGCTCGTCGGCGGCGGAGCTGTACGCGCTGCCCTGGGAGCTCTTGCTGTTGGCAAACGGCAAGCCGATCGGCGAGGAAGACCGGCTGCTGCTGCGCTTCGAGTGGCCAGACAGCGACAGCGCCGTCGAGCAGCCGAGCCCACGGCCCGAGGGAGGGCGCATCCTTGTGGCCTGGTCGGCAGCCGGCGGCGGCGTGCCCGCCGAGGAGCACATCGCAGCCATCGCCAGCGCCTGTCGAGAGAGCCGGCAGCCCTTCGATCCCGCGACCTCTGTGCTGGCCCAGGCCTCGCTGTCTGGCATCGCCGAGCGGCTGGAGGCGGCGCAGCGGGCTGGGCAGCCGGTGTCGGTGCTGCATCTTTTGTGTCATGGCAGTCCGCTGGGACGCGGCTATGGCCTGCGTCTCGACGGGGCAGGTGGCCAGGTAGTGGTCGATGCGGCGCAGGTCCGAAAGCAGCTAGAGCCGTTTGCCGGCACGCTGCGGCTGGTCGTGCTGTCGGCCTGCGACTCTGGGCATGCCGGTCCGCCGGGCAGTCAGCTCGGCAGCGTGGCGCAGCAGCTACATCGCGGCGGCATTGGAGCGGTGATCGCCTCGCGCTATCCGCTGTCGGTGGCGGGATCGATCCAGCTGGCCGAGACGCTGTACGAGCGCCTGCTGCCCGGCCTGGCCTCGCTGGAGGAGGCGTTCTTGGCGGTGCGGAAGCGGCTGGCGCGGCAAGAGACCAGCCTGCCGCGCGAGCAGCAGCGCCTCGACTGGGCCAGCCTGCAGCTGTACGCCCGACAGAGCGACGGCGACGATACGCGACCGTGGGTGTTTCGCCCCTACCGCGGCCTGCTGCCGTTTGGGCCAGAGCATCGTCGCTTCTTCTTCGGACGCGATGCCGAAGTGGACGAGATCCTCAGCGACCTGCAGGCCCTAGCTGCCGCCAATCGGCCACGCTTTCTCGTCGTGGCGGGGAGCTCTGGGACTGGCAAGTCCTCACTGGTGTTGGCCGGTGCGGTGCCCAAGCTCTTGGCGGCTGATCCCAAGCGACCGATCCTGCGCCTGCGTCCAGGCAGCGATCCCCTGCTTTCGCTTTCGCGCGCGCTGGGCGAAGAGCCCTGGCAAAAAAACCCGCTCTTGGTGGTCGATCAGTTCGAAGAGATCTTTACCCAGACCCAAGAGGCCGGCGTGCGCCAGGCCTTCGTGCGCAGGCTGTGGGCACTGGCCTCGGCAGCGACGCCGCAGATCGCGGTCATCGTCACGCTGCGCGTCGATTTCATCGGTCGCTGCGGTGAGCTTTCGCTAAATGACGAAGGTCTGCGCCTGGACCAGATCGCCTACGCCGAAGACCATCGCGTGTTTATCGCCCAGCTGCGGCGCGAGCAGCTGCGCAGCGCCATCGTCGAGCCGGCGCAGGCCGTCGGGCTGCAGTTCGAGGGCGGCCTGGTCGAGCGGATGCTGGACGACGTTGGCGGCGAGCCAGGGGCGCTGCCGCTTCTGCAAGACGCGCTGGATGTGCTGTGGCAGCACCGCAGCGGGAACACGCTGACGCAGCGCGCATATCTGGCCTTAGGTGGCGTAGTGGGAGCGCTGCAGCGACGAGCCGATGAGCTGCTCGCCAGCCTGAGCGAGCCCGAACAGGCGAGCGCCCAGCGCCTGCTGGTCAGCCTGGTGGCGATCGCCGATGACACGGCGCTCGACACGCGGCGGGCCGTGCCGCTGGCCGAGCTGCGGCAGACCTTGGATCCTGCCGCGGCCGCGGGACTGGAGTCCGTGCTGAGGCGCTTTGTCGCCGAGCGCCTGCTGGTTCAGGGCGGCGAGGGCGAGGCCGCGACCGTCGAAGTCGCACACGAAGCGCTGATCCGCAAGTGGCCACGCCTGCGCACCTGGCTGTCCGAGAACCGCGCGGGTCTCTTGCAGAAGCGACGCATCGAAGACGCGGCGCAGCAGTGGGCCAAGCAGACCTGCGAGGAGTCGCTGCTGTATCGCGGCACGCAGCTGGCGCAGGCCAGAGAGTGGCGCAAGACCTGGGCCGCGCAGCTTGGCGAGCGCGAGCGCCGCTTTCTCGATGCCAGCGAGGCGCGCAAGCAGCGTGAAGATGAAGAGGCGGCGGCGCAGCGCCAGCGCGAGCGCAAGCAGGCTCGAAAGACGCAGATCGCGGCGGCAGTGCTCGGCCTGCTCTTCTTGGTGGCCTTGTTCGCGTCGGGGGTGGCGTATTTGAACACCATCTCGGCGCGCGACAGCGAGGACCGGGCCAAGCGGAGCGCGGCGAGGTTTCGCGCCACTTTGCTGCTTTCGGCGGCGCTGAACGAACGGGGGGATCCAACGACCGCCGCCCTGCTGCTGCGTGAGTCCAGCCAGCCCACCTTGCCCCTGTGGCAGCAGGCCGCGCTCAGCGCCCTACACGGCGAGATCGCAGAGCGGGTTCTGCGCCGCCATGTCGCCGATGTCTCGTCTGTTGCCTTCAGTCCGGATGGCCGGCTGATTGCGACGGCCAGCCGCGACCAGTGCGTCCTTTTGTGGAACGCCGACCACGGCGATGAGCCGACGTGGACGCTGGGACACCCGGCTTCTGTCCTGTCGGTCGCCTTCAGCCCGGACAGTCAGAAGCTGGTGACCGGCAGCGCCGATCAGCAGGCCCGCATCTTTAAGATCTCTGCCGGGCGCGTGGTGGGTGGGGCGCCGCTCGCCGTGCTAAGCGGGCACCGCGGCGAGCTCCACGCAGTGGCCTTCAGCCCCGACGGCAAAAAGATCCTGACCGGCAGTGCCGACCAGACTGCTCGCATCTGGAACGCGGAGGGCAGCGGCGAGCCTGCCGTTCTGGCAGGCCACCAGGGCGTCGTGACCTCGGTGGCCTTCAGTCCCGATGGCAAAAAGATCCTGACCGGCAGCTTGGACCATACCGCACGACTGTGGAACAGCGACGGTACCGGCGAGGCACTGGTGCTGCGCGGACACGAGGCGGGCGTCACCGCCGTCGCCTTCAGCCCCAGTGGTCAGCAGGTCCTCACCGGGAGCCTGGATCATACCGCACGGCTGTGGCGCACTGACGGCACCGCGCCACCGCTGGTGCTGCGCGGGCATGACGCCTACGTGCTGGCAGTGGCCTTCAGCCCGAGCGGTCACAGAGTGCTGACGGGGGGCTCCGACAAGACGCTGCGCAGCTGGAGTGCCGAGGGCGGAAGCCCGCAGCTGGTATTCCGTGGCCATGCCGCCTATGTCATGTCGGTCGCCTACAGCCCCGATGGGAGCCGCCTAGCCTCGGCCAGCGGTGACCAGACCGTGCGCATCTGGCATACCGAAGACGCTAACCGGGAGGTGTTCGTGCATCGCTCGCCTTCCCCGGTGCGGGCCGTCGCCCTAAGCTCGGACGAGACCCAGGTCGCGGCGGGGCACGAGGATCACCTGGTGCGCATCTTTCGGCTGGGCAGCCCCAAGCCGCCGCTCGTGCTTGCGGGGCATAGCGCTCCGGTCAACGCAGTCGCCTACAGCCCCGACGGCAAGACGCTGGCATCGGCCAGCGCCGACCAGACCGTGCGGCTGTGGAATGGCGATGGCTCGGGGGCGCCGCGGCTCTTGCCGGGGCACCAGGCGGCGGTCACCGCTCTGGCCTACAGCCCCGACGGCAGCCGCCTCGTCTCGGCCAGCGCCGACCAGACCCTGCGCGTCTATCGCAGCGATGGCTCTGGCCCACCGCTTGTGCTGTCCGGCCACACCTCCCAGGTCAACGCCGTCGCCTTTAGTCCCGACGGCAAGCGCATCGCCTCCGGCAGCCAGGACCGGACGGTGCGGCTGTGGAACGCCGATGGCAGCGGACCAGAGCAGATCTACCGCGGGCACAGCGACAGCGTAAACGCGGTCGCGTTCAGCCCCGACGGGAGCTGCGTCCTCTCGGGCTCGTCTGACCGTACGCTGCGCGTGGTCTGCGCCCACGATGACCAGCCGCGCGTGCTGCGCGGCCACGAGTCCTACGTCAGCACCGTCAGCATCAGCCGCCGGGACGCCGACATCGTCTCGGGTGGCGCAGACGGCAGCCTGCGCATCTGGCCGGCCGGCAGCGTTGACACGCCACAAGTCCTGTCGGGGCACCTCGCCAATGTCACCGCGATCGCCATCAGCCGCGATAGCGAGACCCTGCTATCTGGCAGCGCCGACGGCACCATCCGCCGCTGGCCCCGCCACAGCAATCACCTCGAAAAGGCCCTGTGGAACGCCACCTCGGACTGCCTGCCAGTCGAGCGCCGAGTCGAGCTGCTGTCGGACTCCACCGTCGAGGCGCACGCCGACCAGCTGCGCTGCCGAAGCGAGGTAGCTCGCCGCCACGCGCCGCCCAGCCCGCGCTGACCGCTCCGCCCTGCAGCCCAGCGACCGACAAATCAATAGACTCGTTTGATAACTAATCCCGAATCAATCACTCCTATTTATTATTCATTCATAAAATGTCCATCCGAATCCAGTGGCGTGCAAGTACGCGAACAGATTCAGCTTTTACACACCAAAACTTTCTCTATGTCCTGTCTAATTATTCATTGTTAATCTGTTCGCATTTCACAGGGAGTACCGTATGCCTAAGGTCAGGATCTCTGAGTTTGCCTACTATGCTGGCCGGTCGCAGGAGCTGGGGCCGGGTCGCTATACCGGCGATGCTCTTCTGGTCACCGATAACAGCGTAAGCTCGGTCAGCGTACCCGACGGCTGGAAGGTGACGCTGTGGTCGGACGCCGGCTTCAATGGAGCCAGCCGGGTCCTGACGGCAAGCAGCCCCACCCTGACCGACTTTGATGAGACGCTGTCGTCTTTGACCGTCACCGCGCCCCGCGATCCGGCGATTGAGGAATCGACGGGCAGCCTGGGCTTCCTGGCGACAGCGAACCCCACCTGGGTGAACCTCGGCGCGCTGGACATCGACTTTTCCAGCACCAGCCGCGGCTTCACGTTTGAGGCTTGGGTGTGGTTCGACTCGACGGGGTACTACGCCCGCATCTTTGATTTTCAGAAGGCGGGCCAGAACGGCGTCGATAACATCCTTTTGACGCGCAACGGCAGCTCGACCGACCTGCTGTTCATGGTGCGCAAGGCCGGGGTCGCGTACTCCGTGATGGCCTCCGGCGTGATCGAAAACGGCCAGTGGATGCACCTCGCGGCGAGCATTGATCCCGCGGGCTACGGCCGCATCTACTGCAACGGCAAGCAGGTCGCCGGCGGCGCCATGACCCTGCCCACCCAGCTCGCGCGGGATGCGTCCTGGCTGGGGCGCAGCGGCTACTCGCAGGATGCCTATTTTGCCGGCCAGATGGCCGAGGTGCGGGTGTGGGGCCTGTGCCGCTCGGACGTCGAGATCAAGCGAGCGATGAGCACCCGACTGACCGGGGCCGAATCGGGCCTGCTGCGCTACTACCGCCTGGACGAGACGGCGGCCAGCGGCGGCTGGCTGCGCGATCTGGCGGGTCGCGGCAATGCGGCGGTCGGCGGCACGGCGCAGTATTCGCTGAGCGGGCCCAAGCTGGCCCCGGCGGCCGATGCCGCGGGCGGCCTGTGGTTCGACGGAGTCAGCGACTACGTGACGCTGCCGCCGGTCGATGCCGACTTCTCCGCCGGCTTTACCATCGAGGCCTGGGTCAACTTCGCCGACAGTGGCTCCTACGCTCGCATCCTTGAGCTATGCCGGGGCTGGACGGTCGACAGCATCATCGTGGCCCGCGAGGCAGGCAACGCCAACCTGGGCCTGTGGATCACGCGCAACGGTCAGACCGGGGTACTGCTGGCCAGCGGCGTCATCCAAAACGGCGTCTGGATGCACGTGGCGGTGACGCTGGGCAACGTGGTAAATGGCAGCGGCACAGCCACGATCTACATCGATGGCCTGCAGCGGGCCACCAGCAGCCTGCTCGCGCCCCCTGCTGGAGCGCGCGGCACGGCGCTGCTGGGCAAGAGCAGCGCGGCCTGGGATGCGCTGTTCAAAGGCCGCATGTCCGAGGTCCGGCTGTGGAATCGCGCCCGCAGCCAAGAAGACATCCAGGCCAGCCGCTATCAGCGCCTGGATCCGGCCGAGCCCGGCCTGGTGGCCTACTACCCACTCGACGAGCGCGACTCGACGCTGGCGCACGATGTCTCGCCGCGTGGGCTGGATGGCACGCTGCAGACCGGCATCGGCTGGGGCCAGAGCCTGCCGGCTGACTATGTGCCGCTGTCACCGCCCGCCACGGCCCTGCTGTTCAACGGCACCGACACTTATCTGCAGCTGCCCACGGTCGCGGCCGACTTCCGCCCCGGCCTAACGCTAGAGGCCTGGGTGTGCTTCGACAGCACCGCTCACTGGGCCCGCATCTTCGAGCTGGCCAGTGGCCCGAACGCTGACAACCTCGTGCTCGCCCGCTATGGGTCGAGCAGCGACATCGCCTTCGTCAGCAACGAAGGGGCCAACTACTCTGCAATCTATGCCGTGGGGGCCATCACCAACGGGCGCTGGATGCATGTCGCGGCGACGCTGGGCCCGGCGGAGGCCGATGGCCGGGCGCAGGCGACGATCTATGTGAACGGTACCGCGCGCGCGACCGGGCGCGTGTTCCCCGCCAAGTACCTGTCGCGCACCAGCTCTTGCGCCGGCAAGAGCACCTACGCCGATCCGCTCTTTGAGGGCCGCATGGCCGAGCTGCGCATCTGGACGCGGCCGCGCACGCAGGCCGAGCTCCGCGCGACGATGAACACGCCGCTGCTGGGCAGCGAGAGCGGACTGTACCTCTACTATCCGCTGTCTGAGACAAGCGGCCGCGTCGCCAACCCGCAGCTCCTGCCTGCTGCCAGTGGCGCGCCGCCGTGGCCGCTGGCCAGCACGCTGCTGTTTAACGGCAGCGATACCGTGGTGCGGCTGCCCAGCCAAAGTCCGGATGTGGCTGATCCGTCGCTGACCGCTGACTTCACCGGCGGCTTTACCCTTGAGGCCTGGGTCTACTGCGAGGAGGCCAGCAACTGGGCCCGCATCTTCGAGCTGGGCAACGGTCCCGGCTCGGACAACATCGTTCTTTACCGCAACAACATCAGCAACCAGCTGCTGCTCAGCGTCTTCCAGGGCGCGGCGGCCGAGTCCGTCGTTGCCGACAACGCGCTTGCGGTCGGGCGCTGGCTACACGTCGCCGCCACCCTGGGACCGCCGGGCAGCGACGGCAAAGGCACGGTGACGCTGTACCAAGACGGGGCTGTCCTGGCCAGTGGACGGACGATCCTGCCCAAGAACGTCGCGCGCAGTCAGTGCTACCTCGGCAAGAGCACCTGGGTAGGTGACGCGCTGTTCAAGGGCCGCATGGCTGAGGTACGCATCTGGACGCGGGCCCGCAGCCAAGCCGAGCTGCAGAGCACGATGTACAAGCCGCTTCTGGGCAACGAGCCCGGGCTGTGTGTCTATCGCTCGCTTTCCAGCCCTCAGACGGCCACGCTGCAGGGAGCGGTGCAGAGGCAGCTTGCCGAGCTGCCAGCGCCGACCGCAGGTGCGCTGGGACTAGACGGTGTCGCGGATGCGGTGAAGCTGCCGACGCTCGATGTCGATCTGTCGCGCGGCTTCTCGCTGGAGTGCTGGCTGTACCTCAATGATCTGGACGGCAGCGCAGCCTGCATCACCGAGCTCGCGACAGCGGCTGGCGACTCGCGCATGACCCTAGAGCGCAGGGGCAGCGCCGGCGATCTGTCCTTCACCGTGTGGAACACCGCACTTACCGGCTCGACGGTGCTTGCCCCGGCGGTGCTCAAGCCGGGCCAGTGGATGCACATCGCGGTGACGCAGGCGAGCACGAGCGCCACATCCGCGCAGCTCTCGCTCTATGTCGATGGCACGCTGCGCGCCTCGGCCCCCACGTGGTGTCCGCCCTACGTCGTGCGCGACAACGCCTGGGTGGGCCGAGCAGGCTATGGCAGCGAGCGCCGCCTGCGCGGTCGCGTCGCCGACCTGCGCATCTATTCGATCGCCCGCTCGCCGGCCCAGATCCAGAGCGGCATGAAGACGCCGGCGCAGCCGAGCGAGTTCGGCTTGGCCTACCACTTCCCGCTCGATGAGGCGAGCGGTGCCCAGGCCCGCGATGCGGCGCAGCAGTCGGGAGCGCTGGCCGGCCCAGTGGACTGGCAGGCGCTGCCGCACAAAAACTACCTCGCGTTCGACGGCAGCAACACCTTCGTCACCATCGCCTCGGCCCCCTCGGGGCTGCTGTCACCCACGCTCTATCCCCCGCTGACGGTGGAAGCCTGGGTGCTGTTTACCAGCCGCAGCGGCAGCACCGCCATCATCGATCTGGGCGCCGGCATGGGGGTAGACAACCTGTTTTTGGCCAGCGAGACCACGACCACCAACCTGCGCCTGTATACCTTTAACGGCTCGACGATGGGCTTCATCGAGGCGGTTGGCGTCATCCAGGACGGGGTCTGGATGCATGTCGCAGCTACCCTCGATGCGCAGACCTCGGACGGCCGCGGCCCGGCCACGCTGTACATAAACGGCGAGATCAAGGCGCGCGGTCAGCTGCCTCATCTGCAGGCGGTCTACCGCCCCAAGTCCTACCTGGGCAGCTCGAACTGGTACCCCTCGTACTATTTCCGGCTACGCGGTGGCCTGTCAGAGGTTCGCATCTGGAACCGCGTGCGCAGCCAGGCCGAGATCCGCGCGATGATGAGCCGGCCGGCGCGCGGCAGCGAGCCCGGACTGTATCGCTACTACCCTCTGACCGACACCGGCAACCAGGCCAAAGAGGTGGTGAGCAACGGCCTGGACACCATCTCGGGCCGGCCAGCCAGCGGCAACCTGCTGCCGGTGCCGGATGCGCGCAGCCTGCGCTTCGATGGCAATAACGGCGTTGTGGAGCTGCCAGGGCAGAGCGCCCTGCTCTCGGCGGGGCTGACGCTAGAGGTCTGGCTCTATCAAGCAGGTACGGCACGGGGCAATGAGGTGTTCATCGCGTTTGGCGGTGGCGGCCAAGGAACCTCGGTTCAGCTGTGGCGCGATCACGGGGCGGATCGATTCATCCTATCGGTCGGTCGCGGCGCAAGGCTGCCGAGCTTCCGCTTTGCCCTGCCGCGCAGCGCCGATACCTGGGTCCACTTGGCCGCGACGGTCAATGCCAGCAATCAAGTCGTGGTCTACAAAGACGGCGCTCGCGCTTTCAGCGGATCGCTCAACACGATCGATGAGTGCCCGATGGTGCTAGAGCTGCGCTCGCGCCTGGGCATGGGCCTGGACAGCAACTTCCCGTTTAAGGGACGCATGACCGAAGTCCGCCTGTGGGGTCGCGTGCGCAGCGACGCCGAGATCGCCGGAGCTTACGCTTCGCGGCTGAGCGGATCCGAGCCCGGCCTGTGCCGCTTCTACCCGCTCACCGAGCTCTGGGGCATGACGGTGCGCGATGGACGCAGCCACGCCGCAGCGACGCTGCAGGGCGAGCCGCCACGCTACCCGCGCCGGCTGCAGGGAGCGGCCTTGCCGCCGCAGGGGCCGCGTGGCTTAGAGTTCAACGGCACCTCGACCTATGTCGCCCTGCCGATGCTGCGAGCCGACTTCTCGACCGGCCTTACCCTCGAAGCCTGGGTCTACTTCGACGGCGTGCAGAGCGGGGCCTGCCTGATCGAGCTGGGCCGCGGCGATCTGGCCGACACCATCAGCCTGGGCCGGCTTGCGGCAACCAGCCAGCTGCTCCTGCAGGTGGGGCGAGGCGGAGAAGCGCATCAAGTCATGAGCCTGGCGGGCGCCATCGTCGATCGCACCTGGATGCATGTGGCGGTCGCCATGGATGACAGCCGCTACAACTTCTACGTCAACGGCGCCCAAATCGCCTCGTGGCCGCGCGTCGTCGGAATCCCCGATCTGACGCCCACTCCCGGGGTCGGCCGCGGCAAGTCCTACCTGGGCAAGAGCAGCCGCGAGGTGCCGCTGTTCAAGGGACGCATGGCCGATGTCCGGATTTGGCGACGCGCCCGCTCGGCCGAGGAGATCAGCGGCAGCATGATGGGCAATCTGGCGCTTGATGACCCAGCGCTGGTTGCCAACTATCGGCTCGATGAGTCCGACGGCCTGCGCGCCCGCGATGCCTCAAACGCGCGGCTCGATGCCGATGTCCGCGGCAGCAAAGCGCTGTGGGGCGCACCGAGTCCGCACCTGCTGCCGGATCCCAACCAGACCGGCTGCCTAAACTTCAACGGCACTAGCGACTGGGTCGAGCTACCTGGCTTCATCACCACCTTCGGCGACTACATCGCCAGCTTCGCTGAGGCCTTCACTCTAGAGGCCTGGGTCAACTTCGAAGACAGCGGCTCCTATGCCCGGATTATTGAGCTCAGCAGCGGCTGGAACGTCGACCCCATCCTCCTTACGCGGGACGGTACGAGCAACAACCTGCTGCTCACGATTAACGGCGCGGCGGGCAACAGCACGCTGAGCGCTCCCTCCGTCATTCGCCTGAACACCTGGATGCACGTCGCCGTCACCTACCAGACCACCAGCTACAACTCGTCCGGCTGGGGCAGCACCGCCTGGCGTGGCACCGCGACGATCTACATCGATGGCCAGTCCGTCATAAGTGGCCAGGTCTCGGCGCCGACCGTGGGCAGCCACCGCATCGCCTACCTGGGCAAGAGCACCGCGAGCTGGGACCCGCTCTTCAAAGGCCGCATGGCCGAGGTGCGAATCTGGACCGTCTGCCGCAGCGCTGATCAGATCCGTCGCGATCGCAGCCGCCGCCTCAGCGGCAGCGAGCCGGGACTGATTGCCTACTACCGCCTCAACGAGGGCGATGGCGAGCGGGTCGGGGATGCCAGCCGCTACCAGCGACACGGCTGGCTGCGCGGCTCGGCCGCATGGAGCCAGGCCGCCCCGCTGCCCAGCATCAGCAAGGATGGCGATCCCGGGATCCTGCGCATGGTCGGCCAGCTATGGGTCACGCTGCCGGCCGTCGTTCCACCCGCCACCCCGACCGTGCCGGTTGGTTGGTGCTTAGAAGCCTGGGTCGTCTGCAACGATGTCAGCCGCTCGGGACACTTCATCTCGCTGTCGAACGGCGCCGCGGACGCGCTGTATCTGGGGCACAGCGGATCCGCGCTGGTCTTCGGCGTGCAAGTGGGCAGCGGAGCGACGCAGGTCGTCACCGTCCCCGGCGTCTTTAGCAGCGGGCCATGGGTACATATCTCGGCGTCGATCGACGAAAATGGCCAGCTCTGGCTGTGCAAAAACGGCGAGGTGTTACAAGGCGACAAGAGCAGCGTCAGCGCGCCGAGCTTTGCGGCCCGCAGCCAGGCAGAGCTTGGCCGTACCGCATCCGGCACGTTGTTTATGGGCTACCTCAGTGAGGTGCGGATCTGGACGACGCCGCGCCCCCCCCGTCAGGTCAACGAGACGCGCCTCCAGCGACTAGGCGGCGCGCTGCCCGGCCTCTATGCCTGCTATCCCCTGCTGGCGACTCGCGGGCTGGCCGCCATGGATGCTACTGCCCTGCGTCGCGACGGTGTCGTCTATGGCAGCAGCGCGCCAGTGTGGGATGGCAACCTGCCGTATTCCCACACCTCACCCGCCGCCGCCGCCGCCCGTGCGCCCGGTGCGCTGTCGCTGGATGGCACCAGCGCCTATGCTCGGCTGCCGGCCATATCGGCCGATCTATCCACCGGCTTCACCGTCGAGGGAAGCGTACGCGCCGATGGCCAACGGCCGGTCGGCACGATCCTCGATCTAGGCAGCGCTGCTGGCGGGGACAACCTGCAAGTCATTGCTCGCGACGATGGCCGCCTGGCCCTGCGCATCTACGTCGGGGCGACGACCTTCAGCGAAGTCGTCACGCGCGATCCCTGGCTGCTCTCAGACACCTGGCAGTCCTTTGCCTTTGCGGTCGATGCCGGGCGCGTCGTGCGCTTTCAAGACGCCACCGTCCCGGTGACCATCGATGGCGCCGCGGGATCGATCCTGCCCAGTGGGCGGATGCCGGCGACCGGCGTCACCCGTGCGCTGGGCTACCTCGGCAAGAGCAGCTCTGCGACGGGCCGGCTGTATAAGGGCTATCTCAAAGAAGTGCGGCTGTGGAGTCGCGCCTGCAGCGATAGCGAGCTCGCCGCCAACCGAGCGCTGAAGCTCTCGGGTCAAGAGCTTGGCCTGATCGCGCTGTATCCCCTGGACGATGGCGGTGGTCGCAGCGCCCGCTCGGCAGCTCCCGGCCTGGGCGATGCCAAGCTGTTTGGCGATGCGCTCCTCTCCGTGCCAAGCGCCTCCGCACCGACCACCCCGACGCGGGCAACACCGCCTGACCTCAGCGTCACCAGCACAGCGATCGCTGCCGGAACCCCGCTGCCGATCCTCGGCGCTGACGCCACCGTCACCGGCACGACGACCACCTGGGCCGCCGGCATCAGCACCGATGACCTCACCGTCAACAACGCGCTCTCGGCCTATGCCACAAGCGGCCTGACGTTCTCGCTGTTGGGCATCTCCGCCACCTTCCGCTTCACGGGCACGGTGACGGTCAAGCCACTATCGCAGGTGATCTCGGTGACCAGCCAGCCCAGCCTGCAGATCAGCGGCAGCAGCACAAGCTATGCGTTTCCTTCGACCACACTGGCCATGAAGCGCAGCAGCAGCCCGCCGGTATACACGCTGTGCGTGCAGCCAGGTGCGGGGCTAAATGTCACGAGCCTGGTGCAGGACGCGGTCCAAGATCCGCTGCTCAAGGCCACCTACAGCGCGGTCTTGGCGCCGTTTCTCGGCCTGCTCACCAGCTATGTGCTGCTGGTGGCCAGCGACGATGGCAGGGATCCAACCTACGGTACTTATGTCAAGGGTATGAACCTGTTTGTCACCCGGCAAATGTCCGAGCTGCCGGTGCTGAACCTGGTGCATGCCGCGCTGCCTCAGCTGGGGCTCGACACGCGCAGCGTCATCCTCGCAGTCGCTCTGCGCGCCACCGCGGGCTACCGCATCTCGGCCGGTGCGGTGCTCAACGTCAAGATCCTCGACACCGGCCCGGTGAGCTTGGAGTTCAATGAGCTTGGCATCGAGCTCAGCTCTGCCCAGACCTCGACGGCCATCGGCGTGGTGCATCGCTTCACGCTGACCCTGCTCGGCGAGGTCCTGGTCTTCCGCGGCGGCGCCAAGGTCGAGCAATCCGACGGTGCCAGCACCGTGACCATCTGGGGTGCGCTCGATCCCGGCCTGAGCCGTGGGACCACCTGGAAGGATCCCTGGGGCCTCAAAGGCATCGAGATCGGCGGCTTCGGCGTGCAAGTACGCGGCGGCAGCGCGATCGGCATCGGCTGCCGCGGCGAGATCCACATCGGCGGCGGGCTGCTCGGCGGCAGCGTCGGGCTGAACATCGATACCAAGAACCCCATCTTGTTTATCGACAGCCCAGAGGGGCTCGATCTGCCGCGCCTGATCTCCGCCTTCCTCAGCGGCCTGCCGCAGGCGGTCAAAGACTCCCTGGGCGTGCTCAGCAGCGCACTCGCGATTCGCCTGCGGGATCTCAAGCTCTACTTCGCTCCGAACGGCGGCGAGATCGCCGGCCAGCGCTTCGATCGCGGCATCTCGCTGGGCGCTTCGCTCGACCTGTGGGGCTATCGCGCCAACCTCTTTGGCCGCCTTGATGAGAGCACTGGCGCCATCCTCAAGGGCCAGGCCGATCGCATCAAGATCGATGTCGGCGGCGTGACGCTGCTGCAGTTCTCGGATCTGTCGGGCCAGAGCGGTCCTAACGTCGATGTCGCGCTGACCAGCAGCCGCCAGGGCATCTTCTATAGTGGCCAGCTACGCCTGCTCGGCGGCGTCTACTCTGCTTATCAAGAGCTAGAGGTAGGCAACGAAGGCGTCAGCTTCAAAGGGGCCAGCCCGCTCGGCGCACTGGCCATGACGCTGAACTGGCAGAGTGGCCTGTTCGCGCTGACCGTGGCGCCGCGCTTTGTCTACAGCTTCGACGCGCTGGGCATTCCGGTAAACGTCGATATCGGCGGCGAGGTCGCGCAGCGAGTAGACAAGGCCGGCTTCCAGCAGTCACTGCGGTTCTGGTTCAGCGTCTGCGGCGTCGGCTTCAGCGTCGGTCCCGTCAGCTGGAGCGTGCCACTTATCGACCTCAAGGCGATTGGCGAGGTGTTCGAGACCTTCTTCGGCGATCTCGTAAAGAGCTTCTTTACCGACACCCTCGCCGGCGGGCTGAAGCAAGCCTACGAGTGGGTGCGCGACAACCTGACCCACCTCGCAGAAGAGGCGGTTGAGCTCTTCAAGAGCGTAGGGGCCGCAGCGGTCGACATCGCCAAGAACATCTATGCGACCTTCGATGCCACAGCGCACGAGGTGATCAACTTCGTCGGCGGCACGATCAACCAGGCCGCCGATCTGTTGCGCAACACGCTAAACCTTGCGGTGACTGAGGCCGCGCAGGTCTTGGGGGCTGCCTACGGCGTGGCCGCCGACGCAGTCAAGACGGCACTCGGCGCCGCCGGCTATGTCGCGAGCGAGATCAGCAGCGTCGCAGGCGATGTCTGGGACGGAATCAATCAAGTTGCCGGCTACCTGGATCCAACCTCCTGGTAAGCGCGAGGGAAACCATGCCAAGCAACC
>CAZVMD010000120.1:7848-19621 GCA_964628555.1 uncultured Myxococcales bacterium | reverse complement strand
AGGGGGCGCTGCGCTGGGCCAAGAACTCGGCCACCAGCTCTTGACCCAGCTGGCGATCCTCGCGGGTGAGCAGGCTCTGCGCGGCCTCACGCAACAGGGCGTGGCGAAAGAAATACTCGCTGTCGCCGTCCGCGGTGACGTTGGCGCTCTTCTCGATGATCTCGGCTTCGCGCAGGATGCGCAGCCAGGTATCAAGCTCCTCGGGTGCGTCGTGCCCCAGAAGCGGCAGCAGGCCGAGGCGCGGGAAGGTCTCGCCAAACAGGCTGGCCGCTCGCACCACGCGACGAGCACCGCGCTCTAGGCCGCTCAGCCGAGCCTGCAGCATGGCCAGGATGGTGGTGGGCGGCGGTAGCTCAACCCCGGCGTTCAGCGGTGTGCGGTGCAGCGTCCGCACTAGCTCCTCGATGAACAGCGGATTGCCACCGGCCTGCGACAAGATGCGCGGCAGCAGACCGGACGGCAGGGCGGGCGAGGGGCCTTTGCTGCCCGCCCGCAAGAGCTCACCGACGAGGCGCTCGCTGGCCTTGCGGCTCAGTCCACCCAGCGCGATCTCTTGCACTCGCTCGGCCCACAGGCGGGGAAAGCTGGTCGCGACCTCGGGCCGGCCCAGCGCCAGGACCGCCAGCGGCAGCTCAGAGAGATCGCGCAGCGCAGCGCCGACCAGATCGACGCTGACCGCATCCGCCCACTGCAGGTTGTCCAGGACCAGCAAGACGGGCTGCCGACGACACGCAGCGCGCAGCAGATCCAGAAACGCCGTACACAGCTCGCGGTTCATCACCCGCGGATCGCTGCGCGCAGTGCGCAGGCGAGGGCTGCTGGTGTCTTCGAAGGGCACGCCGCAGAGCTCGCCGATAAACTCGCTGACCCGGCCACGCTCGCTCTCGGGGAGCAGGCTGCCCAGGCAGCTCACCAGCTTGCTGCGCTGATCGTCGATCGGCTCGCCGCTGTGAATCTGGCACAGGCGAAAGATGGCGCTGCTCAGCAGGCCATAGGGCGCCCCGGCGCTGAGCGCCGTCAGCTGCCCCACCCACACCGAGACCTCGTCGCCACGGTGCTGCAAGCGCCGCATGATCTCGCGCCGCAGCCGGGTCTTGCCGATGCCCTGCGGTCCCTTGATCAGCATGGCCTCGACTTTGTATTCCTCGCGGCAGCCGACCAGCATGGCCTCGATCATGCTCAGCTCGGCATCGCGGCCCAGACAGGGAGCCAGGTCCACGCGACTCTGCTCCTCTTCCTGCACCTGACCCGCGCTGGGGGCAACCAGGATGCGCTCGCCCGACAGGCCATGGCCCAGCACAAACAGGCTATCGAGCAAGCCGGCCGAGACCTCGTCGAGCACGATGCCATCATCGAGCTCGCTGTGGCGCAGCAGCTCTTCGGCCCGGCGCACGACATCGCCTCCCGGACTGGGCGAGTGCGACTCACCGCAGCCTGTGACCAGCACCACGTGGGCCTCGGGCCAGCGCTCCTGCAGCTCCAGCGCCGAGCGGGCTGCCTGCAGTGCTTGATCGGCGGCGCTGGCGGCCCCGCCAATTCCAGCCAGCAGGCTGCCATCTTCGCGCCACGTCACCCGCATCCCCAGCCGCCGCAGCTCATCGGCCAGCTCCTCGCGATACGCCAGCTGCAGCTCCGGGGGAGACGCGACCGGCGACGACTCGGCCAGCCGGCCAGCCTTCGCTTCTGAGGAGGCACGCGGGGCGGCCAAGACCACGCTCATCAGCTCCAGCTCCAGCGTGCTCAGCCGACGCCGCAGCGCCCGATGACTGCCCGAGACCGAGAGATCGCTAGTGATCTGCTCGCTGCTCAGGATGCGCTCGATGGCAGCCAAGAGCGCGCTGGCATCGTGCGGCCGCTGGCTGGGATCCTTCTGCAGCATCGCGTGCACCAGATCGGTCAGCGCCAGCGGCAGGCCCGGTCGCAGCTCCGACAGCGGCGCCGCCTCCTCAAAGAGCACCCGCGCCAGCTGGGCCGCGACATGCTCGGCGACAAAGGGCGGCTGCCCGGCCAGGCACTCATAAAACACGCAGCCCAGCGCGAAGATATCCGCCGTCGGACCGATGACGCGATCGCCGCGCGCCTGCTCAGGTGCCATGTACTCCGGCGTGCCGATCACGTGCCCGGTCTGCGTCATGTTGCTGCCGCCGGCATGCATCCCGCCCACCCCCTGCATGCGGGCGATGCCGAAGTCGAGCAGGGTGACCCGATCGACACTGCCGCCGCGCAGAAACAGGTTCGAGGGCTTGAGGTCTCGATGCACAATCCCCCGTCGGTGAGCCAGGCTTAAGGCATCGGCCACACGGCGCATCAGGACCAGGCTCTCACGCACACTCAGCGGGGCGCGGGCCAGCCGGTGCGAAAGGTCTTCGCCCTCCAGCCACTCCATCGCCAGGTACAGATAGCCTGATGGCGTGTGGCCGTGCGCGACGTAGGACACGATGCCGGGATGCTGCAGCAGGGCCAGCATATTGGCCTCGCGCACGAAGCGCTCCATGTCATTGGGGTTTAGGCCGCGGGTGCTCGCCAGCTTCACCGCGACGATCGAGCCGCTGTGGCGATCGAGCGCACGAAAGACCGTGCTCATCCCACCGCTGCCCGCCAGCGCCAAGACCTCGAAGCGCTGGCCGATGATCTGGCCCAGCATCTGGCCGCCGATCGTCGAGCCGCCGGCCGCTGAGCTGGCCAAGCCGGCCACCTGCCCTGTCGAGGAGCCGGCCGCAGCCCGGCCCGGCTGGGTAGCCTGGAGCCCTGGCTGCAGCCCCGATCCGGTCGCACTGTCGTGGCCCGGCGTCTGTTCCGACGAGTCTTTCATCACCCCTTTACGTGCAGCCCCCGTTTACGTGCAGCCCCCGTAGGCCCCCTACAGCCTGCGGTGAATGCTCCAGATTGGCCGACGGTTACAGATCTCATTGTATTTCAGATTACGTCTCCGTAATTCTTGGAAGTCGGAGGTTACCTGATGTCTGCCCCTTCTCGACGTACGCTGCTGAGGCTCCTGCCGCTGCTGCCGCTGGCTAGCCTGTTCGCCGCAGAGGAAGCCCATGCCACCCACTACTCTGCGCTTTTGTGCTCAAGCTGCGGCTTTGGCAACAAGGGCAAAAACTGTGTGCGCTGCAATCGCTGGGTCGCCAGCCGCGGTGTCCCCGCCCGTCTGTGCAGCACACACGGCTTTGGCAACAAGTCCAAGAACTGCGTGCGCTGTGGGCGCTGGGTCGGCAGCTCGCACCAGCTGGCCTTCCTCTGCGGGAGCTGCGGCTTCGGCAACAAGGCGCAGAACTGCGCCATCTGCGGCAAGTGGGCGCCCTAGGCTCCCGGTCGCACGGCTCCGACGGCGCTCAGCGCGTCCCGGACGCCCCCGGTGGTACGGGCAGCTTTTCCCAGCGCTGCGCCCGCTCCAGCATGTCCTGCGCATCTAGGCGCTTGGCGCCAGCCGGCGCGCTGGCCACGAGCTCGGCAAAGAACTCCGCCGCCTCAGCGGCTCGACCAGCGAGCAAGGCGGCCTGGCCACGCAGGAGCTGGGCCTGATAGACAAAGCGCGCATCTGGCAGCGGCTGCGCTGCGCTCAGCGCGATGCCTAGCTCGGCCTGAGCCTCGTCGTAGGCCCCGCGCTCGTACAGCAGGCGGCCGAGGATGTAGTGGGGCAGCGCCAGGTCAGGCTGCGCCAAGATCGCATCGCGCAGCAGATACACCGTCAGGGCGTCGCCGCGCCCCTCGCCCGATCGCAGCCGCCCGGCTCGCACGGACAGCGGCTCGCCGACCAAGATGCGCAGCAGCGAGGTACGCACCGTCGCCGCAGCCGCGGCGGCTTCACCCGCGACGGTGGCTTGGGCGGTCAGCGCGGCCAGCTTGGCCAAGAGCTGGCGGCTGGCATTTTCGCTGTCAGGCAGCGACAGCGCGCGCTGATAGTAGTCCTGAGCCGTCGGCAGCTCGCCCCGCAGCACCGCGATATCGCCCAGCCGAGCCAGCGCCCGTGACTCCAGCACCCGCGTCTTGGCCGGGTGCGTAAGGAGCAGGCCCGCCACTGTCGCCGCTTCCTCGAAGCGCTCCGATGAATAGAGCAGCTCCAGCCGCTCGGCCTGGTGCTGCGGCTCGCCGGGATCGTCGCGGCACACGGTGGACAGCAGCGTCAGGGCTCGCTCGATGTCACCCGCCGCCACCGCCGACCGCGCCTGCTGCTTGCGCAGCGCCAGCTCATGGGCGCAGACCTTGTGAAACACGGCCGGGCGACGCAGCCGCTCGTGGGCGACATCGCGATCGTTGTGCGACAGCGGCTGCTCATCGATGAAGGTGCGGTACTCACTCTCCAGCTGCGGGAAGGGCACGCCGAAGGCTGCAGCAAAGTCCTGCGGCCGACCGCCGCGCCGATACGCAGAAAGGAGCGGCGCCGCCCCGCGGCGAACCAGCAGAAAGCGGCAGAACGATCCGGCCAAGGCGTAGGCTCGACCGGCTGGCTGACGATAAAAGCCCAGGCCAAACACCGCTGCCAGCGGGGGCTCTAGCCCGGCCTGGCGCATCGCTCGTACCGTCTGATGCGGGTCGAGATCGCCGCTGGCGCGCCAGTCTGCGGCGACGGCTAGGCCCTCGATCATCCCGGGCTGCGGCACGCCGTACGCAAGCGCCAGGCGCAGCAGGCGATCACCCGCCGCACCGGCGAAGATATGCGCAAGCTCATGGCGCAGGACGGGATGCGGCCACCCTTCGTGGTGCAGGTACATCTCGCGCCGCCAGGGCTTGGCGATGTAGGTCAGGGCCGCGCCCATCAGCCGGCGCTTCTCTTCCACCGTGTCGAACAGATAGCTGACCACGCGCGGCGACTCGCCGACCGGCGTCAAAGGCGCAATGCCCAGTCGCTGCAGCAGCCACGGCGCTCGCCAGTCGGGCTCGACCCCCAGCGTCTCTTTGAGCTGTCCGTAGCGCAGCTCGTGCTCACGCGCGAGGAGGCGGATGTCGCGCGCCACGGCTCCACCCGGGCGATAGCGCAGCACGAAGTGCGGCGTCTGTAGCTCGCTGTAAAGATGCGCCTGCAGCGTCGCGACATCGCCGCGACAGCCAAAGCGGGCAGCGGTCAGAAACAGCGACAGCGACAGCGCAAAAAACAGCACGGAGACCACCGCCGCACCGAAGCGATGGCCACCGCTGCGTCGTCGCCCGGCCAGTCGTCCGCCCCGCTCGGCCCCGCCCGGCCAGGCCAAGCTCAGCGACTCTCCCGAAAGCAGCAGCGCCGACAGCGCCAGGGTCAGGATCAGCGTCGATAGGTGCAGGGCTCGGGCAAAAAGAAACGCGCTGCCGATGCTGATCTCTTCGTCGTACAGCGCGCCCGGGTAATAGCCAAAGAACGGATCGAAGGAAAAGATGGCCGGCGAGGCCAAAAAGCGCAGCCCCGACCACAGCAGCGACAGCCCAAGCAGCGCATAGCCCAGGCCGTAGGCGCGGGCTCGCGACCGGCTGAGCAGCGCCGCAAGCAGGCCGGTGCCCACCCCACACAGCGACGAGCAGACCGGCAGCATGACGAAAAACGCCAGGCCTGCGGCGTAGCTGCAGTTGCGCACGCGCAGGCCATTTAGCAAAAGCAGCAGGAGCGGCACCAGGAGCGGCAGGCTGGCCCGCAGGCTGGCGCGCAGAAACAGCGCGATGACCGTTGAGAGCGGAGCACTCTCGGCCCGCTCGGCGCTGATCTGCGCGCGGTCGCTGGCCGGGCGTCCAGAGGTGGGCCCGCCGGACTTGCTCGCCCCGCGCACTCGCTCGCGGCTGCCGCGGCCGCGGAACACCGCGCGGATGCCGTGATGCACGCCGGTCAGCGAGGCGAGGAGCGCCAGGACCAAGCAGCTCTCGTAGCCCAAGACGTTGAACAGCGGCACGCTACACAGCCCACCGCCGACCGCTGCCCAGCCGACAAACGACAGCAGCAGGCGCCCGCGCATCGCCAGCCGCTCCTGCGGGGTGGGCCCACGGCCTGGTCGACCGCTGGCCGGACGGCTACCGACGTCGGACCCCGACACCGGAGGCTGTGCTGGAGGCGTTGACTTCATCGCGCGGCGCAGTTTAGCCTGCGGGTTCACGGTCGTATAGATGGCAGAGTCCCCCTCCACACCACTCTCTTCGTCGCTCCCTTCCTCTGGCGCCCCCACCGACGGTGCTGCCGCAGGCGGGATCGCCACCTTCCTCCGCTATCTCGCGCCGAACCTGGTCACCGCCGGCTCGATCGTCTGCGCGGTCCTGGCCATGCAGGCGGCGCTGCGCGGCGACTGGGTGGACGCCTGCTTCTGGGTCCTTTACTCGACCATCACCGACAAGTTCGATGGCCTGGTCGCCCGCGCGCTCAAGGCCAGCACGCCGCTCGGGGTCCAGATGGACTCCCTGGCCGACCTCCTCAACTATGGCTTCATGCCGGCGGCGCTGATCTACGCCTGGTTTGTCAGCCATCCGACGCTGGGTTGGAGCAGCGGCCCCGCCCTGCTGGCCCTGCGCGCCATCTGCGTGTTTTACGCCGTCGCGGCCGCCTTCCGCCTGGCTCGCTTCAACGTCAGCAAGGGCAGCCCCGACTTTTTCTTCGGCACCCCGACCACGTTCTGCGGCGGCATGATGGCCTCGTTTCTGCTCTGCGCCATGAAGTACGGCGAGCCTGCCTGGAGCCCCGGCGTCTACTTCCCCGGCCTGCGCTTCTTTGGCAGCCTGCGCGTCGATGCCTGGGTGCCGTACATGCCGCTGCTCTTGGTGTTCTTCTCGTGGTCGATGCTGTCAGCCTGGCGAGTGCCCAAGGGCGGCCGCATCAGCAACCGCTTTGTGAACTTCTACATCAGTGCCCTGGTGGTCATTGGCTGGCTGTTTGCGCTGATCCGCTGGCTGCCCGAGATCGTCGTCTTTGGTGGCACGCAGTTCTTGCTGTGGGCGGTGTACGCACACTTCGCGCAGACCCCCAAAGAGAAGCCTGAGCCGCTGTTTCCGGCCTAGGCTGCGTCGACGGCGGCCCTCATGGCAGCCCCAGCGGCCAGCTAGGCAGCGCAGGCTGCCGCCGAGCGTCCGACAAATTTTGCTGCGTCCGAACTGCAGGCGCGCGTTGACCCACTGTCAACGTCGTGAGATTTTATTGTAAGGCTGTGTACCTTTGGGCGTGCATCGGGGCCCAGGAGGTCAGCCGAACGACGATCCATGGCGCCGCGCACTCCTCATCGCCTTGACCCCACCTGGACTCCGCCGGAGAAGTTCGAGGAGTATCGACTGCTCTGCCCGCTCTCGCAGGGGGGCATGGGCACGGTGTACCTCGGTCACGACACGCTGCTCGACCGCCCGGTGGCGATCAAGTTCATCAACGCCATCGGCGACGAGACGGGCGCGCATGTGCGCGAGCAGATCCTCAACGAAGCCCGCGCCGCTGCCCGCCTGCAGCACCCCAACGTCGTCACGATCTATCGCGTCAGCGAGATCGATGCGCACCCGATCATCATCTCCGAGTTCGTGCGCGGCAAGAACCTCGACGCCGTCGAGAAGCCGATGGCGTGGCAGAAGATCCTCGACATCGGTCTGGGTGTGGCCCGCGGCCTGGCTGCCGCGCATCGACGCGGCGTCCTGCACCTCGATATCAAGCCGGGCAACGTCATCATTCAGAGCGATGGCGAGGTCAAGCTGCTCGACTTCGGCCTGGCCAAGCTGCTCGACCTGGGCATCGGCTGGGGCGGAGCCGAGCTCAACTCGGATGAGATCCGGCGTAGCTCGGCCGCGACTCCCGAGGTCGTGGCACCGACCATGGACTTCTCAGGCGAGCAGGCTGCTCTCTTGCTGGCCAGTGGGCCCATGCAGACGCTGGCGCGCGGCATCGCCATCGATGAACGGACGGCCAGCGATGGCAAACGCGACGAAGCCAGCCCGCCCGCCGCCACGCTAAACAAGGTCGCGCGAGCCGGCCATGCCGAGCCAGCCGTGCCCACTGCGCCGAGCGCCAAGGCGGCCAGTCCGGCCTGGGACTCCGACGAGCGTAGGCCGGCCCCGGAAAACTCGTCCGATCTGGTCCCGGTGGCCGGGGACTCGTCCGACAGCGGCGCGGTGACTTCCGAGCTGCCTCGCCTGCCCCTAAATCCGACCCCACCAGCCAACCTGAAGCCGCTGCCAACCGGCATCCTGTCGTCTCTGGCCTGGTCCCTGCCCGAGGTCAGCGCCGCCAATCGCATCGCCGGCACACCGCTTTATATGGCTCCCGAGATCTGGCGCGGTGAGCCGGGTACTCGTCGGGCCGACATCTATGCCACCGGCGTGCTGCTCTATGAGCTGGCCACCGGCTCGCCTCCCTTTGCCGAAGTTGCGCTGCAGGAGCTACCGCAGATCGTCAACCAGCGCGATGCCACGCCGCTTTACAGCGTCGCACCGAACATCGAGCCCCGCCTGGCGGCGATCATCGATCGCTGCCTGCGCCGCGACCCCGCGCAGCGCTTCGGCTCGGGCGATGAGCTGCGCGAAGCGCTAGAGCAGCTGCGTCCCAACCAGCGCGCCGAGGCCCTGCCCGAGGGCAATCCCTATCGCGGCCTGCTGGCCTTCGAAGCCGAGCATCGCGGCCTGTTCTTCGGCCGCAAGAGCGAAGTCGGCACCATTCTTGAGCGCCTGCGCACCGATCCCTTCGTGCTCGTCGTCGCCGACTCGGGCATTGGTAAGTCGTCGCTGTGCCGCGCCGGTGTGCTGCCGCATGTCCTCGATGGCGCGCTGGGTGGTGGACGCAGCTGGGTCGTGCGCTCGATGGTGCCGGGCAAGAAGCCGCTCGCCACCCTGTGCAATGAGCTAGCGCCGCTCCTCGGGCTGAGTGAAGAGGCGCTGGCGAGCAAGCTGCGCACCGACCCCAGCGAGCTTGGTCGCATGCTGCACAAGCAGCTGGCTGCCGATCGCGGCGTGGTGCTGTTTATCGATCAGCTCGAAGAGATCGTCACCATCGGCGCCGAAGACGAAGCCGAGATCGTCGCTGCCGCGCTTGGCTATCTGTGCTCGCGCATTCACAGCGTGCGCATGCTGATGACCGTGCGCAGCGACTTCCTGGCCCGCGTCGCGGCCCTGCCCGGCCTGGGCGAAGAGCTGGCCCGCGGCCTGTACCTGTTGCGTCCGCTGATGCCCGAGCGGATCAAAGAAGCCATCGTCGGTCCGGCCGCCACCAAGGGCGTCACCTTCGAGACCGAGGAGCTGGTCGATGCGCTGGCCAATGAGACGGCGCGCACCGACGGCGGACTGCCGCTTCTGCAGTTTGCCCTGACCGCCCTTTGGGAGGTCCGACAGGGCAGCATCATCACCCAGAGCGCGCTCGACAAGATCGGCGGCGTCGCCGGAGCGCTCGCTGGGCACGCCGACTCGGTCATGCTCAGCCTGCCGGAAGAGCAGCGCACCGAGGCCAGGCGCATCCTGATGGCGCTGGTCACCGTCGAAGGCACGCGAGCCCGCCGCAGCGACGATGAGCTGGTGCGCACCCCGGCCGCTCGCCCAGCGCTTGACGCCCTGGTCAAGGCCCGCCTGTTGGTTGCGCGCGACACCGGTGAGGGCGTCAGCTACGAAGTGGCGCACGAAGCCCTGCTCAAAGGCTGGGCTGCCCTGCGCAAGTGGCTCGACGAGCACCGCGAGAGCCGCGCCGTCCGCCAGCGCCTCGAAGCCGCCACCGCCGAGTGGCTGCGCCTCACCCGCCACCGCGACGCCCTGTGGGGCCCCAAGCAGCTGGCCGAGGTCGCGGTCCTTGAGTCCGTCGACATCGGCGCCCGCGAGTCCCAGTTCATCGAAGCCTCCCGCCGCGCCCTGCAGCGAAGACAGCAGCTGCGGCGGGCGCTGGCCTTGCTGGTTCCGGTCATCGCGAGCTTGCTGTACCTCGGCTACGAGATGAAGCAGCGCCGGGATCTAGCTCAGGCGGTCGATCGCCACGTCAAGACCGCGCAGCAGCTCTTGGTCGCGGCAGAACAAGCCAATGCTGAGGTGGATAGGCTTCGTCAGGAGGCGTTTGCCTCGTTCGATGCCATAAGGCGCGAAGACGGTGAAGCAAAGTGGGCGACGGTCCTGGAAAAGTCGGCCGACGTCGATGAGCAGTTTGCCCGAGCCAGTCAGTCGCTGGAAGCGGCGCTGGCTCTCGATGCCACCCGCCAGGATGTCCGCGATGCGCTGGGGAGTGTCCTGTATCTACGCGCCGCCGCAGCCGAGCGAGATCGCAGTCCAGCCAAGGTGCGCGACCTCCTAGCCCGCATGTCGCTTTACGACAGTAATCACGAGCGCAGCCAAAAATGGCAGCAGCCGTCGTCGGTCGACATCATTACGAGTCCTCTGGGAGCACGCGTCACGATCGCGCGTTACACCGAGACGCGGCAGAAGCGCTTCAAGACCGTCGATGAAAAGACCTTGGGGACTACGCCGCTTATCGCTATTGAGCTAGCTCCGGCTTCCTATTTAATAACAATCTATTCGCCTGATGGCCTAGAAGTAAGATATCCAATCGTCACTAAGCGGGCAGAAAATCTAAAACTCAACATCGTTCTACCTGATAGCAAGAAGATACCTAATAACATGGTATATATTCCTGCCGGTCGGTTCTTTTTTGGGACATCGGCGGATGAAGGAATGCGGAAAGGATTGCTCGCCACCGTACCTTTACATGAGGTGTCAACTGGGCCATACCTAATCAGCAAGTATGAAGTAACGAACGGTGACTGGATTGAATTCTTGCGTGCGCTTCCCCCAAAAGAACGTGAGCTACGACGGATAAGCAAAGATAAATCTCTGCTCACCGGGTTGATTGATTTGGCTGAGCTCCCAGATGGAACCTGGAAATTCACTTTCAGGCCTGGCGAAGAAACGTACACTGCGCTTTCAACTGAGAAATTGCTGTATAAGAATCGGAAGCAGCGCGGCTCAGTGAACTGGCTACAGATGCCAATTGGCGGCATTGACCGCAGCGATGCCGAGGCGTACGCCGCCTGGCTTGGGCAGACCGGCCGCGTGCCGGGCGCGCGCCTCTGCACCGAACAGGAGTGGGAACGCGCCGCTCGTGGGGCCGACTCGCGAGACTTCCCACATGGGAATAGCATGGAGCCAGGAGACGCCAACTTAGATGTTACCTACGGGCGAGACCCAGGAAGCGTCGGTCCGGATGAGGTTGGCTCCTTCCCCGCGTCAGTCAGTCCGTTCGGTATCTTCGACATGGCCGGCAATGTCTTCGAATGGGTGCAGTCACCGTCTGGCAGCAGTGAAGCCGTCACCCGCGGTGGCGGCTACTTCTATGGCTCGGTTGTGGCTCTGAGCACCAACCGCTCCACCGTCGCGCCGAACATTCGTGATACCGGCTGCGGCGTCCGCATCTGCAGTTCTGCTCCAATACCCGCATCTACTCAGCCCTAATTGGTTCTCACCGCGATCCAGCAGACAGACTCCCATTGCCAACATTTAATCTCACAAATAATAGTTAAATTCCAACGACTTACGAGGATGAAAAATATTTTATAATTATCCTTGTCTTTGACCCTCTAGCAGAATATCATCCTCCAAATGCAGTCGAGATGGATCGTTGCCTTCTTCCATTTCGTAGAGCTGCATATTTATTCTGCGGGATGTCTGCACAGGAGGAAGCAATGTGGACAACCAAGCGCATATGTGTCCTGCTACTAGCTGGCGCCTTAGGCACGGGCTGCACCGAGAACACCCCAGACGAGCCCGTTGCCCCTTACCGGGCGCAGCTGCGAGTGTTCAACGATAGGGTCTTCAACGACAGGGTCTTCAACGACAAGATCTTCAACGACAAGATCTTCAACGATAAGATCTTCAACGA
>CAZVMD010000120.1:0-7748 GCA_964628555.1 uncultured Myxococcales bacterium | reverse complement strand
AAGATCTTCAACGATAAGATCTTCAACGACAAGACCTTCAACGACAAGATCTTCAACGACAAGATCTTCAACGACAAGACGTTCAATGGCATCAGCCTAAATGGCGTCAAAGTTGAGAATGTCACATTTGAAGGCAGCATGCTCAAAGGCACTGTTGCTGGAAAATCGATATCTGGCGCACAGTTTGCCGGAGTGCTCATCGAAGTAAACTTCGCCGACCCGAAGGCAACTAACTACAAATTTCGCATCGATTCCGTGTCTCTCGATCCCGATGCGGCAGCAAAGGGATTCAAGGACGTCTGGCGCTATAAAGTATCGATGTGGACCAGCGTATCGAACTCTTGGGTTAGTCTCTGCAATGATTCGGCCGGACAGCCTTCTGACCTTATTCCGCTGCTAGGCATGTATTGGGATCAAGCCACTGGGAACCGGATCGATGATCCCAACTCGCTGACCCTAGCCTGCAAGGACGGCGCGCTGGAGAAATGCACGCATATCGGCTATCGCCCTTGGGCGAACGGAACAATCTGCAAGAGTCCGAAGTCGAAGAACTGCACACAGATCTCTCTCAAGGATCACCACCAGACGTGTACCCGCATGCTACGCGCCGACTACTGTGGTGATGGTGTCTCATATACCCAGAATGGGACTCTGCTCGATATCTATGACTATCTGAGCCCACCAGTCGCGCTGCGCGAAGAGAACTGGGATATCGAGGCACGCTGGCTGACCACTGGAGCTCTGTGCGTAAGCAAGCCACGCCATCCGGAGCTTGGCTTCGCTGGCAAGTGCAAGGACTCCAAGGGCAAAGAGCGGATCGTCCGTAGCTGCAGCCCGTACGAGGAGGACAAGGGCCTCATCGTCAGCACCTTCAACAGCGGCAGCGATAGCGGCAACGGCAAGGACAAGTAGTAGCCAGTCGCAGACGACTGACCCCGCCTAGCCTCGGGCTTCTCGCCCCCTCCTCCCCCGCGAATCCCCCACCCGCCTGACGCTGTGCCGTGATATGTAACGGCGCGGTGAGTTTTGTTGCCCTCGCTCTGGCTTCGGCTGCTAGCGCTTGCCACAGGTGGCAGTGGCGCTGGCTGGGGCTGCTTGGGCTGGGGCTGGGACTGCTGCTGAGCCCGCGGTCGCTGCCGGCCCAGACGCTGCCGGGCGACGGACTGGGCTGTCGGCACAGCGTCGGGGTGTCGCGGAGCGGCGGCGCCGGGCTGTTCGACCTGCCGCTGGCCAACCCGGGCTGCCCGTTTCACCTGCGCACGGCGCTGATGCTCGGCGGCTTTGTGCAGTACGGCTACCTGCTCAGCGACGATCGGCACCAGCAGCTAGGCGGGGCCATGCAGCTTGCCGTCACGCTGGGCTCGCACGTCGAGACCTGGCTGCAGGTCGGCACGCGCTCCAGTCGCAGCCAGCGGCCGACGACCACCGAGCCGGCCGATAGCCGTCCCAGCCTGACGCTGGGGCGCACGGCGCTGGGCGTCAAGCTGCACAGCCCATTTGGGCGCTTTCTGCATCTGGCGCTGCAGCCGCAGCTACGGGTGCACAGCGGTCCCTATGACTTTGGCCCCAACCTGGCCAGCCTCGACGGCGGCCTCGATGCGCTCCTCGGGCTAGAGCTGGGCAAGCTGGCGCCGCTGCGCTCGGTGCCGCTGCGGCTGTCGCTGCGCCTGGGTTATCTGCACGATCGCAGCGGCGAGATCGTAAGTGGGCTCGACTGCATGGCGCAGGGCGCCAGTGCCTGCCTGGCAACGCGCTTGGTGTACAGTACGGCGTTCGATGTCGGCCAGCCGCGTGTCGAGCTGGGGCTGGGAGTGGACGTGGCGTTCGCGATCGCCAGCCAGGTCTGGCTGATGCCGGCGTTGACCTACTCGCTTGCGCTCGTCACTGGGCCGGGGGATGCCGTGCTGCGCGCCCAGCTGATGTCGCAGGTGCCAGCCGCCGTCGTCGCCGCCTCGGAAGAGCGGGTTGGACAGCAGCTGTCGGTGGGGGCCCGCTTGCTCCTGCCCTGGCTGGTCTCGCTTGACGTGGGAATGCAGGTGGCGCTGTCGAGCTGGGGCTACATCATGGGCGCCAAGCTGCCGCAGGTCTCGGGCTTTGGCGCGCTGAGCTTTGCCTTCGATCTGGCGGCGACGCGACGAGAGAGTCCGGCCAGCAGCGATGTTGATCGACGCAGCCTGGCGCCGGCTAGCTCGTCTGCGCTTCGACCGCAGGGCTCGGTGCGCGGCGTCGTCCGCGATCGCGCCAGCCGGGTGCCGCTGCCGGGAGCGATCGTGCGCTTCGTGGGGGTGGCGCAGAATGCGCTGCTGACCAACGCCCGCGGCGAGTTTGAGAGCGGTCCGCTGCCGGCCGGCTCGCTGGAGGTGGAGGCCAGCCGCAGCGATCACCTGACCACCCGCACCACGCTGGTCGTGCGAGCGGGAGAGGAGATGGTCGCCGAGCTCGATCTGGAGACCGCGGCTCGGGCTCTGCCCGCCCGCCTGCTGCTGTCAGTTCTCGACGAGAGCGAGCAGCCGATCAAGACCGCGGCGCTAGCCCTGACCCGCCCCGGGCACAGCCTGGCGATGGAGCCGCCGGCCGCTAGCGCGCAGCCAGCGCAGTGGCTGGCCAAGGTCTCAGCCGGCGCCTGGCGCCTGCGCATCGACGCGGCAGGCTATCTGTCGCGTGAGCTGCTGCTGGTGCTCAATCCCGGCGAAGAGCGCCTGCTTAACCTGCGCTTGCTGTCGCGGACCCGACCGCCTCGCGTGGCCTTGGCCGCCGACGAGATCCTGCTGACCGAGCCACTTCAGTTCGTCGCGGCGAGCCGGCCGCTGGCGTTGACTCCGGCCAGCCAGCGCCAGCTCGATGAGGTGATCGACCTTCTGATCCATCACCCCGAGCTGCACCAGCTGCGCATCGAAGCGCCGAGCGGCGACAACGTCGATGCTCAGCTGATCGCGATCCGTGAGTACCTGGTACAGGGCGGCATCGCCCCAGAGCGGGTGCGGGCCAGCGAGCTCGTGGGCGATCCGAGCCCGCGGCCAGCCAGCCCGCGCATTCAGCTGAAGCTGCCGCGCTGAGAAGCGCTGCGCCAGCTACTGTGCGGCGGCCGGGCGAGCCATCAGGTCGCGCAGCACGGTCTGCAGGATGCCGCCGTTTTGGTAGTAGCGGACATCGATCGGCGTATCCAGGCGTGAGCGGACCTGGAACGAGAAGCGGCTGCCGTCGTCGCGCTCGACATCGACCTGCACGCTCTGTCGCGGCTGCGGCTCAGCCGGCAGGCGAATGCTGAAGCGCTCGCGGCCGGTCAGGCCCAGCTTCTCAGCGCTCTGGCCGGGCTCGAAGACCAGCGGCAGCACACCCATGCCGACGAGGTTGGCGCGATGGATGCGCTCAAAGCTCTCGGCGATGACGGCTCGGACGCCCAGCAGCAGCGTGCCCTTGGCGGCCCAGTCGCGTGAGCTGCCCGTGCCGTACTCTTTGCCAGCCAGGATTACAAGCGGCGTGCCTTCGCTCTGGTAGCGTCGCGCAGCGTCGAAGATGCTCAGGCGCTCGCCACTTGGCAGATGCACCGTGACACCACCTTCGACACCGGGCACCAAGAGGTTCTTGAGGCGGATGTTGGCAAACGTGCCCCGCACCATGACGCGATCGTTGCCACGGCGCGCGCCGAAGCTGTTGAAGTCGACCTTGCTGACTCCATGGCCGCGCAGGTACTCGCCGGCCGGCCCCGCCGAGGGAATGTCACCGGCCGGGGAGATGTGATCCGTCGTCACTGAGTCACCGAGCAGCGCCAGCACGCGAGCGTCGCGAATCGGCGCCACCGCGTCGGGCGTGAGGCCCATGCTGGTGAAGAACGGCGGCTCCTGAATGTAGGTCGAGCTCTCTTCAAAGTGGTACAGATCCGAGGCGGCGGCACCGGCGACCTGCTTCCACTCCGGCGGGCCCTCAAAGACGGTGGCGTAGCTCTCTTGGAACATGGCCGGCGTGATGCTGCTGGCGAGCACGCTCTGCACCTCGGCATGCGTCGGCCAGATGTCGCGCAGGAAGACGGGCTGGCCACTGTGGCCGCTGCCGATCGGCTCGCTGCTCAGGTCTTTGTCGACGGTGCCAGCCAGCGCATAGGCCACCACCAGGGGCGGCGACGCGAGGTAGTTGGCCTTGACCTGGGGATGGATGCGCCCTTCGAAGTTGCGGTTGCCAGAGAGCACCGCAGCCGCCACCACACCGCTCTGCGCGACGCCCTTGTCGATGGCGTCGGCGACGGGACCGCTGTTGCCGATGCAGGTCGTGCAGCCGTAGCCGACGACGTAGAAGCCGAGCTTCTCAAGGTAGGGCAGCAGGCCGGACCGTGTCAGGTACTCGGTGACGACCTTGCTGCCGGGAGCCAGGCTGGTCTTGACGTAGGGCGCGACCTGCAGGCCGTGCTCAACCGCCTTCTTGGCCAGCAGGCCAGCGGCAATCAGGACCGACGGATTCGAGGTATTGGTGCAGCTGGTAATGGCGGCGATGATCACAGCGCCATGCTGCAGCTCTGCCGTCGCTTTACCGCCGTGTACCGCCACCGTCGCTTTCTTGTCCAAGTCGGCGGGCGACAGCGCGAAGCCCTGGTCCTTGACCGACGCACTTAGCGCCTTGCGGAAGGCGCTCTTGACGGTGGGCAGGGGCAGGCGATCCTGCGGACGCTTCGGCCCGGCCAGGCTAGGCTCGACGGTAGCCAGGTCCAGCTCGACGAGATCGGTAAACACCGGCTCTGGTGACTCGGCGGTGCGGAACAGGCCCTGGGCACGGTTATAGCGCTCGACTAGCTCGATGTCGGCGGCCGAGCGGCCGGTCGCGCGCAGGTAGTCAATCGTGGCGTCATCGACCGGGAAGAAGCCGATCGTAGCGCCATACTCGGGGGCCATGTTGGCGATGGTGGCGCGGTCGGCCAGGGCCAGCGTTGCCATTCCTGGGCCACAGAACTCGACGAACTTATCGACCACGCCCTTTTTGCGCAGGAGCTGGGTCAGCGTCAGCACCAGATCCGTCGCCGTGACCCCCTCGCGCAGGCGACCGTGCAAGCGGCAGCCAATGACCTGTGGCGTCAGCATGAACAGCGGCTGCCCGAGCATCACCGCCTCGGCCTCGATGCCGCCGACCCCCCAGCCGACAACGCCCAGTCCGTTGATCATCGTGGTGTGCGAGTCGGTGCCGACCAGGGTATCGGGATAGGCAACCGGGTGACCCTGCGGACCGTCCTTGGTCATCACACCGCGGGCCAGATACTCCAAGTTGACCTGATGCACGATGCCCGAGGCCGGCGGCACCACGCGGAAGTTGCGCACCGCGCTCTGTCCCCAGCGCAGGAAGGCGTAGCGCTCGCGGTTGCGATCGAACTCGATCCGCACATTGCGCAGCAGCGAGTCGGCGGCGCCGGCGTGATCGACCTGCACCGAGTGATCGATGACGAGGTCGACCGGAACCAGCGGGTTGATGCGCTTGGGATCGCCGCCCAGACGCGCCACCGCAGCCCGCATCGCCGCGATGTCGACCAGCACCGGCACCCCGGTGAAGTCCTGCAGGATGACGCGCGCGGGCATAAACGGCAGCTCGACTTCAGCCGGGGCCGCTGCGTTCCAGGCACAGAGGCGTCGCACGTCCTCGTCCGTCACCGCGAAGCCATCGCAGTTGCGCAGCAGCGACTCCAAAAGCACGCGAATCGAATACGGCAGCTTCTCAAGCTGCGGGCAGTGCGCGCGCAGCGCCTCTAGGCGGTAATAGCCCACGGTCCCGTGGGTGGTGGCAAGCGTGGCATAGGCCGAGAACGGGTCTTTGGTGCTCGTCATGAGCGGCATGCTACCACGAAAGGCGCGCTCTCTCCTTTCGTGCCGCGGCGGTTTCATGGCACAAGAAAGTATGTCGCTAACCTCGCAAACTCCGTCACAGACTGTCTCGCGTAGCGCCTCGCGGCGCCTGTTTGAACGCGCCCTTGCAGTGATCCCGGGGGGGGTCAACTCGCCGGTCCGCGCCTTTCGTGGGGTCGGTGGTGACCCGGTCTTCTTTGCCGCCGCCGAAGGAGCGCAGCTGATCGACGCCGACGGAAATCGCTACATCGACTACGTCGGCTCCTGGGGGCCCATGCTGCTTGGCCACGCGCACCCCGAGATCATCGCGGCAATCGTTGAAGCAGCCGGAGCCGGTACTAGCTTCGGAGCCCCCACCGAGCGTGAGGTGGCCTTTGCGGAGCTGCTCTGTCGCTCACTCCCTTCGCTCCAGCGCGTGCGCTTGGTGTCATCGGGCACCGAAGCCACGATGTCAGCGCTACGAGTCGCGCGGGGCTTCACTGGGCGGCCCAAGATCGTCAAGATCGATGGCGCCTACCACGGCCATGCCGATGCCCTGCTTGTCGCTGCTGGCTCGGGAGCGGCCACTCTGGGCATTCCCGGCTCAGCCGGCGTGACCGCGGGGGCCGCGCAGGACACGCTGACCGTCCCCTGGAACGATCTGGCGGCGATGCAGCGCCTGTTCGCCGAGCATCGCGATGAGCGCGGGCAGAGCACCATCGCCGCGCTGATCATCGAGCCGGTGTGCGGGAACATGGGCTGTGTGCCGCCGCGGCCCGGCTATCTACAAGCCCTCGCGGAGCTGACGCGCAGCCACGGGGCTCTGCTCATCTTTGACGAAGTGATGACCGGTTTTCGCGTGGCGTTTGGCGGGGCCCAGGCCCTCTATGGCATCACGCCCGACCTGACCTGCCTGGGCAAGATTGTCGGCGGTGGGCTGCCTCTTGCAGCCTATGGCGGTCGCGCCGAGGTTATGGAGCGCATTGCCCCCAGCGGCCCGGTCTACCAGGCGGGCACGCTCTCCGGCAACCCGCTTGCCGTCGCTGCCGGAATGAAGCTAGTCGAGCTGCTGGCGGCCCAACCGGATCTGTATACGCGGCTCGATCGGGCGACGGCCGCGCTGTCGAGCGGGCTGGCAACGGTCCTGCGTGAGGCCGGGATTCCGGTATCAGTCAACCAGCTTGGCTCCATGTTTACGCTGTTCTTCACCGATCAGCCGGTGTTCGACTACAGCGACGCCAAGCGCAGCGACACCGCACGCTTCGCGCGCTTCTTCCATGCCTTGCTCGATCACGGCGTGTACCTGCCGCCGTCGCAGTTCGAGGCTGCGTTCGTCTCGGCTGCTCACACCGATTCGCTCATCGACCAAACGCTCAGCGCCGCGCGGACAATCGTCGGACGTCTGTAACCAGCTCGGAAAGCAGAAAACACAGCTCCCCCGTCGGGCCTAAGCACCGGCGGGGGAGTTTTTGTTTAGGGGTACTGAGCGGAAGCGGGGGGAGGAGCGCGGAGGCGGACTCCGCGCTGGGCTGACCTACTGCTCGACGATCATGAACTCGGTGCGGCGGTTCTTGTCGAAGCACACCGTGGTCTTGACGTTCTCGCAGCCCGGCACTGGCCGCGTCGGACCGTAGCCCTCCGAGGTCAGGCGCTCGGCGGCGACACCCTTCTGGATCAAGTACTGCTTCACCGACTCGGCGCGCATCTGCGACAGCTTCATATTCCACTGCAGCGTGCCGCGGATATCGGTGTGGCCCTCGATGTGGACGCGCATCTTCTCGCGGCGCTTCATGACATCGACGACTTCGTTTAGCAGGTCGAACGAGGCCGGCTTGATGTCTGCCTTGTTCGTCGCGAAGAGGATCTTCTGCAGTAGCTCGATCTTCTTGTCGGTGACGTTGATGAACTTCCGCGGCGCCGGGCAGCCGTTGTACTCCTTGACGCCTG
>CAZVMD010000119.1:4543-19806 GCA_964628555.1 uncultured Myxococcales bacterium | reverse complement strand
GGCCACCGGCATTGACCGGATCGGGTACCAGGAAGATGTTCTCGGGCTTGAGGTCGCGGTGGACGATGCCCTTTTCATGCGCCGCAGCCATGGCATGGGCGACCTGGCGACACCACTCCAGGCTCTCGGCCAGCGTCGGGCGGGGCAGTTTCTGCAGGCGCGAGGCCAGCGACTGGCCGGCCAAGAACTCCATGATGATGAAGGGCGTCTCATCGGGTAGCCGGCCGAACTCGAAGATCTCAACGATGTTCGGGTGCCCGACGAGGTTGGCGGCCCGCGCCTCGTTGAGAAAGCGAGCGGCAAACTCGGGATCGCGAGCGAAGCTGCGGCGGAGCACCTTGACTGCGGCACGACGACCGATCTCGGGATGCAGCGCCTCGAAGACCGCCCCCATGCCGCCTTCCTCGATTAGGCGCTCAATGCGGTAGCTGCCAATCTGCTGCCCGACGACAACGGCGTAGGTCTCTTTCAGAAGGCCGCTAAGCGTGTCGTTGAGCATGCGGGTGGCTAGGCCCTAGGCGGCGGTGGCGGCTTGCTGCACCTTCTGCAGATACTGCCGCAGGGTCTCGGTCTTGCGCTCATCGAGGCCAACGAAGCGCAGCCCCATATCGACGGGGTAGACGCGATTGGCCCAGATCACCTGGCCGCGCAGGGGCAGCGAGACGTTCAGGTCCGGGAAGTGAACCAGCAGATCGACCTCGCTGCCGATCTCTTCGGCCGCGTCGACCTGCAGGCACAGCCCGCCCAGCGAGATGTTCATGAGCTTGTGCCGCAGATAGACCTCCTCCCCGGTGAGGTCGACGACGGCTGAGACTTCGTAGCGTGGGGTCTTGCGCTGTTCGTGGTGGGGTGAGCTGGGGGTCGCTGCCATGGCTTGCCTCTTTGGCCGAGGGTCAGCTTCCGTCGTCTAGTCGCTGGGCTAGCTAGGGCTAGTGAGCGGAGATTGGGAACAAACCGACCCACGGGAATCGTACCACGCTGCGCCTACGGCCGAGAAGGCCGAAAAGTTGTCACGCTTGCGACCAGCCTTGTTGCCAAAGTGGCAAGCTGACCGCGCCGACTTCCCGAGAGCAGCCTGCCTGTCATGCTCCGGCGCGAGACGCTGAGGCTGCTTGGGTCAGCCTGTCAGCTTCGAGGTCAGGCCCGAAGACAGGCTCGGCATCATTGTTGCTTTCGGTCTTGCTTGCTTTGGCTGTGACCTGTTCCCGCTCGTGCGATGGCCTCTGCGCTGCTGCGGACGCCGTCGAAGCTGAAAACCTCAATTGCCCCCGGGCCCTGACTCGGGATAGACCCATCGCGATGCAAACTTCACTCTTTTGGCACGGAAAATTGGCTGCACGGGGCCTACGCCTGCTGTTCTTGGTCACGTTCCTGGCCAGTGTGTCGTTCGTCTCCGGCTGCGCTACGGTCCGGCCAATTCCCGGCACCAAGATCCCCGATACGCCGATGCACCGCGAGGTCATCGCCCGCATTGAGGAATATCGTGTGGCGCTCGAGCAGCGCGACTCGAACAAGTTGCTCGCCATGGCCAGCCCGAACTACTACGAGGACTCAGGCACGCCGAGCGCCGCCGATGACTACGGCTTTGCTGGCCTAAAGAAAGTCCTCGACAGTCGGCTGGGCGCGCTGCGCTGGCTACGTTTTCTGGTGCGCTATCGCGACGTCCGCATCGAGGGCAGTCGCGCGCTAGTCGACATCCGCTACGACATCAGCTTTCAGCTGATGACCGAGCTTGGCGAGCGCTGGGAGCGCAAGCAGAGCGAGAAGCGCGTCGAGCTTGTTCGCGACGACAACCGCTGGCTATTTGTCACCGGCATGTAGTCGGCAGGCTCGCCGCCAGGGCGGGCTGACCAGGTCCACAGGGGGAGTGCCGACCCGCCAAGACCACGACGGCAGCAAGCCAGTCGCAGTCGCCCGGCAAGCGACGTTTTTGCGCTCGCCAGTTCCCCCAGAGCCCGTCGGGAACAGACCGGGTCTTGCCTGCCGTGGAGGATCCGATCGACTGATGTTAGGCTGGTAGCACCCCGCAGCAAGAGGCCGCCGTAAATGGAATACCGTGACTTCGAGCAACGCTTGCTCGGCACCATCTTCACAACCGACGTCCCGATCAATCCAGCGACGGTTGCATTTCTGTATAAGGTCACGGTGCAAGAGGCTTCCGATCTGCTGCAGCAGGCTGCCGTCCATGGGCTGCTGAACATCGAAAGCGACGACGAGGGCAACATCCTCTACGTCTTCCCGAACCGTCAGCGGATCGCCGGACGCGACGGCAAGCCAGCGACGCCAGTCACAAGTGGCAGCCCGGCGGGGCCTGGTGCAACCGCACTGGCGCGACTAGCGCAAGATGTCGCGGGCCAGGCTCTGTCGAGCGCCCGCACCCCCGTGCTCCCGCCAGAGCACATCGACATGCTAGAGGCGGCCGGTGCTCCCGGTGGCAGCCCGACTACACCGCTGGTGAGCCCGAGCCCGCCGCCCCCCACCGAGACAGCCCGCCCGTCGGAAACGCCAGCCGCTGGGGCACCGACGACCCGCTGCCGCTTCTGCGCCGAAGTAATCCTGGTCGGGGCCAAAAAGTGCAAGCACTGCCACGAGTACCTCGACGATGCTCTACGCGAGTTGCAGGTGCAGCGCGGCCAGATCAATCAGCTCGTCGCCGGACAGATCTCCGGCCACACCGCAGCCGCCCCGGCCCCGGTCAACCACGCCCTGGTCGCGGCCAGCGCGGCCCGCGATCCGCAGCAGCTGCAGACCTGGAACTCGACCACGTCGACGCAGGCTGCCCTGCTTAGCTTCTTTGTCCCGGGGCTTGGCCAGATGTGCAGCGGCCGCGTGCCGGCCGGTCTCCTGTGGATGATGTTCACCTGCCTGGGCTATGTGTGCTTTATCGTCCCCGGCATCGTGCTGCACATCCTGTGCGTAATTAACGCCTCACGACAGCCGCAGCAGCAGCTCACCTAAGCTGCAGGCGGCCTCGCCCGCGCTAGGCAGCGAGCTCCGGCAGCACCGCGCTGGACGGCAATTTCTTGCTGGTGCCTGGCCCGCTTGTGCTACGCCTGCCCGGGTGATTGGGCATGTCTTGGCACTCGATACGGCGACCTCACGCTGCGGCGTCGCCTTGCTCTGCGCCGATGGAACGACAGCGGTAGCGCAGCAGCAGGTAACGACTCACTCAGAGTCCCTGCTAACCATGGTGGAGGACTGCCTACGGCAGCAAGGTATGGCTGCTCAGGATCTGTCAGGCATTGGCTGCAGTGCCGGTCCAGGTTCCTTCACTGGCCTGCGCATTGGCTTGGCCACGGCCAAGGGTCTGTGCTTTGCCCTGAACCTGCCGCTCGCACTGGTGTCGTCGCTGGAAGCCCTGGGCGGCGCTATCGCTGAGCAGCAGCAGCAGGCTGCCACGCTGGTGGTGCTGGATGCCTTCCGCGGTCAGCTCTTCGCGCGCTTGCTGCCGCCGCGGCATGCCCTGGCCGCGCCGACAGCCCTGGCCCAGCTGCGTGCGCTCTGTGCTGCCGAGCCGCGCCTTGGCCAAGACAGCATGTGGAGCCCGGCCGAGCTGAGGCAAGTGCTGCAGCGCCTAGAGCTGCCCTGGCTGCTGTGCACACCCTCCCCGCTTCCGACGGTCGCACAGGCCCTGGCCGAACGCGCGCAGGCCGTGGTCGGTGACGCGGATCGCGGCCCAGGCCAGCGCTTTGAAGTGGCTCCAGTCACGTTGGCTCGGCAGGCGCGAGCGCGCTTTCTGGCCGGTGATCGCGCCGATCTTTTTGCCGCCGTACCCAACTACCTGTGTGGCTCCGCGCCCGAAGAGGCCGAGCGTCAGCGCCTGGCCGAGCGTGGGCACGTGGCCGAGCTCGCACCGTGAGCGCCGTCGATGCGTTCGCTGCAACGATTTCCGCTCGCGCGCCTGGCGAGTGATCCTGCCCATCTGCCACCAGAGCAAGCCCTGGCTCGTCTGCAGTCCGGCCGACGGCCGCTGCTACTCGACGGGGCCTGCGATGCCGATGGCCTGGGGCGGTACTCGTATGCTGGCTGCGATCCGCGCGACCAGTTTCGGCTACCGCAAGTCCCCGACAGCGCAGGCGGGCTTGTAGCGGCTGGGCCGGCAGCAGGCTCGCCGCATTTCTTTGGCGCCGACCGCGATGGCGTACGGGTCGAGGCCCCGGCGGCCAAGATCTGGCAGGACTTCGCGACGTGGATTGACGCGTCTTATCCATGCATTGCGATCGGCCTGCTGGACTATGAGCTGGGCCGCGCCAGCGAGCGGCTGGCCGGTCATGCCGACGCGCCGCCGGTGGACACAGCCGCTATCGACTTTGCGACCTACGACGCGCTGTACCGCTATGACGCCTGGCTCGACCAAGCCGATCTGCTGGCGGTAGATGCCGACGCGGCCGAGCAGCTGCGCACCTACCTGCGACGGCCGGCGCCGCCGCTGCCACCGCTGCACTGTGGCCCGCTACACAGCGATACATCGCGCGAGGCACACGCGCGCGCCGTCGCAGCTATCCACGCTCGACTGCAGGCGGGTGACTGCTATCAGGTGAACCTGTGCCGCACGCTGCGCGCCGCGCTGCCGGCGACCAGTATCCTGCCTGCCTACTTGCGCCTGCGACAGAGCGCGCCAGCTCCGCTCGCCGCCTTTCTCCGCCTCGACGGACCTGGCTGCGAGGCATCGCAGGCACCGACTCTGCTATCCAATACCCCCGAGCTGTTCCTGCAGGTGGACTGGTCGCAAGCCCGGGTTGAGACCCGGCCGATCAAGGGCACCCGCCGACGAGGTGCCGACCCGACGAGCGATGAGCGCCTACGCGTCGAGCTCTTGCACTCGCGCAAGGACGCGGCCGAGCATGTGATGATCGTCGACCTCCTGCGCAATGATCTGGGACGCATCGCTCGCCCCGGCTCGGTCACGGTTGAGGGATTCATGCGCTGTGTCAGCCTGCCGACCGTGCATCACTTGGTCAGCACGGTATGCGCCTCCCCTGCCCCCGGCATCGGGCTCGCGCAGCTCTTACAGGCCACCTTCCCTGGCGGCTCGATAACCGGGGCGCCCAAGGTCGCTGCCATGCAGCTCATCGATGCTCTAGAACCCCGCCGACGCGGACCGTTCTATGGCGCCGTCGGCTGGCTCAGCCGCGAGGGGGGAACCCTGGCCCTGTGCATCCGCACTGCGGTCGCCAGCGCCGGTCAGCTGGTGCTCGCAGTCGGCGGCGGCATCGTGCTCGACTCGACAGCGGACGAAGAGTGGGCCGAGACCGAGGCCAAGGCCGCCGCCTTCGCTCAAGTCTTGGGCCACACGACCTAGCTCGCCGTCCCCATCCCAAGCCGCGGCTAGCCAGCGATCGGCTCGATCGGTGTGCGCGGGAAGTCACGCTGACCGCGCGCGGCTTCTTCAATGACCGTCATGATCGAGAGCGCCACCTCTTCTCGATACGGCCGACTAATCACCTGCACACCGACGGGCAGACCGGTACTACCACGCAGCGCTTCGGCGCACTTGCCGCCGAACAGCCCGCGCGGCGAAGGCCACGTGGTCTCGTCCTCGCGCACGCGGCTAACCGGCACCACACCGGCCGGGAAATTGAGCAGCACGTAGCGGAACATGTACGAAAGCGAAAGCGTCAGATCACCCGAGCTCCCGATGGGCAGCGCCGGCAGCGCATGTGGCGGACAGAGCACCGCATCCAGGCTGCGGGCGTTCCAGGCATCAAACTCGGCCCGCCGCAGGGCCGTGCGCTGCGACGCCACCTGCCAGTAGTCTGCAACGCTCTTTTCTCCCGCTGCACGCAGCATGCCCGCTAGCCCACGCTCGCCTTTTTTGTCGAGCAGGGCCGCAGCCGCCAAGCGCACGGCCGCTGGCATCCGCGCCATCAAGTTGGCGAGCTTGAGCTGGCGACAGATGGCCTCACCGCCGAGCAGCCGCAGGATGGTCTGCGCTCCGTCAGCGGTCATCGCCGACAGCCACAGGAACAGCAGATCATTGGCCGCAGGCGGCTGGTATTCGACCAGCGTCGCCCCAGCGGTGCGCAGGGTATCGGCCGCCTGTCGCACCGCTCGCACGATGCTGGCACAGGGGGTCAGGAAGCCATCATCGACAAAGTAGCCAATGCGCAGGCCGCGCAACGAGACCGGCCCCCCCAGCGGCAGCGGAGCCACCGCCGGATCGAGCTGGCTCTGCCGCTCCGGCGATACGGCACGCATCAGCAGCCACAGATCGCGCACGCTCCGCGCCATCGGTCCCATCTGGGCCCGCACGATCTCTTGCCCATCGAACGCCCCAAGCATGCCGCGCGCCGACCAGCGATCGACGGTGGGCTTGAGCGCGCAGACCCCGGAAAAATGGGCCGGAATGCGCAGCGAGCCGCCAATGTCCGTGCCAATGCCAAGAGGCGTCTGACCCGATGCCAGCGCAGCGGCCTCGCCCCCGCTGGACCCGCCTGGAGTGCGGCTGCTGTTCCACGGATTGCGCGTCACGCCAAAGATGGCGTTATCGGTCTCTTGCACCAGCAGAAGCTGCGGCACGTTCGTCTTGCCCAGGATGATCGCCCCGGCGCGACGCAGCTCAGACACCACCAGGGCATCCTTTTCAGACTGCCGACCGACCCGCGACTGCACTCCGAGCGTGGCATCGGTCCCCGCCACTTCGATGTTGTCCTTGACCGTCATCGGCAGGCCATGCAGCGGTGGCAGGCTGTCGGGGTCGCTGGCCGCTCGGCGCTCGCGATCGGCGGACTCAGCCTGCTCTAGCGCTTGCTGATCGAGTCGAGCGATGAAGGCCCCCAGGCGCCCATCGACATCACGGCGGCGCGCAATCAGCGCCCGCACGATCTCAACTGAAGACGTCTCTCGTCGAGACAGCGCCTCTTTTAGGCCGCATCCATCCAGTTCGTGTAGCTGCATAACTGCCCAGCCTACAGGCCTGCTCTACGCTGAACAATCCTCATCGCAACGCACTGCGGCATGCGGCACGCGCCCATCGAATGATCCATCCACAGCGCGGCGCTCGCAGGCTGTCCCTACGACGCTGCCGACTGGGCAAAGAAGCGACGCTTGAAGACCTCGGAGACCAGCGCGTACAGCAACGTGATCGACAGCAGCATGGCCAGGATCGGCGCTGGAATCGGCACCAGGCCAAACGCGCTCGCACCCGGCAGATACGGCAGGACCAGGGCCAGCGCCGAGACGCCAATCACCGCCGAAAGCAGCATCGGCGAGGGGCGGCTGCGCAGGATCGGGCCATGGGTGCGCATGACGAGCAGGATCACTACCTCGGTCAGCAGCGACTCGACGAACCAGCTCGACTGAAACAGCGCCGCCGGGCACTGCAGCAAGCGCAAGAGCGAGAAGGTCAAGATGTCGAACAGCGAGCTAACCAGGCCAAAGATCATCATGAAGCGGCGGATGCGGTGCGCATCCCAGCGTCGCGCGGCCGAGAGCTGCTGCGGGTCAACTCGATCACCAGCCAGCGTCATCGCCGGCAGATCCGACAGCAGGTTGTTAAGCAGGATCTGCTTGGGCAGAAGCGGCAGGAACGGCAGGAACATCCCGGCCACGGCCATCGACAGCATGTTGCCGAAGTTGGCACTCGCCGTGATGTAGATGTACTTGAGCGTGTTCTCCAGCGTCGCGCGCCCGAGCCGCACACCCTCGATTAGCACCGACAGGTTGTTCTGCAGCAGCACGATCTGCGCGGCTTCTTTGGCGACATCCACGGCCGAGTCGACCGAGATGCCGACGTGCGCGGCATGCAGGGCCGGGGCGTCATTGATGCCATCACCTAGATAGCCGACCACATGGCCAGCTCGGCGCAGCGAAAGGATGATCCGCTCTTTCTGGTTGGGATCGATCTCGGCAAAGACATCGACGCCCTCGGCCCGGCGGGCCAGCGCCTCATCGCCCGTCTCGCGCAGCTCCTGGCCGGTCAGCACCACCGGCGCCGTAAGCCCAATGCGCTGCGCCACCGTGGTCGCCACGTGGGCGTTGTCACCGGTGATCATCTTCAGGCGCACGCCCAGGCTGCGCAGCTCAGAGACTGTCTCAGAGACGCCCGCTTTCGGTGGGTCGAGAAACGCGACAAAGCCCAGGAACGTCAGCCCAACCTCGTCGGCGGCGCTGACCGGCCCAATCGCTGCCGCCGCGGCCGTCGGTGGTCGCGCCATCGCCTTGCGGGCCACGCCCAGACAGCGCAGCCCGGCACGCGACAGCTCGCTGAAGGTCTCTTCGATCGTTGCGCGAAGCTCGGCGATCGGGCGCAGCTGACCCGCATCGTCGATCGCCTGGCTGCAGCACGCCAGGATCTGCGCCACCGCCCCCTTGGTCAGCAGCACTGCCTGGCCCCCGTCGTTTACCAGCACACTCAGCCGCTTGCGCACGAAGTCATACGGCACCTCGTCGAGCTTCTCGGCCTCTCCGAGCTCGCAGCGGTCCGCCTCGCGGCGCAGCGCTTCGTCGATTGGATTGTCTAGCCCGGTCTCAAAACGGGCGTTCAGCACCGCCGCCCGCAGCACCGCGGTAGAAGGCAGCCCACTCGGCCCGACGGCGCGATCCAGCTGAACCCGACCTTCGGTCAGCGTCCCGGTCTTGTCGGTGCACAGGATATCGATGGCGCCAAAGTCTTCGATCGAGGACAGCCGCTTGACGATGACCTGCGCCGCCGCCATGCGCCGCGCGCCGCGCGCCAGGTTGACCGAGACGATGGCGGGCAGGAGCTCAGGCACCAAGCCCACCGCCAAGGCCAAGGAAAACAGGAAGCTCTCCAGCCAGGGGCGGTGCAGCGCCAAGTTGGCGGCCAAGATCAAGAGCGCCAGCACCGAGGTGACCTGCGCGATCATCACGCCGAAGCGCTCGACACCGCGCTCGAATTCCGACGGCGGCGGGCTGCGCTCCAGGCGCTGCATGATCCGGCCAAGCTCGGTGTCCTGGCCCATGCCGACCACCACCGCCTGACCGGTGCCGCTGACGATGTGCGTGCCGGCAAATAGCATGGACCGACGCGCCGCCAGCCCAGCCTCGACGGCAACCGGGTCGGGGCTCTTTTCAACCGGAAAGGTCTCACCAGTCAGCGCCGCTTCATCGGCATGCAGATCGCGGGCCAAGAGGATCCGGCAGTCCCCGGGCACGATGGCCCCGGCACTCAGCAGCACCACATCGCCGGCGACCACTTCGCTCGTTGCGATCTGCACCTCGTGGCCGTCGCGCAGCACGGTCGATCGGGTGTAGACGAGCGCGAGCAGCTTCTCGACCGCGCGGGTCGCACCGTGCTCCTGTGTAAAGCCAAGCAGCGTGCTGACGATCACGATGCTCAGGATGACCAGGGCATCCGTGGTCTCGCGCACGACTACGCTCAGTAGCGCAGCGCCCAGCAGCATCAGAACAAGCGGGCTCTTGAGCTGCGAGAGCAGCAGCCGAGCTGCAGATTGCCGTCGCTGGGTCGGCTGACTCGTTGAGCGAAGGCGGGACTTGGCGCTGTCCCCCGACAGGCCCTTGAGGCTGCTGCCAAGCTGCTGCAAAACGAGCTCGCTGCTAGCGGCCCAGGGCGCAGGGTTCACAGCGCTGTCTTGTACCGGAAAACGAGAGGAAGGCGAAGCGAGAGAGGAGGAGGAGGAGTCTTAGCGAACGATGAAGGGGAAGGTCAGCGTCATCGGATCGCCGCTGAACTCACTGAAGCGAGCGCCCTTGACCGCCTTGGCTACACAGTCGCCACCCGCGGCACCGCCCTGAGCGGACGCGCTGGACACCTTGCCATCGCCCTTGATGGTCAGCTTGACGTTGACCACGCCGGAAGCGCCCTCGGACTTGCAGGAAGAGACGTTGACGCCCTTGAGCGTGCTCTGGATAGAGCTCATCGACAGCTGATCGGGCAGGTCTTTCTTGTCCGCGCCCTTGCCCGGCTTGCCACCGCTGCCAGAGCTAGCCGAGTCGAGCAGCGAGTCGAGGTCGTCCTTCTTCTTGGGCGGCGAGTCCTTCTTCGGCGGAGGCGGCGGGGCGGCGGGCTCGGGTGGCGCCTTGCCAACCTCGGGCTTGCTGCTGCCGCTGTCCTTGTCCTTATCCTTGTCCTTGTCCTTGCTGCCCTTGGACTTCTTGTCACCTTCCGGCTTGCTGCCACTGTCCTTGCTGCCGGAGGGCTTCTTGGTGTCGCTGCCCGATGCTGCTTTGCTGTCCGGCTTGCTGCCGGGGTCGGCCGGAGTCGGCTTGGTTCCCGGCGAAGCCGAGGAGCCGGAGGTGCCCGGATCCTTGCCAATCGCCGTCGGCGTGCTGCCGCTGTTCGCCGCTGCGCCAGTCGTCGTTCCAGCGGTGGTGCCAGTCGCCACCACCGTCGGCTTGCCCGAGTCCTGCAGCAAGTAGACGATGACGCCAATCATGCCCAAGCCAAGGACGACCGCGACGCCGATGAGCGCAAACACCCACTTGGGCGTGCCCTCGGACTCGGCGGAAGGCATCAGCACAGCCGGAGCCAGCGGCGTGAACACAGGTGGCGCATCACTGCCGCCAAACATGTCGCCGGGGCCCTTGCTCATGCTCGGCCCCATGCCACCCCCACCCGGCGAGCCGAGGGTCGCCGCAGCCATGGCGCGAATGTCGATCAGACCGGAGGCCTCGCTCTGGGCACTGGCATAACCAGCCTGAGCCTGCTGCCGGCTGGCACCGCCGCCACCGCCGCCGCCGCCACCGCCACCGCCGCCGCCGCCGCCACCACCGCCTGCGCCAGCCAGAGCCGACAGGTTGTTTAGCGAGAACAGCACGGAGTTTTCACTGCGCGCGCCCATCATCGACTTGACGGGGGCATCCATGGAGCCACCGCCACTTGCGGCAGGCGGCTCAGGGTCAGGCTCGCGCGCCTGGACAGGCGCTGCTGCGACTGGTGCAGCCACGACCGGTGCTGGCGCCGGCGCGGGGGCCGGAGCCGCCGCTTTCTGGTTGGCCATGGCGGCCTGGATCGCCGCCAAGTCAGGCGCGTTCATGCCATCCGAGACGATCGTCGCCGCCCCTGGGGCGGCCGTGCGCACGGGGGCGTCGATCCCCGGTGCCGGACCCGCCAGCGAAGGATCGGCAGCCGCGCCCCCGCCAGCAAACATCGACTTGAAGTCTTCAATCGCCGAGAGCTTAAGCCAGTCGTCGAAGCCCTCGCGCCAGCCGTAGGTCTCGGCGTCGGCCTGCCCAGCGTTGACCTTGGCCTGAACCTCGGCGACGGTCATCGGGCCCACCTGCTCGCGATCGATCACCAGATGCCATACTGCGTCGCCCGGCGGTGGCGCAGCGTCGCTGGCTGGCGGTGCCTCGGCTCCGGCTGGCGCGCCGGCGTCGGCTCCGGCTGCCGCTTCGCCCGGCCCCTTGTTGACCACGATGACGTGGCCACACTTCTTGCAACGGATTTTGAAGGCCTTGCCACTGACCTTCTCATCGGCAATTTGGTACTTAGTTGCGCAGTTGTCGCAGACGATTTTCATGTGAGGACGTTCCCCTCGGCGTGTGCTCAGCTTATACGAAGCGCATTCGCGACCGCAAGCCTGGTTTCCCCTCGGAAAGCCATGCTTTTGGAGCCAGCGGGCGCCGCCTTCGCATAGCCATTATCGGAAAGGATTTCGCAGCATTACGGTCTCTGCCCGGCCAGCGCCCACAGAAATCAGGCAGCAATCAATGCCCAGCAGAGTTTCGATTCGCCTTACATAACGCCGCGCGGGGGCCGGAAGATCTTCGACTTCGCGCACCCCGCTGAGATCGGTGTCCCAGCCCTCTAGCTCTTCGTACACCGGCGTGGCCCGCGCGATGTCGTCGGAGTCGACCGGAAGCTCATCGCGAACGTCGCTGCTGCCGCTGCCCCCGGGCGTGGCAGCCAAGCGATACCCGACGCAGACCTTGATCCTGCGGCGACCCCGTAGCACATCCAGCTTAGTCAGGGCTAATCCGGATAAGCCGTTCCAGCGCACGGCCAGGCGCAGGGCGGCAATGTCCAGCCAGCCACAGCGACGCGGCCGCCCGGTGGTGGCGCCGTACTCAGCCCCGGCCTGGCGCAGGGCATCGCCCTCGTCGCCAAACAGCTCGGTGGGAAACGGCCCGGCGCCGACGCGAGTGGCGTAGGCCTTGGCGATGCCGATGACCGCGTCGATGGCCGTCGGCCCCACGCCGCAGCTGGCACAGGCGCCGCCAGCCAAGGTGGTCGACGACGTAACAAACGGATAGGTTCCGTGATCGATGTCGAGCAGCGTCCCCTGCGCGCCCTCGAAGAGCACGTGCTGACCACGCTTGATCTCCTCGGACAGAAGGCGCGTCGCATCCTGGATGAAGGGCGCCAGGCGCTGTCCTAGCGCCAGGTACTGCTGCGTGATCGCCTCGACATCCGGCAGCTGGCCACCGAGCTGCTGCAGGCGAGGCAGGCAGTCTTCGAGCTGATGCTGGATGCGCTCGCGCAGCCGGCTCTCGGACAGCAGGTCGCGGATGCGCACGCCGCGCCGCGCCATCTTGGCCTCATAGGCCGGGCCAATGCCGCGCTTGGTGGTGCCGAGAGCGCCCTTGCCTTCCTCGCGCAGGCGATCGATTTCCTTGTGGAAGGGCAGGATGACGTGGGCCCGCTCGCCAATGACCAGATCTCGATCCTCGGCCAGCAGGCCGCGGCCGCGCAGCTCGGCGAGCTCCTCGAGCAGCGTCTGTGGGTCGATGACCATGCCATCGCCCAAGACACAGCGCTTGCCGCGGCCACGCAGCACGCCCGACGGGATGAGGTGCGTGACGATCTTGTTGCCCCCGACCACCAGGGTGTGCCCGGCATTCGCACCGCCGCCAAAGCGGACAACGACATCGGCGAATTCGGAATAGAGGTCGACGACCTTACCCTTGCCTTCGTCGCCCCACTGGGCGCCGACGATCACTACGTTGGCCATCGTGATACCTGTCCCTTGTGCCCCACTCGATTCCCCACGGAATAGTTGCTGGCGGCCACGGCCGACGCTGCGACCCGACCGCTTCTGGCATTGGCAGCAGCGATAGCAGCTACCTGGCGCCAAGTACTCATCTTCTCAGGGCCATCTACTCACATCGACCGGGGGCGATCAAGCGCCGCGGTGCGCTGCGGCCGCGACTCGGCTGGCGTGGGGTACATGACCCGCCGCATGGCGGGCAGGGGGTGCGGCGATCGTCGGCGCTAGGGCCCGCGGCGCGGCGCGCGCAGTCCGTCGCTGGCTACGAGTCGGTCGACAGGCGGGTCAGCGCGTAGCGGCTCTGTAGCCCGGCCAGGGTCGCCGCATAGTCTTCGCGCCGCATCCCTTCCGTCAGGGCCGCGAGCTCGGGATCGCCGAGCAAGCGAGACAGCAGGACGACATCGCCTCCGGTGCTCTGCGCTTGCACGCGGGCGGCCAGATTGACCGTGGTGCCGAAGTAGTCGAGGAGCTCGTTGGCGCTGGTGACCACGCAGGGACCGGCATGGACGCCCAGCTTGACCACCAGGGGCGGGGCCGACGGCCGCTGGGCATTGAAGGCCGGCAGGCTGCGCTGAATCGCCAGCGCCGCCCGCAGCGCGTCCGCGTCCTTGGTAAAGACGGCCATGATGGCATCGCCGATCGTCTTTACGACTGCCCCGCGATGCTCGCGCACCACCTGCGTCATGAACTCGAAGTGGTCGTGCACCTGCGCGTAGGCCGGCCCATCCCCCAGCTGTTCGAACATCGCAGTCGAGCCTTTGAGATCGCTAAACAGAAACGCCATGCGGCCGACGCGAATTCGCTGTCCGGCCGCCACTGCGGTGCGCGGATACAGATCGCGAAACTCCTGCAGCGCGGTGACCTGCGCCGCGCTCAGCAGGTGAGGAATGCCGCCGGACCGCTCGATCAGCACCAGCCGCCGCTGCTCGCCAATCAGCTGCAGCGTCAGCAGGACACGGCCACTGCCGACCTGGATGCGCGAAGGAGAGGCACCAGGGCTCTCGTGCAGCGTGATCAGGGCCGCGCTCGGCCCCGAATCTTCAGCGACGAGCTCAACCCCGACGCAGCTGCGCTGCATCCAGATCCGATAGGCCCCGGGCGAGAGCTCAAGCTCGATCGTCTGCGCCTCGCCCGGCTGCAGCACAAGCTGCGCCTCGACGTGCTCGGCATTGCTGGGACCGGCTTGGCAGTAGGGCGCCTCGTCCGCGCCGCGCAGCCAGGCCGGCGGGCGAAAGGTCGCTTCGACCAGCCGATCGAATTCGACATCGTAGCGGCCCACGCAGACGCCGCAGTGCGAGTGGGCCGAGACGCCGCCTAACGCCCCCTGCGACGAAGCCGCCCCGCGACAGGTTGGGCACAGGACATCCCAGCCCATCTCCAGCAAGCCAGCCCGCGCGGCATGCAGGAAGGCACGCAGGACGACGTCCGCCGATATCCCCCAGGCCGCAGCCAGCGCCGCCGGCCGCAGCCGCGCCAGCCGTCCGGGAGCGCTCGTTGCGATGTGCTCCACCAGGCGCACAAGCACGGCTCGCTCGCTGCTGGGCCTGGCCATCTGCTCGACCTGCCGCAGCCCCCGAGCACGCACATCCTCAGCGTCGGCAGGTGGGCTGGGCTGATAGGGGTCAGGCGCCCCGGCGGCAATGGCCTGCGAGAGACCACGCAAGACCGACAACGAGCGCTCGACGTGCTGCGCGCAGAAGGCCTCAGCTGCGGCTTGCAGCTCGGGCGAGGCGGCGTGCACGCGCATGGTGATCTCAACCCGGGTGTGGCCGGGCTGCGGCGTCGAGAATTCAAAGGTCATGATGCCGCCGCCGATCGGCAGACCGCGAAAGCGCTTGGGGCCGGCAAAGTAGCGCCCGCGCACCCACTGATGCGGCTCGACCTCGACGCTGAGCTCCTGACCGCTCGGCGTGGTGTAGTGACCACGCATGACAAACAGCGACTCGCGCGGATCGGGCGGCAGGAGCTGCCAGCGGGGCTCGCCCAGCTCTTTCGAGAAGCGCGGGTTGTCCCCAAACGCCGCCCAGAGCGCCGGGCGCTCGACGGCAAAGTCTTCGCTGCGCTGCACCGAAAGTGGCAGCTCAGCATCGTAGGCAACCCGTGGATAGTGCGCTAGCACCTGCGTCATCGATATCCCCCTCGCGTGCGGCTTGGCCTGACCGCGCTCCTAGATGATGCCTGACTGCGGGGGGCCGGGGTCGCTGTGGCTCGCCAGTCGACGGAGCGCCGGGCTAGCCAAAGCGCAGAGTATCGCCGGCCCGCAGCAGCACCGCAGGCAGCAGCGGCCGCTGCTCGGTCGGCAGCTCGGCGGCCATGGCCAACAGCAGCGATCCTAGCGGCGTTCGACGGGTC
>CAZVMD010000119.1:0-4443 GCA_964628555.1 uncultured Myxococcales bacterium | reverse complement strand
CGGCAGCTCGGCGGCCATGGCCAACAGCAGCGATCCTAGCGGCGTTCGACGGGTCTTTTCCGATGGGCGCAGCAGGCTCCGACTGAGCGCCGCAGCCACCTGTGAAAGCTCGGTGGGCAGATCGCCGCCGGGTAGCGCTGCGCTCAGCTGGGCAGGCTGATCGAGGCTGGCCAGCAGATCGCGCAGCCCGGCCTGGGCTTGATAGAGCTCGGTCAGACCACGCAACGACAAGGCTGGCTCGCTCGCGCCTGCGCTGGCCGCCGCACTCTTGCTGAAGGCCGCTGCGGCATGGGTTGAAAGAAACCAGGCCGACAGCAGCTGGCGCGGCAGGCGCTGCACCGCCTCGCGATAGGCCGCCCCGCCCCGACGAAACAGCGTGTTAAAGCGCAGGGAGGCGGTCAGCAGCGCCATGCGCCGCGTCGTCTGCAGCTGGCCAGCGTCGGGCAGCGCGGGCTGGCCGTACAGCGACTGCCACAGCGCCAGGAGCTCGGTCAGCTGCGCCCCCGCGGTCGCCTCACCCTCCGCGCCGCGCAGGCCCAGGTGGCGTCGCGTCTGCGCCAGCTGTTCAACGGCATAGGGCAGATAGCTGCCGATGCCCAATGCCAACTGAGCCGCCTCCAACAGGCTCTGCTCCAGCACCTGCCAGCGCAGCTCGCGGGCCCCCTCGGGCAGCGGCGCTGCACTGGTGGTTAGAGGGCCTTCTCCGACGGCGGCTAGCTCCTCGCCAAGCTCGCGATGACTGACCCCCTGACCGCTGCCGTAGGCGTCGCTTAACGGGCAGACCACGCTGTTGAAATCGACCACCCGTACCGCCCCGGCGCGAAAGACGCGATTAAACGGAAACAGTCGGCAGGTGGCGAACTTGGCAGCGCGCCCGTGCAGTCCCTCGTATGCGCACAGGCCATCGTGCTGCAGAAACCAGCAGCCATCGGTCAGATCGGGCAGCCGCACATAGCCACCGGAGAGCGGCGATAGCAGCGATGTGATCTGCGGCGCCCGCCGCAGCAGCGGCACCAGCTCGCGCCCGGCATCGATGGCCACGCCCTTGCCACGACAGCAGGCTTGGCCGCACGACGCGCAGTCATAGCGGAACGCCCCATCGAGGAACGTAAAGTACAGAGATTGCACAGGGTTAGCGTATCACGCGGCCGGCGCTGACAGCGAGCGTGTGCGGCCCGCTTTCGGCGACAAGGGACCGCGGCTGCGCCCAATTGACGGCGCTTTTTAGTACGCTGCTGCCTGTGTGTGGCATCGCCGGCATCGTCACCGAGCCGCTAGGTCGCGAGCCGTCGCCTCGGCTGCGGGCGCAGCTTGTCGCCATGCTGCAGGCGCAAGCGCACCGTGGGCCGGATGGCCAGGGCGTCTATATCGACTGCGCAGCGACGCGCGGGCCGCAGGCCTACCTGGGGCATCGTCGCCTGTCGATCATCGCCCCGGGGCCGCTGGCCGAGCAGCCGATGCGCAGCCGCGATGGCCGCTACACGCTTTTGCTCAACGGCGCGATCTACAACTTCGTCGAGCTCGCTGCTGACCCGGAGCTCTCGCCGCTGCTATCGCCCGAGCAGCGACGGTCCGATACCGCGGTGCTGCTGGCCGCCTGGGCTCGCTACGGCCCCGACTGTCTGCCGCGCTTAAACGGCATGTTTGCCTTCGCCGTCTGGGATGCCGTCGAGCGTGCGCTGTATCTCGCCCGCGACCGCTTCGGCGAAAAGCCGCTGTGCTATGCTCCGCCGCGCCCCGGCCAGGGAGTGCGCCTCGCCTTTGCCTCGGAAGCCAAGGCGCTGCTCGCCGCTGGGCTGGCCGAGCCGACGCTGGATACGACGCAGCTGTGCGAGTTCCTGGTCAGCTACGACATCGATCATCACCCGGGCCGGACCCTGTTTGCTGAGCTCCGCAGCGTCGAGCCGGGCGGCTATCTGCAGCTGACCGCCGAAGGTCACCTAAAGGAGCGGCGCTATTACCAGCTGCCGGTGCCGGCCCGCCGGCGCGACCTCGACGGTCCCGAGGGAGGGCAGCTGATCACCGAGACCGAGGAGCTGCTGCGCGACTCGATCCGCCTGCGTCTGCGCAGCGATGTGGCGATCGGCGGCAGCCTGTCGGGCGGGCTTGACTCATCGCTGCTCACCGCGCTGGTACAGCGAAGCCGCGCCCAGCCCGAGGCCGCCTTCCCGGCTCTGCCCTACCCCGTCTTCAGCTGCCAGTTTCCCGCCGCGGCCCAGTCTGGCGACGAGAGCGCCTGGGCCAGGCAGGTCGCCGAGCATCTGGGCCTTGGTGATCTCGTCGTCGTCAGCCCCAGCGCGACCGAGCTTGTCGCCGATCTGCCTGAGCTGCTCTATCACCAGGAGGCGCCGTTTGCCGACACGTCGATCTATGCCCACTACGCGCTTCTGAAGGCGGCGCGAGCCCGCGGCATCAAGGTGCTGCTGTCCGGGCAAGGCGGCGACGAGGTCTTTCTCGGCTACCCCGGACAGCTGCATGCCCTCGCGGCTTCGCGTCTGCTGGCTGGCGACTGGCACGCCGCCTGGCGCTGGCTCAGCGCAACGACGAGCGAGCCCGCGGCGCACCGCCTGCGTCGCCTCGTGGCCAGCCTGTACCATGCCCTGCCGCCCCGCTTGCACCAGGCCGCCTACGCCGCCTGGCGACGGAGCGCGCTGCCTTTGACGGCGGCCGCGCAGGCGCGCTTGGCCCAAGCCCCGCTTCGCTATGGCGGCCGACTGCCGGCCCTGTGTGCTGACACCGATGGCGCCTATAGCGGCTTTGATCGCTACGTTCTCGACGGCATCACGCGCTATTCGCTGCCGCACATCCTGCGCCACGACGATCGCAACAGCATGGCGCTGGGCATCGAGTCGCGCGCTCCCTACCTCGATCACCGCCTGCTGGAGCACGTCCTTACGATCAGCGAAGCGAGCCTGCTGGGAAGCGGGCCGAGCAAACGGCTGCTGCGCACCGTGGCCCAAGGGCAGCTGCCAGAAGCGCTGTGCCGCCGCCCGGACAAGCGCGGCTTTTTCTCGCCGCAGCGCGACTGGCTGCGCCATCCCAGCGTCGAGGCGCAGGTGCGACAGCGCTGCCATGCCCTGCCGCCGCTCCTCGCCGAGCTGCTCGATGCGCCGCGCCTCGCCGAGCTGCTCGACAGCTTCTACCTTGGGCAGCGCGACGAGCTCTGCGGTCCAGTCTTTCTGGCCTGGGTCAGCGCTGAGTTCGTTGCCACCACGCTGCCCCGGCTGAGCACCCGAGCCGCCGGCCTCAGCGACTAGCTGCCGGGCCGAGCGCGCCGGCGATGGCGCCGAGCAGCTGCTGCTTTTCCTCTGACCAGCGCAGATCGCGCTGCGCGTGCTCGTACGCGGCCTGCTGCAGCTTTCGCAGCAGCCGACGATCCTGGGCCAGCGTGCGCAGCCGCTCGGCAAGCTGGGCGTCATCCCCAGCTACGTAGAAGACGCCAGCCCCGGCGGCAATACTGTGGTGATTCCCTAGGACATCGCTGGCACAGACGGCCAGCCCGGCTAGCTGGTACTCGTAGACCTTGCTCGACGTGGTGTAGACGTAGCTCAGGCACAGCGGCGGATGCACCGCCAGACCGACCTCTGCCCCGTCGCTGACTGCGGCGGCGACGAGGGCCTCGGCGCCTGGGACCGGCGGCGCAATACGCACCGCGGGCAGCAGCCCCAGATCGGTGATGCGCTGCCGCAGGGCGCGCTCTTCGTCAGCCAGCAGACCACCGCGCAGCGTCAGCTCGACCTGCTGCTGACCAGGTCCCGGCTGGCGCAGGCGCTGCAGCGCCCGCAGCAGATCATCGACGCCGTGCTGCGACAGGCCGATGTGCGCCCCGTGATACAGCAAGCGCAGCGACCCCGGCTGGCCCAGGGCGCGCTCGCTGGGCGGCTGCACCCCGGCGGCGATGTGCTGCGGCAGGTTGCGCACCACCGTCGGGGCCGGCCGGCCGTAGCGCTCGGCAAGATCGGCGGCCAGGAGCTGATTGACGGTCAGCACCGCCGCTGCCCGCGCCACAAAGTGCGACTCGACGCAGGCCCGCACCTCGCGCTGCTCGGCCGCGAGCTCGGGGTATTCATCGACGTAGACCTCGTGCGCGTCGTAGACAAAAGGAATGCGCAGGGCCTGCGCCGCCCAGGCCGCGGCCGGCAGCGTGTCGAGGTCGTTGGCATAGATCAGCTGCGGCCTTCGACGCAGCGCCGCCCAGGCCAGCTCAGGCGCCGAGGTGGCCACCGCCAGTCCCGCGAGCTGAGCCGGCAGGCCGGGCAGCACAGCGACGGACGGACGAAGCAGCGGGCTGTGCTGGAACTTGCTGAACGCCGCATGGGCCACACGCTGCCGCAGCGCCGACTGCAGCCAGGTCAGCCGAGGCAACAGCCCCAGTCGCCGTCGATCGATGCGCTGGTACTGCCAGCCCAGCACGCCCGATGACGAGCCCGATGACGAGCCCGA
>CAZVMD010000118.1:0-19872 GCA_964628555.1 uncultured Myxococcales bacterium | reverse complement strand
GCCAGGCCGGGAACGGAGCAACGGTAGTCGATTAACCGGGTGTCCGCAGCCACCTCTCCTTTGTGCTTGCCTTGCGTCAGCTCTCCAGTGTTGGATGCCGGCATGTCTTATCTGGTCCTGGCTCGGAAGTATCGACCGCAGACGTTCGATCAGGTAATCGGCCAGGAGCACGTTGTTAAGACGCTGCAGAACGCGATCCGGCGTGGCCGCATTCACCACGCGTATCTGTTCTGCGGCGGTCGCGGCACAGGCAAGACGACCACCGCGCGCATCCTGGCCAAGGCCCTGTCCTGCGATCAGGCCCCCACCCCGGAGCCCTGCAATCAGTGCCCGGCCTGCGTCGAGATCACAGCTGGCACCTCGGTCGATGTGCAAGAAATCGACGCCGCCTCGCAGAACCGTGTCGAGGACATCCGCGAGCTGCGCGAGTCGATCCGCTACGCCCCGGTGCGCGGCAAAAAGAAGCTCTACATCCTCGACGAAGTCCACATGCTGTCGACCAGCGCCTTCAACGCGCTGCTCAAGACGCTGGAAGAGCCGCCGCCGCACGCGCTGTTCGTCTTTGCCACCACCGATCCGCACAAGCTGCCGCAGACCATCCTCTCGCGCGTGCAGCGCTACGACTTCAAGCTGGTGCCGACGGCCCGCTTGGTCGAGCACCTCGCCGATGTGCTGACCCGCGAAGCGATCGAGTTCGATCCCGGCGCGCTGTACATCATTGCCCGCGAGGGGGCTGGCTCGGTGCGCGACTCGCTGTCGCTGCTCGATCAAGTGCTGGCCTCCAGCGAAGGGCGGCTCAGCGAAGAGCAGGCCGCCGCGGTGCTGGGTGTGGCTGATCGGCGCTTGATCATGACGCTGGGCGCGGCGATCGCAGGACGCGATCCAGCGACGGCACTGACGCTCTTGGATGACGCCTTTCGCCGGGGCTTCGACCTGCCACAGCTCTCGCGCACCCTGTTGGCTCACCTCCGCGATCTGGTGGTGGTCAGCGTGGTGAAGGAGCCGCAGGCCCTGCTGGAGGTGCCCGCCTCAGAGCTGCCGGATCTCGAAGCGCAGGCCAAGCAGGTCAGTGGCCGCGCCGAGCTGCTCTTCGATCGCATGATGCGCGTCGCTGAAGACACGGCGCGGGCCAGCCAAGCCCGCTACGCTCTTGAGGTCGGCTTGGTCGAGCTCTGCGCCATCGAGCCGCTGCAGCCGATCGGTGAGCTCATCGACCGACTGGAGGATCTCGAAGATCGCCTAGCTGGGCGCAGTGCTGGACGAAGCAGCCCGCCCGCTCCGCCGAGCTATGGCCCGCCGGGCGGAGCCGCCAGAGCTGCCAGTCCGGCCAGCCCAGCCGGCGGCATGGGAGCCAGCGCCGCCACTGCGGGACGGGGGCCGAGCGCTCCCTTGGTAAGTGGTCCGCCAGCTAGAGCGATCGTGCCTGCCGCACCTCTACCGAGCGCGCCAGCCGCACCGGCCATGACGATGAACAAGCCCGCTCCGGCCGCGGCCAGTGTCGGGCCCGCCGCCGCAGGAGTCGCGCACGCATCGACGACTGTCGCCGCCGTCGCTGAGCGAGCGCAGCCGGAGCCCGCCCGCCCGCCGATCGCCGAGCACGCAACAGTCCCTGCCGAGGTCGTCGCAGCGCCGCCGCCGCGGCCAGCAGTGCCCACCCCGGCCGTCCCCGAAGCGAGCCCGCCGCAGCCCGCCCCAGCCGCCTCGCACGAAGCCTCGCCTCCCCCAGCCCCCCGACCGCCGCCTGCGCCCAGTGAGGCCGCGGGGTCGCCAGCAGAGGCAGGAGCTGCAGCTCCGAGGCCCGAGGCCCCACCGCCTGCCAGCCCAGCTGAAGCGGCCGTGCCGACGCATGCCCCCTCGACGCAGGACTTTGCCAAGCTGGTGCGATACGTCACCGAGCGGGCCCCGGCCTTGGCCTACCTGCGTGAGGCCCGCGCCCTGCGCTGGCAGGGCTCGCAGCTGACGGTTGGGCTGGCCTCGGACTTCGATGTGCAGCGCACCAAGAACGAGCGCCCCCGCCTGCAAGAGCTGTTCAACGCAGCGGCCGGCACGTCGCTGTCTCTGGAGTTCGTACTCGACGCGCAAGCCGCCAAAGACGCCGTCGAGCGCGAGACCCTGGCGGCTAGCGAAGAGCGGGCCCGACAGGCCGAGCTCTCACGCCTGCGTCGCGAAGCCAGCGAGCATCCCGCCCTCAAGCTAGTCCGCGAGGTGTTCGGCGAGGTATCTTTTATGGAACCTGAGCTAGAAGCAGAGGTAAGCGCGCATGGCTAACGATCCCAACAATCCTTTCGGCTCCATCCCGGGTATGCCTGATCTCGGTGGCCTGATGCAGCAGGCCCAGCGCATGCGGGAGGAGCTCTTGCGCTCACACGCCGATCTGTCCCGCAAGACCGTCGAGGCCAGCTCGGGCGGCGGCATGGTCACAGCGGTGATCTCCGGCGGCCGTGAGCTCGTGGCGCTGCGCATCGATCCGCAGGTCATCGACCCCAAAGATCCGCAGATGCTGCAGGACCTCGTCGTCGCTGCCGTCAACCAAGGGCTACAGAAAGCACGCGGCCTGGAAGAAGACGAGATGCGGCGCAAGGCCCTCGATCTCGGCATTCCTCCCGGCATGCTGTAGCTCGCTCCTTCCGCGCCGGCTGCAGACGTCACAGCCCCTCTAAGAACAAACAGTAGGTATGCACTCCTCGGATCCGATTTCGCGCCTGATTCGCGAGCTGGCTCGGCTGCCCGGCATCGGCCAGAAGACGGCCACCCGGCTCGCCTTTTTCGTCCTGCGCTCGCCCGCGCCGCAAGCGCGTGAGCTCGCCCAAGCTCTGATCGAAGTGAAAGAGAAGATCCGCCTCTGCTCGCAGTGCATGAACCTGACCGAGCACGATCCCTGCGGACTCTGCTCGGACCCCAGCCGCGACGGGCGCGTGGTCTGCGTGGTGGCGCATCCGCCCGATCTTTTGGCCATTGAACGGACGAGCACCTTCCGCGGCCGCTATCACGTCTTGCATGGCGTGCTCTCACCGCTCGATGGCATCGGGCCCGATGATCTGAAGCTGCGCGAGCTCTTGCTGCGGGCTCAGGGCATCACGCCCGGCGCCGCCGACTCAGGCCGTGCCGGCCAGGCGGCAGGGGGTCTCTCTCACGCCGATGAGGACGAGCCGCCGCACCGCCCGGGGGCTGTCGCTGCGGCCCCCGCCCTAGCCATCACGGAGGTCATCGTTGCGACCAGCCCCAACGTCGAAGGCGAAGCGACCGCCATGTACATCGCGCGCATGCTCAAGCCGCTGGGCCTGCGCGTAAGCCGCATCGCTTCTGGTCTACCGATCGGCGGCGAGCTCGAGTACGCCGATGGCGTGACCATCGCCCGCGCCCTAGAAGTCCGAAGAGAGATGTAGGCAGCTCCCCCCCACCCCTGCTCCTGCCGTATGGCCAGCCGCCGCCGGCCCCTGCTCCCCCTGCCCCTCGCTTGTAAGGCTTGCAACCAACTGAGCTTCCTGATAAAAGAATCCTATTACTCTCTCGGGTCCCCCTGCCTAGGCAGGTGGATGCTCGCCTAGCGCACCGCATTGGAGCAGTTAGGCGCCCCAAAGACAGAGCCACGTAAGTCGGCCAGGTAGGAGAAGCGGTCCCCATGGAAATGTTGTTCGAGGAAGAGCAGCAGCAGATCCAAGCCATCTCTGACCGCTTGCATAAAGATTCGAACGCACTAGCGGTTTTGGTCATCAACAAAGACGGCCAAGAGATCGCACGTTCCGGTCAGACCAATGATCTCGACATCACGTCGCTATCATCATTGTTTGCCGGCAACGTCGCTGCTACCAGTGAAATTGCCAAGTTCTTAAAGGAAGAAGAATTTGGCGGCCAATTTCACGAAGGCACCAAGCAAAACGTCAATATCTCGGTGGTCGCCCGCCGTGCCATTTTGGTCGTTATTTTCGACGGCCGATCTTCGCTCGGACTGGTTCGGCTGCGGGTGCGCAAGGCGACCGAAGATATGTCAAAGATCTTCGATGCGCTGGTGAAGAAGATTGCCGCTCAGCAGGCGGCAGGTATCGGCGGTGGTTCGCAGCTACCCGGCGAAATTACCGATGAAGATATCGACAAGCTCTTCGGGGAATAGGCGCTAACTCGCTGTGCGTATCGAAGAGAAAAATCCGGCACGCTCAGCGACGATGCGACAGGCCAGAGTGGCGTCACTGCAGTCTAATCCCTCAACCCAGCTAGCAGGGACTCAGGTTGTCCGATGAGCTTCATCAACTACAGCGCCCGTGAGATCAACTGCAAGATCGTCTATTACGGCCCGGGTCTGTGCGGCAAGACCACAAACCTGAAGTACATCTACGAAAAGACCAACCCAGACGCCAAAGGCAAGATGATTACGCTTGCCACCGAGACCGAGCGCACGCTGTTCTTTGACTTCTTGCCGCTATCGCTCGGCGATATTCGTGGTTTTAAGACGCGCTTTCACCTGTATACCGTTCCCGGCCAGGTGTTCTACGACGCCAGCCGCAAGCTGATCCTGAAGGGGGTCGACGGCGTCGTATTTGTCGCTGATTCACAGGTGGCCCGGTTCGAGGCAAATATCGAATCCCTGGAGAACCTACGCTCCAATCTGCAGGAACAGGGATATAACCTCGATAAACTGCCGTGTGTAATTCAATACAACAAGCGCGATATGCCAGAATGTTCCTCGGTTGAGGAGCTGCGTAAGGAGCTCAACCCCAACAACGTCCCGGACTTCGAGGCCGTCGCCTCGACCGGTGTTGGGGTCTTCGAGACGCTAAAGGCGGTAGCCAAGCAGGTGTTGACTGAGCTCAAGCGTGGAACCGGCGGCTAGTGTGAAACCATGACCATGATGATTCCTCGGTTACGCGGTGATCTGAAGGCCACGCCGATCGAAGACAGCGACGGTGTACTGTACTACGACATCAGCGACCCGAAGACCGGTGGCACCCTGCGCCTGTTCGACTTCGAGTGGCTGTTGGCGCAGCGCCTAAACGGCCAACAGAACTACCAGGAGCTCTCGCGCTGGACAGAGGAGCAGTTTGGCTTCTCGACGACCTCCGGCGATCTGGAAGCCTATGGCAGCAAGCTGCTGGATCTGGGGATGGCCGAGGCCATCGCGGCGGCCCTGCCGCCTCCGGTCGCCGTCGAGCCGGTCAAGCCCGCGCCAGTCGTCGAGCCGGCCCCGGCCGCAGTGGTCGAGCCGATCAAGCCGACCGTCTCTGAGCCAGCCCGCGCCAAGCCCGAGCGCACTGCCGATGGCGACGACGTCATGGGCCGTCCGGTCATCACCCTGCCGGCCAGCCGCCCGGCAGCCAAGCCAGCCACGCAGCCCGAGGTCAAGGCGGTGCCCGCCGCCAAGCCCAGCGAGCCAGCGGCGCTGCCTGAGCCACCACAGACCAAGCCGGCTGAGCCGGTCGCTGCGACTCCGCCCCCGGCCGAAGCCAAGCCCGAGCCGGTCGCCGAGCCGGCCAAGCCCGAGCCGGCGCAGCTTACCGGTTCACCGACGGCCCAGCTAGAGCCGGTGCCACCGCCGACCGACACCAAGACGGTACCGCTGGCGACGGTCGCGCCGCCTTCGGCCAGCACCCCGGTTACCGCCGACAAGCCAGCCCAAATCACTCCGGCCGCCAAGCCGGCCGAGGTCAAGCCGGCCGAGTCCAAGCCAGCCGAGACGGCCCCCTCGGCCACCACACCGGTCGGCAAGACGCCGGCCAGCCAGCCCGCGCAAGGGGGTGGTGCCGGCAAGTGGATCGTGCTGCTGCTCCTCCTGGCTGCTGTCGTCGGCGCCGCTTACTACTTCCTGGTCTATATGCCCAAGCTGCACCCACCGGCGGTGGGCGTAAGCATGAGCGAGGCCAAGCCAGAGACCCTGCCGCGCAAGTTCGCTGCGCCGGCCCAGGTCAAGGCCGCCGAGCCGGTGAACCTGAAGATCGATGCCGACGGCGACGTCGCCAAGATCGTCGAAGAAAAGGCCGAGGTCACGCCGGAGACGGTTCTCGTCGAGCTTGCGACCAAGGCCAAGCTGGAAAAAGAGCTCGCCGATGCTCGCAAGCTGGCCACCGGCCTGCAGAAGAAGGCTGAGACGGGCAAAGGCAAGGCCAAGGCCGACGCCCAAGCCAAGCTCGACGAAAAGCAGAAGCGTATCGCCGAGCTGGAGGGGCTGATTAAGAAAGCGACCCTGAGCCCGTCGCGCCCCGGCACCGTTGCCAAGGTCCTGGTCAAGGTTGGCCAGGCGGTCACCGCCGGCACCGATGTCGTGGCGGTTGCCGACAAGGCGCCCGCTGCTGAGCTGCGCATGCCAGCCATGGAGGCCCAGAGCCTCAAGCTCGGTGACGAGGTCAAGCTGCAGGCGGATAGTGGCGTCATCACCGCGCACGTCCTGTCGCTGAAGCCCGATGGCGATCAGACGACGGTGCAGTTCATCCTGCCACTTGATGCCAAGGCCAAAGAGGGCGACAAGCTGAGCCTGCTGCGCGGCACCCTGGAGGGCGTGGTTCGCCTCCCCAACACGGCGCTGGTCGAGGGCGGCAAGGTCTACGTGGCGAAGGAGGGCAAGGCCAGCCTGCGCCCCGTGACCGTCGCCGATCGCGATGGCGACAGCGTCCTGGTGCAGGGCTTGGCGCCTGGCGATCAGGTCATTGTCAGCCGCGTTGCTGAGCTTCACGAAGGCACTGCCGTTACCGCCGCCACGGCGCCGTAGCTTCGCCTCTACCCACTCCGCTCTCCCCCGCTCCCTCCGCCGCAGCCCCCCCCAGCCTCCGACTTAAAGCAGGCCAAGCTCGCGCAGCACCGCTTCGGTGGCCGGCGCGGCGCTCGCTAGCTCGTCAGCCTCGTCGCCGACGAGTGCCGCCGCAGCCGCCGGGCGACCCAGATCGAGGTGGTCGCGCAGCAGGCGCAGATCGGCTGGCGTATCGCAGTCATAGAAGAACGGCAGCAGGACCGGACGTAGCCCGCTCCGCTTCGCGGCTCGCAAGCGCTCCAGCGTGCGCGGCAGGACTTCGTCGCTGCCCCAGCTCATCGGCGCCGCAAAGAGGCTGGGCAGCGGCTGGCGCATGCCGACCAGGTAGTAGCCGCCATCGCAGGCCGGCCCAAGCACAACGTCGGCGCGCGTAGACAGCGCCGCCTGAGCAAGCTGCAGATAGCGGCTTGGCAGCGTCGGCGAGTCAGTGCCGACCAGGACCACCGCGCCCGGCGGCTGGCCGGTCCGTGGGTCGACGCTCGCTAGCTCGGCGGCGATCGCCTGGCTCATGCGCTCCCCAAGATCGGCGCCGTGCTGCCGCTTCAGCTGATAGCCAAGCTCGCCCGCTAGGCTCTGCAGCACGGGGTGCTCAACGGAATCTGCAGCATACAGGACGCGACGAGCAAAGCCCGCCTGCTGGCCTTTTTGCAGGACGTCGCGGACAAAGGCGTGATGCAGGCGGGCGGCATCCTCGGCCGACAGCAAGCGACCCAGGCTGGCCTGCGTGGACGCTGGATCGGCGCGGTACAGGCGCGTCTTAACCTGCCCTGGCACCGGCGCACGAGCGAACACGATCAAGGCACAGTCCGACATGGCCCCTCTCTGCTTGGCTTAGCTGGAGCGCGTCACGGTGTAGTGGGCCAGCGCCTGCAGCGCCTGCACGCCCGGACCCGCCAGCCCCAAAAGCAGCGGCTCCAGACCGGCCGCCATGACGGCCTGCGCATGGGCACGCGCGCCCTCGACGCCCAAAAGATCGACGTAGGTCGTCTTGCCCTTCTGGCGATCCGAGCCCGGATCCTTGCCAAGTGTCGCCAGGTCAGCCGTTACGTCGAGGACGTCGTCGATGATCTGGAAGGCCAGACCCAGCGCCTGGCCATAGCGGGCGAGGTGCTCAAGGAAGGTCGGCTCCGGCGACGCCAAGCGGGCCCCGGCGCAGAGCGCGACGCTGAGCAGGGCTCCGGTCTTGAGTCCGTGCAGGTGACGCAGGGTCTCAAGATCCACCTTCTGTCCGGTGGCGCTAAAGTCGATGGCCTGGCCGCCGACCATGCCGGCCGCTCCAGAAGCGCGAGCCAGCATCGCCGCGACCTCGACCACCGCCGCAGCGGGAGCCCGACTGGTACAGGCCAGGGCAAAGGCTTCGGTCAGCAGCGCATCGCCGGCCAGGATGGCCATGGCCTCGCCAAAGACCTTGTGGTTGGTGGGTCGGCCGCGCCGAAAGTCGTCGTTGTCCATGGCCGGCAGGTCGTCATGGATCAGCGAATAGGTGTGGATCATCTCGACGGCGCAGGCGACCGGCAGAGCGACCGTTAGATCGACGGTGGCAGCCGCCGCTGGGTCGCCCCCGGCAGCCAGGCTGGCACAGGCCAGCTCGTACCCGGCCAAGGCCAGGATCGGCCGCAGTCGCTTGCCACCGGCCAAAAGCGAGTAGGCCATCGCCTCGCGCAGCCGCTCGGGCACGCCGGGCGTCTGCGCCTGCAGCCGAGCAAGCTCCGCTTCGATGAGCGCCCGCCGGGCGGACAGGTAACCATCAAGATCGAATGTCGAAGGCAGAAGGGAGGTCAGGGTGGCCATGGACTGGGGCCACTTCATACACGAAAGCGCCGAGTTCTCGACGAAAAAAGCGGCAATTTGGCGGCCCGTTGTCAGCCCCCCATGGTAAGCAAGCGGCATGTTGAATCGCACCGCTTCCCTGGCGTTTTCACTGGCTGGCCTGGCGGCTATCGCAGGTGGCTGCAGTAGCTCGGGCCAGCACTCGCTGACCCTGATCCCGCCGATCGCCGAGCCCTGCGATCCGGCCCGCGAGCCGGGCTGCAAGCCGGTCTACGACAGCTGCGACTCGCTGTCCCTCAAGAGCCTGAGCATCGAGGTCGGCGTGTTCGCGCGGGCCCGCACCGAGCTGCCCTGCCCCGCTGACCTGGGTTCGGGTGCCGCCACGGTCAGCGTCGCCTATAGCCCCGGCGAAGACTTCTACATGATCGACGCCAGCTACAGCCGCAACATGGAGAAGCAGAGCCTGACCGCCGGCCCGTTCCTAGAGAGCGATCGCGAGTGGCGCATCGTTCTTAAGTAATCCCTCAACCAAAATTCAAGTACCGTGTGAGGCCTGCGACAGAACTTGGTTCTGCCGCTAGGTCAAAGGGTGAGCCATGCGCGCAACTTCACGCCCCGAGCTGCCATCGCCAAGTGAGCTGTTCATCGTTGGTTACGACGGCCACAGCCCGCCGCCGGCCCTGCGCGAGCGCTTTGCTCGCGGCGACTATGCCGGCCTGATCTTCTTTTCGCGCAACTTTGCCGCCCCGCTCGATGTCTTGGCGGTAGCCGATCTGATGGACAGCCTACTCGACGGCTATCAGCCCGGGCACGAGGCCAGCTGGAGCGATCCCGAAGAGAGCGGCCGCAGCGACTCCGAGCTCAGCAGCCACGGCCTATCGCGCTTGCCGCCGATCCTGTCGATCGATCACGAGGGTGGCCGGGTGCAGCGCCTAAAGGCACCTTTGACCGTCTGGCCACCGATGGCGGTGCTGGCTGCCCAGCCACCGCGAATCGCCGAAGAGGTCGGGCGGGCGATGGCCAGCGAGCTCCAGGCCCTCGGCTTTAACCTCAACTTCGCGCCGGTGCTGGATGTCCACACCAACCCGGAAAACCCGATCATCGGCGATCGCGCCTTCGGCTCGACGGTGAAGGCAGCCAGCGAGCGGGCCCTGGCCTTCCTGCGTGGGCTGGAGCAGAGCGGCTGCATGCGCGGCTGTGGCAAGCACTTCCCCGGGCACGGCGATACCCAGACCGACTCGCACCACGCCTTGCCGGTCGTGCCCCATGACGAGGCCCGCCTGCGCGCCGTCGAGCTAGCGCCCTTCGCCGAGGTGCTACAGAGCGGTCGCCAGGCCCCCCCCAAGAGTCAGCTGGGCATGATCATGACCGCGCACGTCGTCTATCCGGCCATCGATCGCCGGCCGGCCACGCTGTCGCGCCGCTGGCTGACCGAGATCCTGCGCGGCGAGCTAGGGTTCGATGGCGTAATCCTGTCGGACGACCTCGACATGAAGGCACTGCAGGCGGAAAACCTGACGGCGGCGGGCTTGACGCTGCGCGACGAGGGCGACGTGGTCGTCGAGAGCCTGCTTTCCGGCTGCGATGCCTTCCTGCTGTGCCGCGATCCCGAGCGCCAAGCGCGGGCGGAAGAGGCGCTGCGCCGGGCCGCCCACGATCGCCCCGAGGTCCGGACGCGTCTGATTGAGAGCGTGCGCCGGCTGCGGCGCTTCCGCAGCACGCTGTCCTGGCCCTGTCCGGACCGCGTCGCGCTCGGCCGGCTGCCAAACCCGCAGCACCAGGCGCTGCGCGAGCGGCTGCTTCTGTCCCTGCACTAAGAGCCCGCAGCCGCGCCACCACGATCGCCACCGCGCCCGATGAGGCTAGCCAGGCTGGTGGTCGTACTCGCCAAAGACGCGGCGCAGGGTATCAGCGATCTCACCGAGCGTCGCCTGCGCTTTGACAGCGCGCAGGATTCCCGCCATGAGGTTATTTTCGCTCGTTGCTGCCGCCTGGGCTGAGGTCTGCAGCGCGGCGAGCGCCTGGCGGACCTCGCGGGCCCGCGTCTCGTCGCTGTCGCGCTCCTTTCGATAGGTCTGCACCGCCTGGGCGCGCGTCGCTTCGAGGTGCGCATCGAGCTTGTGCAGGCCGTGCAGCGGCGGCTCTTTGATCACGAAGTCGTTGACGCCCACCACGATGCGCGCCTTGCTCTCGACGGCGCGCTGATACTCGTAGGCGCGGCCTTCGATCTCGCGCTGCGGATACTGCCGCTCGATCGCCGCCACCATGCCCCCGAGCTCATCGATGCGGGCGATGTATCGCGCCGCCCCCTGCTCGATGGCATCGGTCAGCGCCTCGACGGCGAAGCTGCCGGCCAGCGGATCGACAAAGTCGGCCACGCCCGACTCATGAGCCAGCACCTGCTGCGTGCGCAGCGCCAGCAGCGCCGACTGCTCGCTGGGCAAGGCCAGCGCTTCGTCGTAGGCATTGACGTGCAGGCTCTGGCAGCCGCCCAGCACCGCCGAGAGCGCCTGCACGCTGTTGCGCACCGTATTGGTCAGCGGCTGCTGCGCCGTCAGCATCGAGCCAGCGGTCTGGGCATGGAAGCGCAGCATGCAGCTCTTTTCGTCCTTGGCGGCAAAGCGGGATCGCATGATCCGCGCCCACAGGCGACGGGCGGCGCGAAACTTGGCCACCTCTTCGATCAGGTTGTTGTGGGCGTTAAAGAAGAACGACAGCCGAGGCGCAAACTCATCGACCTTGAGGCCGACGGCGATCGCCGCTTCGACATAGGCGATGGCATCAGCCAGAGTGAAGGCGACCTCTTGCACCGCATCGCAGCCGGCCTCGCGGATGTGATAGCCGCTGATCGAGATGGTGTTCCACTGCGGTAGCTCGGCGTGGCAGAAGCGAAACAGGTCGGTGATCAGGCGCAGCGACGGACGCGGCGGATAGATGTACGTGCCGCGGGCCATGTATTCCTTGAGGATGTCGTTCTGCACCGTGCCGCCGAGAGCCTGGCGCGGCGTGCCGCGCTCATCGGCGACTGCGACATAAAACGCCAGCAGCGTCGTCGCGGTGGCGTTGATGGTCATCGACGTGGTGATCGCATCCAGCGGCAGTCCATCGAGCAGCACGCGCATGTCGGCCAGGCTGGCAATCGACACGCCGACTCGCCCGACCTCGCCGCGCGACAGCGGATGGTCGGGATCGTGGCCCATCTGCGTCGGCAGGTCGAAGGCCACCGAGAGCCCGGTCTGGCCGCCTTGCAGCAGGTACTTGTAGCGCCGGTTTGACTCCTCGGCGCTGCCGAAGCCGGCGTACTGGCGCATGGTCCACAGGCGTCCGCGGTACATGGTCGGCTGCACACCGCGGGTGTAGGGAAACTCGCCGGGCAGACCCAAGCCACCTAGCTCGCCGGCTTCGCCATTTTCGTCGTCGGCCAGCGACGAGTCGAGGCCGGTGTAGACATCGCCCAGCTCGATGCCCGCATCGGTGGCAAAGCGAGCTCGCCGCAGCGGACTGCGGCTGGTCTGACGCGCTAGTCGCTCGCGCCAAGCCGCCAGGCGACGAGCCAGGGCCGCCTGCGCCGGGCGGGGCGAGCCAGGGGCCTTGGCCGGGACTGGCGGAGACGAGCCGGATGCTGCGGCAGCGCTTTCGGCAGCCGATGGGGCGGAGGGAGTCTCGGTTTTCGACATCGCCACGAAGCTATCACGCGGGCGGCGCCGCTACCACGCACTGCCGCAATGTCAAGCCCGAAGCACCGGCGATCCCCCCACCGCAGCCTGGAACCATCAGCCAGCCTCAGAGAATTCGACGGAAAAAAGTTGCCGCGCGGCAGACGGGCGGACGATGGACGCAGCCGCGCCGTCCTTGGTACACTGTAGAGCCCGCGTGTCGACGCGCGCCACATTAGGAGGGGTCTGTGGCAGAGCAACAGGGTAGCAAGCAGTCCACCCAGGCAAACCAGCCAGCCATCGATACAGATAGTGACTGGCTCAATGACTTCGGAAGTGGGTTTGACAGTCCGGCCGATGAACTTGGCGGCGAGCTCGCAGAGCCCGCGCCTAGCTCTCCACCTAGCCCAGCACCGGTCAGCGCAGCCGCTGCGCCACCGCCGGCTGCGCCATCACCTGCCGCGCCACCACCTGCTGCCCGCCCGCCGGTGGCCGCGGCCGTGGCTGCCGCCGCAGCGCCTGCGGTAGGCGCCAGCAGCAAAGCGGCCAGCGGCGAGCATCGTACGGTGCCAGCCCCAACGCAGAGCAGCAGTAGCGGAGCCAGCGAGCAGCGCGAGCGCGACACCTTCAATCGCGAAGCCCAGCGCTTGGCCAATGCCCGCGACTGGACCGCACTCTCCAACCTGATGCGCGGCGCCATCGACACCGCCGGCTGGGCCAAGCCCACCGAGGTGCGCACGACGCTGCTCGCCGATCTGGCGCGCATCTTTCGCGATCGCCTAAACGACATCGCCAGCGCCGAGCTGCAGTTCCGCAAGCTGCGCGATCTGGTGCCGAACCATCCCGAAGCGCTCGACTTTCTGACGCAGCGCTATCGCGAGCGGGCCGACTATCGCGCGCTCTACGAGCTGCGGGCCGGCGCGGTCGAGGCGACCTGGGATCCGCAGCAGCGCCTGGAGTGGACGCGCGAAGCCGCCGCCATCGCCGCCGATCAGCTGCACTCTCCCGACCTGGTGATCGACGCCTGGGAGCGCCTGTTCCGACTCGGTGATGCCGAAGATGTCGCGGCCTCTGCCCTGTCCGAGGCCTACCGCAGTGCTCGCCGCTGGGATCGCTTGGCCGACTTCCTGTCGCGGCGCGCCAGCACCCAGTCGGGCACGACGCAGATCGTCCTTCTGCGTGAGCTGGCCGAGGTCTACCTGTCGGGCTTGGGTCAGCATGATCGCGCGGCCGAGGTCCTGTCGCGCGTTCTGGCGACCCGTCCAGCCGATCCCATCGCCAACCTGACGATGGCCCGCGTGCTCTCGGCGCGCAAAGACTGGGACGCTCTCTCGCAGCTGGCGACACGATCGTTGGATGGCTGCGACGCGGCCACCATGCTCGATGTCCGGCGCGTCATCGCCGAGTCGCTGCGCAGCGCCGGCGAGCTTAAGCGAGCAGCGGTGGTCTACAACCTGATCCTCGAAGCCTCGCCGCAGGAAGCCGAGGCCTGGAAGGGCACGGAAGAGTATCTCGTTGCCTATAACAAGCTGGAGGCCCTGGTCGCCTTCCTGGCCCGGCGGGCCGAGGTAGCGGCCACGGATGAAGAGCGCTCGGCCCTGCTGGGACGAGCGGCGACGATCGCCGCGCAGCAGCTCGACAACCCGCGACTGGCCATCAACCTGCAAGAGCGGCGCGCCAACCTGCCCTGCTCGCGCATGGAGGCCCTAAACAGCCTGGTCGCGCTCTATGACGCGGTGGGCGAAGAGGGACAGGAAGGGCTGCGCAGCGCGCTGGAGCGCCAGCTGGCGCTGACCGCCAATCCGCAGACGCGCATCGAGCTCCTGCGGCGCTTGGGTGCGCACTCGATGCACCGGCTGCAGGATGACGCCAGTGCCGAAGAGTGCTGGCAGCAGCTGCTGTCCGCCGTGCCCGACGATCGCGAAGTCCGCGACGAGCTGGCGGCGCTTTATCGCAAGCGCGGCGACTTTGCCGCCGTCGATCGCGCGCTGACCGCCCAGGCCTGGCGAAGCCAGAACGATGCCGATCTGTTGGCCATCTGGCGAGCCGTTGCCCAGAACGTGCAGGACAACATCGGCGACGCCAAGCGTGCGGTGGCGGCCTGGCAGCGCGTTCTGGATCTGGCTCCTGGTGACGCAGCGGCGCTGTCGGCGCTGATTCCGCACTATCGTGCGCTGGGGCGGACACGCGAGCTGATCGCGGCGCTAGAGGCCGAGCTGCGCATCGCTCCCAGCCTCGACCAGCGGGTTACGTCCTGCCTGGAGATCGCGCGCCTGTGGGAAGCCGAAGGCGATCGCGCAGCAGCCGTCGCGGCGCTGGAGCGCGTGCTGCGCTGGTCACCGGACTGCACGCCGGCGCTGCAAGCTCTGGCCCGCCTGCGCATCGATGAGCCCAGCGTGCTGCTCGGCGCAACCGATGTCGCCCTGGCCACCTTGGGGGAAGAGGCGCCGCGCCAGCTGCGCAGCGCTGAGCTTCAGCTGGTGCCCAGCGACGACACGCTGGGTCGCTTCTTTGCCCTGCGGCGCCTGCTGCAGGCCCTGGGACCCGACTCGGGACTGCGCACCCAGCTTTCGCGCGCCGCCGGTGAAGCCAATGCCTACGGCGAGCTCGCCGCGCTGATCACGGATCTGGCGGCAGCCGCCAACGATCCCGAGACGCGCAGCACCTATCTGCATGACCTCGCTGCGCTGCACGAAGAGAAGCAGCAGGATCCGCTGCGCGCCCTGGTCACGCTGAGCATGGCGCGACAGGCCACGCTGCGCGGCCGCGATCTCAGTGAGATCCAGCCGCTCTTGCGTCTGGCCGAGGCCACTGGGCGCTTTGAAGATGCGCTGGCTCTGCTTGAGGTCGCGACGGTCAGCACGGCCCCGCTAGAGCTGCGCCGGGCCGCGATTCAGAAGCGCCTGTCGATCTGCGAGACCCGCCTGGGCAACCCAGAGCGCGCCTTTCACGAAGCCGTGCGCCTGGTGCGGCTCAATCCGCATGATGCGGCAGCGCTGGCCGAAGTGCAGCGCCTGGCGGCAGCCGCCAAGCTGTGGCGATCGCTGGATGCTCTTTACGCCGAGCTCTGGGATCGCGCAGAGACCGTGGCCGAGCGCATCGCCATCGTTCGCGCCCGTCATGCGCTGGCAGCCGGCGAGCTGGCGAATCCGCTCGCCGCTCTCGATCACCTGCTGGTGCTGTACCGACTGGATCCGCAGCAGCCGGGGCTGGAAGAGCAGCTGCTCGCCGCTGCTGAGGCGCAGGGGGTGTGGCGCCGCGTGCTGCCGATCGTTGAAGCGCGGGTCCGGGCCGGCGCGATCAATGTCGGTGATGCCGCGGCCAGCGCGGGCGAGCTCTCGCGCGTGGCCCGCCTGTACGAAGAGCGCTGCGGCGATCGCATGCGAGCCTTCGAGCTCTATGCCGAGGCCGTGGTGCTCTCATCGCAGCCGCAGCCGGAGGTCGAGGCGCGCCTGGTCGCGCTGACCGATTCGGCGCTGCAGCCGGTGCTGGCCAATGTGCTGCGCTCAGCCGCGGCGCGAGCGGGCGATCCCGGCCGCGCGCAGGATCTCTTGGTTCGGATCGCTGCGCTGTACGAGTCGCTTGATCAGGCGGATCTGGCTCGCGATATCCATCAGCGCATCGTCCAGCTCTCGCCCAAGGCGATTCCGTCGCTGCGCGTGCTGATCTCGTACCGCCGCGAGCGCGAGCTGCACCGCGAGCTGCGCGATGCCCTGCAGCAGCTCCTGTCGGCTCAGAGCGATGCCCCGCAGGAGGAGCGCATTGCGATTCAGCTGGAGATCGCCGCACTATCGCAAGAGAAGCTGGGCGATGCCGAGACCGCGCTGTCGACCTATGCCCAGATCCTGGAGCTGGATGCCCAGAGCGCCGCGGCGCTGGAAGGCATTCGCGCGCTGACGGCGGGCAATATTCCGCCGGCTCTGGAGCTGCGTCGCTTGCGCATCGAGCTGCTGCGCGCCGCCGGCGATCAGCGGGTGGCCATGCTGCTGGCCTGCGCCCGGCTGCAGCGGGAAGCGCTCGACGATCCCGAGGGTGCGCTCAAGACCCTGCGCGAGCTGTTGGCCGAGACAGGGGCCAGCGGACCTGGCTACGAGCCGCTGTCGCAAGCCCTGCGAGCCCGCGAGGCCTGGGCCGAGCTGGTCGAGCTGATGGAGAGCCACGCCGCCGATACGCCGTCGCCTGAGGGACGAGCCGAGATCCTCAAGCAGGCCATCCAGCTGGCTGAAGAGCACGCAGCCGTAGTCAGCCAAGCCCAGCGCGAGCGCCTGTACCGTGCGCTGCTCCTGCTGCAGCAGGAAGACAACGAGCTGCGCTGGCGGCTGCTGCGGCTGCTGCGCGACGGGGGCCGCTATCAAGAGCTGGCCGACGAGCTGGCCGGCCTGGCTGCCCCGACCCGCCATGCCGGAGCGGATGCGCAGTCGCTGCGCTTCTTTGAGAACGAGCTGACGCGCCTGCTGGATCTGCGGCTGAGCCGCACCCCCAACGCCGAGGCGCGACTGACGACCCGCAGTGAGCGCGCACCGCAAGATCCCGAGCCGATCCTGTGGCTGGCTTCGATCAAGCAGCGCAAGGGCGATCGCAGCGGCTATATGTCGCTGCGCGAGCGCCACGCCAAGCTGCTGCCGCCCACGCTCGGCGCCCTGGTGCTCTGTCACTTGGCGGAGCTGTGCGACGATGCCGGCGGTCTCGCCGAGCAGGTCCTGGGGTACTACCGCACGGCCCGCACGCTGGATCTGGACTGCAAGCCCGCCGCCGAGGGCATGAAGGCGCTGGGACGACGCATCAAGACCTGGCGACAAGCGGCCGCGCTGCTGCCCGATCCCGATGAGCGCGAGCTCTCGCCGGCTGCCCGCTCGGCCCGCCTGCGCCAGAAGGCGGCCAGTGCCAGCGAAGCGCGACATGCCGTGCAGTGGCTGGAGCGCGCGGTGGCGATGACCACCGACGACTACGGTGCCTGGGATGCCTTGGCCGAAGCCTACAGCCGAGCCGGCGACATGAGCCGCGCGGTGTTTGCCCGCCGGGAAGCGCTGGCCGCTTTCGGTCGCGTCACCCCACCGGGTCCGGACACGGTGGCCAGCCATGCGGCCCGCATCGAAGAAGTGGCGAGCACGGTGCGCCAGGCCGGCGACGAAGCCGAAGCCGAGCGGCTGTTCCTGCGCGCCCATGCCCTGGATCCCACGCTGCCGCGCGCAGCGCTGGCCGTGGCCGAGTCGCGCCTCGCAGCGGGACAGATCGAAGTGGCCTACGACCTCTACGATCGGGTGCTCAACGGCTCGGTTACGCTCAGTCCACAGGAGCGGCTGCGCGCGACGTATCAGCGCGGCCTGCTCTCGGCACAGCAGGGTCGGCGCGATCAGGCGATCACCGATCTCCGAGCCGGCTTGGCGATCGATCCGCTGCATCCCGGCCTGCTGCAGGTGCTGGCCGATGTCCTGGCCGACACCAACCGACCCGCCTCGGCGGTCCAGCACTACGAGCAGGCGCTGCTGGTCGCGGCCGAAGCCGAGCAGCGCGGCCGTCTCTACGCGCGCCTGGCTCGCATGTGGGACGGGCGGCTGCACGAAGCGGACGAGGCTGGTGTCTGCTACGACCTGGCCGTGCGGGCCGGTGTCTCCGACGCCGATGTGATGCGCAGCGCCCTTTCGTACTACCAGCGCAGTGGCCAGCGCGAGCGGGCAGCGACCATCATCGACGAGCTGCTGCAGCGCACGACCGCTCCCGAAGAGCTGGCCGCGCTGTGGACGCAGCGAGCCCAGATCGCGCTTGATACCGACGAAGGCAAAGCAATGGAAGCCTTCGACATGGCGCTGTCCTACGATCCTGCCTACACACCCGCCGTCGATGGCTTGCTGACCGTGCTGGAGCGGCGCGGTGAGTGGCAGCAGGTGGTCGATATCCTGGAAGCGCGGGCCGATGGCAGCCCAGCTCCCGACCGCGCCCGAGCCCTGCGTCATCTGGCGCGGGTCGCACTGCACCACCTGGGCGATCGCGAGCGCGCCGCCAACTACCTGCGGACGGTGACCACGCTTGCCCCCGAGCGCGAGGACTACCAGCAGCTGATCGAGCTGCTGCCCGATACGCCGGAGAACCAAGTCGAGCGGCAAGAGATCCACGTGGCACTGATCGCGCAGGGCGAGCCAGCCATGCCGCTGCTGCTGGAGATGGGACAGCGCATGGCCGCCGCCGGACGCCGTCGCTACGCCTGGGCGATCCTGTCGCCGCTGGTGACCTCGGTCTATTCCGATGCCACGCTGAAGGCCACCGTGATGGCCCTGCGCAAGGAGTTCGAGAAGCCGGATCTGCCGTCGCTGGTCAATCGCGAGACGCACCGGCAAGTGCTGGCCGCACCGCTCAGCCCAGAGCTCTTGGATGTGCTGGAGCGCATCGATCGCCAGGTGCAGGCGCCTCGGCGCAGCAGCGAGTCCTTGGCCGGAGCCCGCGCCACGCGCCTGGATCAGAAGACCGGCATGGGCAAGGCCTTCGTCGCCGTGGCCGAGCGCCTGGGCATCGACAACCCACAGCTCACGCGCATTGATGAGCTAGCCGAGCCGTTCCGCCTGCTCGGCGATGACGCGCTGCATGTCGTGGTCCGCAGCGAGCTCTTGGTGTCGATGTCGCCGGGCGAGATCCCAGCCCTGTTCGCGTTGGCCTTGGAGCAGGGACGTCCCGGCCTGCGCCTGTATACGCAGGGCAGCCTGGAAGAGCGCCAGCAGCTGACGGCAGCGCTGCTGGCTGCGGCCGGACATGGCCCCAGCGATGACAGCGATCCGCTCTATGCCGAGGTGGCGGCAGCGGTGGGCCCCGAAGGACAGCAGGTCCTGCAAGCCGCGGGTCTGGTCAGCGATGTCGAGGTGCTGACCGCCCGGCTGAGCGAAGCCGCGCACGAGACCGCACGCCGGGTGTCGTTCCTGGTCAGCGGCGAGCTGCGCATGGCGTCACGCCTGCTCACGCGCATCGACGACTCGCAGCCCAAGCCGCCGAGCGCCGGCAAGCTGGAGGATCTCTCCGAGTACTTCAGCAGCACGCCAGCCCTGCGTGGTCGTGTCGCCTTCGTGCTGTCGCCGATCTGCGCCGCGCAGTTCGAATAGCCCGCTCGTCCCGCCGACGGCCGCAGCCGCGGCCCGCCTCCCATCGCCAAGCCCAAGACAGCTCGCAGCCCCAGCCGGGGCAGGCCTGGCCCTGCCCGCCTGAGGGCTCGCTCTGCGCTTACGGGCGCAGCAGCCGATACAGGAGCGCGGCCGACAGATAGCGCGCTCGCAGCACGCCAATCTGCAGGTCGGCGCCATCGGGCAGGCTGACCCCCGGTCCGTTGGGCAGCGCGGTCGTGGCCCCTACCTTGGTCGGATTGCGTGTCTCGTAGGAAAAGATCTGCGCCCCGCCCGCCGACTGCACGATGTACGCGTGCACTTTCGAGACCGACGGATTGGCCAGCACCACGTCGTTGTTGGCGGCTCGCCCAACGAGGATGCGATCGGTCCAGGGATTGCGATTGCTCTTGGCCAGCGGATACAGCTCATAGTTCTGCGGGTGGCTGCGAACGTCGGCATCGCTGATGCGCAGCAGAGCCGGGTTTAGCGAGTCGGCGGTCATCGCCGCCTGCGGGGCGATGGTGTCAAACAGCATGCTCTTGGGCAGCGCCTGCTTCCTGGCTTCGACCAGCAGGAAGGGGTGTGGATTCGCCGCCAGGAACTGCGACAGCGTCTGCCGGGC
>CAZVMD010000117.1:7977-20061 GCA_964628555.1 uncultured Myxococcales bacterium | reverse complement strand
CCGCGAGCCGGGCTGGGTGGCTCGACGAGGTCCGGCAAGTCGGCGAGCCCGGCCGCGCTCGATAAGCGACCGCCCGCCAGCCCATCGGCGCCGCGCATCACCCCGCTTCCCGCTGGGCGTCCGTCGTCGATTCCCGAGGGCGAGTTTCGCGCTGGCTTTGTCGCCATCATGGGCCAGCCCAACGTCGGCAAGTCGACGCTGCTCAACTTTCTTTTGGGTGAGAAGCTGGCGATTGTCAGCGACAAGCCGCAGACCACGCGGGTGCGGCTCCTGGGGGTGCGGCACGTGCCGGGGGCGCAGCTTGCGCTCGTCGATACGCCGGGCCTGCACCGACCGAGCGTGCACAAGCAGACGCTGCTAAATCGATACATGGTGGAAGAGGCGCGAGCCGCCGCCAGCGATGTCGATGTCCTGCTGTTGGTCATCGATGCCAGCAAGCTGGTTGCGCGCGATGCGCAGCCGGCCGAGGTCGCAGCCGACGCCGAGGCCGCAGCCAGCCCGAGCGATGGGCGGGCGAGCCGGCGGGCCAGCAAGCGGGAAGCCAAGCCGACGCCGATCATCGATGCCACCGACCGCTTCATCATCGAGCAGCTAGCGGCGCTAAAAAAACCGCTGGTGCTGGCGGTCAACAAGGTCGATCGCTGCAAGGACAAGACGCAGCTCCTGCCGATCATCGAGGCGTGGAATGCGCTGCCGGGCTTGTCGGCGATCGTGCCGATCTCGGCGCTGCGCGGCAGCGGTGTCGACCGCTTGCAGGACGAGCTGTGCCGGCTCTTGCCCCAGAGTCCCGCCCTGTTCCCCGACGACATGCTGACCGATGCCCCCGAGCGGCTGCTGTGCGCCGAGCGCATCCGCGAGCAGCTGTATCTGCAGACGCACAAAGAGCTGCCCTATGCCACGGCCATCACCATCGATAGCTGGGAAGAGCGCATCGCCGACCGCGGCGCGCGCAAGGGCGAGCGCGGGGTCGCCGTGATCCACGCCACCATCCACGTCGAAAAGCCGAACCAGAAGATGATCGTGATCGGCGAGGGCGGCAGTCGCATTCGCGAGATCGGTATGGCGGCGCGGACCGAGATCGCTGCGCTGCTTGGCTGCAGCGTGCACCTTGAGCTGTTCGTGCGCGTCGATGCCGACTGGTCGCGTAGCCGCCTGGGTCTGCGCGAGATGGGCTACACGCAGAGCAGCGGCACTGGCGTCGCGCTGGGGAGAGCCTAGCCATGCGCTCTAGCCCACGCACCACGCGTCGTGAGCGGCTGCTGCGCCGCGCGGAAGATCCCTCCTCGCCGCTGCCGCTGGTGGCGATTGTCGGTCGGCCCAACGTCGGCAAATCGACGCTGTTCAACCGCCTGGTCGGCGGCCACAACGCCATCGTCGAAGATGAGCCGGGGGTGACCCGCGATCGTCGCTATGGCGAGACCGACTACGCCGGCCGCAGCTTCCGCGTGGTCGATACCGGCGGGCTGGAGAGCACACCCAGCTCGCCGCTTTCGAGCGCCATTCAGAAGCAGGCCCTGCGCGCCATTGCCGAGAGCAGCCTGGTGCTGTTTGTCGTCGATGCGCAGCACGGCATCGTCGCCGAAGACCGCGAGGTGCTAGACAAGCTGCGGCGCTTGGGGCGGCCGCTGTTCTTTGTCGCCAACAAGGTCGATGGCCCGCGGCAAGAGGCGCTGCTTGGCGATGTCTACGCCGTCGGTGCCAGCCAGGTCTACGGCATCTCAGCGGCGCACGGCCGCGGCCTGCCCGAGCTGCTTGAAGATCTGGTCGCGGCGCTGCCGCCGCCCGCTGAGAGCGATGATGATGAAGCCGCAGAGCACGCTCTCCCACCTGAGCTAGAGACCGACGCGCTGGCCGCTGCCGAGGACGCGGAAGACGCGACCGCGGTCTACGAGCCTGGCGAGGACGACGAAGCAGAAGCCGGCGACGGCGCGACGGAGCGGGCCGGGCGCAGGCCGGAGGCGGCCGCTGCCGAGGAGGTGATCCGCATCGCCTTCGTCGGTCGGCCCAACGCTGGCAAGTCGTCGCTGGTCAACTCGCTCTTGGGCGATGAGCGGATGATCGTGTCTGAGATCCCCGGCACGACGCGCGATCCGGTCGATACCCTGCTGACGTTCGGCGATCGTCGCTTTCTGCTGATCGATACGGCCGGCATCCGTCGTCGCGCCCGCATCCCCGAGCCGATGGAAAAAGTCGCGGTGGCGATGGCCGAAAAGGCGCTCTTGCGAGCCGATGTCGCGGTGCTGGTGATCGACGGCAAGGAGGGCATCGGCGAGCAGGACGCGCGCATCGCCGGCCTGATTCAGGACTCGGGACGGGCGCTGGTCATCGCGTTCAACAAGGCCGATCTTCTGGGGTCACAGGACGCCAAGAAGCTGCAAGAGGACCTGGAGCGCAAGCTGCAGTTCGTCGCACCCTGGGCGCTGGTCACGACGATCTCGGCGCAGACCGGCAAGGGTGTGCGCAAGCTGCTCCAGGTGGTCGAGCGCTGCTATCGCTCGTTCTCCAAGCGGGTGTCGACCGGCGCGCTGAACCGCTTCTTCGAAGGCATCGTCGAGCGCCATCCACCGCCGCTGCACCTCGGCCGGCCGATCCGCCTGTACTACATCACGCAGGCCGAGACGCGACCGCCGACCTTTGTCGTCCAGGTCAACCACCCCGAGGGCATGCACTACTCCTATCGCCGCTACCTGCAGAACCAGCTACGCCAGACCTTCGAGCTTGAAGGCACGCCGGTGCGGCTGGTGGCGCGCGAGCGTACGCGGAACTAGCAGGGCTCCTAAATCGACTCGTGCATTCTGCCTAGGCCGGCCGGCTACTCAACGAGCTTCTCAAGCCCACCGAGCGCGAGCCTCTGCATCGGGCGCAGCGCCTCAGGCAGCCGGCCGTCCCGGTCGCACTGCGCCAAGAGCTGACTGACCGAGCGGAAGTAGGAGTCGGCCTGGCGGTGTGCCTTTCGCAGCGGCGTAAGGACGTCGAGCAGCGTGCGCAGCGTGCCCTCGTCGTCGCAGGCGTTCGGCAGATAGGTCAGGCGATCTTCAGGGCGACGGCAGGTCTGCCGCACCAGGCGCTCCAGCCAGGCCGCGGTGGCGGCCATCTTGGGCAGATCCAGGGTCTCGGGCGTGTCGTTGACCGTGTGGTAGTAGCGCGAGCGGCCGGCGGTCAGAAACAGAAACGGGATCTCGCGAGTCATAAACGCGTGATAGTCCGAAAGCGGCGGAATGATCGTCGCATCCAGCGGCCGGATGCGCAGGGCAGGCACGGCGAGGCCGCTCTGCACAAGCTGCTCGCGGGTGCCGCGGCTGCGCTCGCTCCCGAGGACAAATAGCGACTCGCTGACCGGGCGGGGGAGGTCCTCACCGCTGCCCAGCCGATGGCCGATCAGATCCATGCCGATCATCAGATCGATCTGCGAAAGCGGCACGCTGGGGTGACGGGCGAAGTACTCCGAGCCCATCGACTCGGACATGAAGTAGGGCGGCTCTTCGCTGTCGAAGGCGGCGATGAGGACGCCACGCCCCCCCGGTCGCCGCTCGGCCAGCGCCCGCGCTACCTCGACGAGTACGCTGACCGCTGCCGCGTTGTCATCGGCACCGCGATAGATGCGGCTGCCGCTCTGGCCCAGATGATCGTAGTGAGCCGAGACCAGCACAAAGCGGTCGCAGTCGCCGGGCAGGCTGGCCAGCACATTGGCGCCACCGCAGCCCGGGATGGCCTGCTCGTACGGATCGAGTCCGGCCTGGCGCAGCGCGCTGAGCACGGCCTCGCGCGCTGCCCGCCCGCCGCGACTGCCTGGGGCGCGACCGGCGCAGCGGTCAGAACAGAGCGTGTCCACTAGCGACCGCAGGCGAGCTTGCGTGGGGTCCATCCCGCCTATTTTGTCATGCCGCCCCGCAGCCGGAGCCGGAAGCCATCGGCGCGCGCTCCGCGGCCCTCGGCGTATTCGATCAAGCCAACGCCGCGCTGCCAGACCAGGGTCGTAAAGTGCCCAGAAGGATGGGTCCGGCGATAGGTGCAGCGGCTGCCTGCAACACGGACCCGGCTCTCGCGACCGTGGCTGCTGGCCAAGATCCGACTGCCGCGGGCGATGGCGCGCACCTCTTCGGCAGCGACAGGCGGCGCCGTGGCCAGTGCCCGGAGCTTCTGCAGCGTCGCCTCCTCGGCCTCAGCGGGCAGCAGCGCGATCTCGCTGGCGGTCGCCAGCAGCAGCCAGCGCGGCAAGGCCCGCGGCATGGCGCCTCCGGTCGGCAGCGCGACGAATTCGATGCGAAACACCGCGCCAAAGGGCAGCGTGGCGATCCGCGTCGTGGTCATGCGGGCGGAAAGGCGACGCTCGCCACCATCGATGTCATCGCCCCACTCGGTGCCTTGCAGCTCGACGCTGACTGGCTGGTCATCGCGGGCCTGCAGGTAGGGATTGTCAGCGGGGCCGGCGCCTGCCGAGGGCAGCGAGAAAAGCAGGATCAATAAAGCGCCCAAGAGCCGCAATGCGCCCAAGAGCCGCTGCCGCAGCGAGTGCAAGCCGAGCGATCGGCGCGGGGCGAGGGGACGATCACGCATGCTGGCTATGTACGAAAAAAGCGGTAGTCGCGGGATCTTTTCGCGTCAGGCGCGCACCGCTGCGACGGGATACGACGGTCGGTCCGCCCCTTTCGGATCGCAGTAGACTAAGGCCGATGGCGGGTGAGGTGGACCGCGAGCTGTATCGAGACAGCTACATCACAGTGTCGCTAGAGCGTGGGGGGCAGCTCCTGCGCCTGAGCCGCAGCGCGACGCCGTACGCCGACCTGCAGGCGGTGCGTGACTCGTTTACCAGCGTCATCCTTACCTTCGATCGGGTCGGTCGGCGCGGCCGGGTGATGCTCTTTGATACCCGCGCTCCCGTCGGTCGCAACGATCCGGCGTTCGAGCAGGTGATGGCCGCGCTGCGACCGCGCATCGATCAGGGCTTTGGTCGCATCGGCGTCCTGGTGCGCAGCGCGGTGGGGGCGCTGCAGCTGCGTCGCTGGGTCAGCACCGACGGCATCGAGCGCATCGTGGCCACGCAAGAAGACCAGCTCCTAGGCCTGCTGTTTCCGCCGGACAGTGCCTGAGCCAGCGACCGCTAGCGCTGGCTCAGCTGCCGCGGCTGCGCTGGCTAGCGTCGGGAATTTGTCGCCGCTGCGACACCTGCCGCGTACTACAATCGAGGGGCTGTGAAGCTCCTTCTTGAGAACGATCTGTTCCGCATAGAGCACGATGCTGGGCGTCAGATCGTCATCGCTCGCCGCCGGGCCCTGCCGCTCGATCAGGCGCTGACCGAGGAGAGCCTGCAGCAGCTGCTGAGCGTGCTGCGCCCACTGCGCGGCCAGCGCCTGCTGACCGATCTGCGTGCCACGGTCGGCAACAACAGCCCGGCGCATGAAGCCAAGGCGCAGCTCTTGCGCCGCCACCTCAGCGAGCTGTTTCCCGTGCAGGCCACGCTGGTGGCTTCGGCCGTCGGTCGCTTGCAGGTGCTGCGCATGGCTCGCGAGCGCGGCGACACCCATCATGCCGCCTTCCTCAACGAAGCCGAGGCCCTGGCCTTTCTGCAAGCGCAGCCGCTGCCCGTCGGGCCTTAGTTCTTTTGTAGTTAGCTGCCGCGAGCGGGATCAGCGAGGGGAGCGGGGCTCGACATGCACGGTGGGTGGCCAGAGCCAGCGCCGGGGGCGGTCGCGCCGTCGATCGGCGCAGGAGGGGCAGGGGGCTACTTCAGCTTGAGGGCGGCGGCTTCTTGTTCGGGCTTGAGGCCGGCTCGCAGCTTGGCTTGGCGCTCGGGCGGCAGGGTGTCCCACCAGGCCAGGGTGTCGCTGATCGTCGTCTGCAGCGGGCGGAAGCTGAGGCCCTTTTTGCGCGCGCGGGCGTGGCTGACCTGGGCCATGCCGATCTCGCTGGGCGGGACCCAGATCGGCACATGATCAAGGACCCCGGCCTGCTTGAGCTTTTCGGCGCTGAGCCACACCCAGCGGGCATCGGACTTGGTGATCCGCTTGCTGGTCGAGAGCAGCTCGCCCATGGTCAGCTTGTCGGCCGGGCCGACGGCGTTATAGACGCCGCTCTCACGCGATAGCGTCATCGCCACCATCCAGTTGCCGAGATCGCGGACGTCGATCACCTGGATCGGATCGCTCTCGCTGCCCGGCGCGACCATCTCGCCGCCGCGGCGGACGCGCAGCGGCCACGAGGTAAAGCGGTCGGTCGGATCGCGGGGACCGACGATGTAGCCAGGTCGCACGACCAGCGCCGCCCCCGGGAAAGCCGCCTGCGCCGCCTGCTCGCACAGCACCTTGAGGCCTCCGTAGCTGCCTTCGGTGATCTTTTCGATCGTCGGATCGGCCAGCGTGGCCAGCGGCGAGTCTTCGTGCAGAGGCAGGCTCATGTCTTTGTAGGCCGAGACCGACGAGACAAAGACATAGTGCTTGGCCCGGCCCTTGAGCGCCGCCGTCAGGTTGCGAATCTGCCGCGGGAAGTAGCCCGAGGTGTCGATTACCGAGTCGAAGTTCTTGTCGGCAAACAGGCTGGTCAGCGTTGGGACATCGGCGTTGCGATCGCCGTGGATCTTTTCGATGTCGGGGAACAGTCCGGGGTTGGTCTTGCCGCGATTGAACAGCGTGATGTGGACGCCGCGGCGCTGCGCTTCTTCGACGATGGCCGGGCCGACGAAGCTGGTGCCGCCGATGATCAGCCAGCGCGGGCTCGGCGACTTGGGGGTGAGGGCGGATGCGGCGCCCGACAGGGCCGGCACGCTCAGCGCGGCACCGGCAGCAGAGACCAGAAACTCTCGACGGGATGGCATGGGATGCTCCTTGCTTACGGCGTGGATGGGGAGGGCTGGCTCAGCGCAGAGCCAGCCGCAGGACGTGGACCGCGGCGCGCAGCGGGGCATCCAGGCGCAGCCGCTCCTCGCCATCGCTGATGTGCTGCACCCGCGACAGCTGCCGCTCGTAGCTCTGGCCGTCGGGCAGGGCCAGGCTGACCTCGATGTCGGGCGACAGGCCGCGGCCCTCGATGGCCTCGCCGCTCGGCAGCAGGAAGTGGCTGGCGGTGTACTTGTAGGCGTAGCCGTTGGGCAGCTCCTCGACGCGCTGCACCGTGCCCTTGCCGTAGGTGCGGCCGCCGATCAGGTGGGCCCCGCTGCCTTCGTGCAGGGCCCCGGCCAAAAGCTCGGCGCTGGAAGCCGTCTCGTGATCGATCAGCACGGCGATGGGCAGGCCAAAGACCGGGCTGCTCGCTTTGCTGGAAAGCGTCTCGCGCTCGCCGCCGCGGTGGCGAAGCTGGGTGATCGGCGTGCCGGCTTTTAGGAACAGCTCGGCGCTGCTGAGGGCTTTGTCGAGCAGGCCGCCCTGATTGCCGCGCAGGTCGATGACCAGGGCCCGCACCCGCTTGGCCGCAAGGTCGCGCAGCGCCGTCGCCAGCACCGTCGGGGTACTGGCGGTGAACTGGCGGATGAAGACGTAGCCCATGTCGCCGGGCAAAAACAGCACCTTGACCTGGTCGTAGGTGACGCGCTCGCGGCGGATGGCCAGGGACAGCACCTCGCCACCGCGCAGCGCGGTGAGGTTTACCACCTCGCCGGGCTTGCCGCGCAGATCGCCGACCACGTCCTGCAGGCTCTTGCCGCGATACAGCTTGCCGCCGACCGTCAGGATCTTGTCGCCGTCGCGCAGGCCGGCGCGGGCGGCCGGCGAGCCGGGGATGACCGACAGCACATCCGAGATGCCGCTGTCGCGCTCGAAGCGGATCTCGACGCCGATGCCGACGATGCTGCCCTGCATGTCAGAGTGCAGCTCGCGCAGCTCTTCCGGCGACATCAGCTTGTTCCAGGCCGACAGCTGCGGCTCCAAGAGCTGCAGCATGCCGGCCACCGCCGCGCGATACAGCTCGTCGTCGGTCAGGCCGGCGCGATAGTACTTGTCGCGCAGCGTCTCGCGGATCGTGCGAAAGGCCTGCTCGCCGCCGGTAAACGGTGCGCTCGACAGCGTCGCCAGCTCGGCCGGGGAGGTCGGGGTCTCAGGAGCCGACGGCGGCTTGGCGGCGGGGCCGCTGGGGGCGGGCTGCCCGTGGGCCAGGGTCGGCGCGGTCTGCGTCGGCGGCAGGGCCGAAGGCGGCGGGGTCGGAGCGCGCTGGCAGCCGCTGGCGGCGAACCACAGCGCCCAGCTGCTGGCCAGCCAGGCCAGCCAGCTAAGGAGTTTCCACTTGGGTCGAGGTTCTATCTGCATAAAGTACGTACCTGGGTGCGTCCGCGGCTCGCGGGCTTAGTAGTAGGTGATGCTCAGCGCCTGCAGGCGCGCCGAGTCGACTTCGCAGTACGGCGACGGCAGCTCGGGGCCGAGCGGCGGCGCGGGAGGCTCGCGGAGCTGCACCGGCAGCGGGGTCAGCTCCGAGCCACCGTCGCTCGTCGCCGGCCGGCTGGGGCGCAGGCGCGAGGTGGTTCCGACGGCGATGACACACAGCGCCGCCGCCGCCAGCACGGCACGATAGCGAGGCATCGGCTGCTGCAGCCAGCTAAAGGCCAGTCGCCGCGGCCGCTTTGGGGCCGGGTCGGGCGGTGGACTCACGACGGGCGCGGGCAGCAGCCAGACCTCGACGTCGCGGCGCAGGCGGGCGGCACAGGCCGGCGAAGGCTCGGTCGCCTGCGCAGCTCCGCTTTCGATGTCCTGCTTCAGATCGAAATAGCTCTGGGCGCAGGCCTGGCAGGCACGCAGGTGCTGATGCAGCGCGTCGCGGGTCGCCGCCGCACAGCTGCCAAAGTGATAGGCCACAAGCTCGTCTTGCACATCCGCGCACTGCATGCGCAGTTACTCCTTTCCGTCGGGTAAGCGCTGCAGGCGGGCCTGCAGCTGCAGCGTCATCTGGTTCATGCGCGACTTCACCGTGCCCAGCGGCAGCTGGAGGCGCGTCGCCATCTCTTCATAGGACAGGCCGGCGGTACGCAGGCGGTACAGCTCGGCCAGCGTCGCGGGCAGGGCATCGACAGCGCGCCCGAGCTCGGCGGCGCTCTCGTTTTCGGCCAGGGCCTCGTCCGCGACCAGCCGGCTCGGCGACTCGGTCAGGCTCTCGCTCTGCGCGTGTAGCACCTGCCGCCGTCGCTGCGTTCGCAGGTGGTTGAGCCCCAGGTTGCGGGCGATGCGATACAGCCAGGTGGCGAAGCTGGCGCGATCAAAGGTCACCTGGCGGCTGCGCAGCACGCTCAGGAAGGCTTCGTGAAACAGGTCTTCCGCATCGTGGTGGTTTTGCACCATGCGCAGCAAGAAGCCCAAAAGCGGGCCAGCATAGCGACGGTACAGCAGGTCGAAGGCGCGCAGATCACCGGCCCAGATTTGGTGATAGAGCACCTCATCCGTTTCAGTGGCGGAAACCGGCGCGGGAGCAGTCGGCACGGCGGACCCTGTCTGTACCAACACCGCAGCCGCCCATTTGTTCGCAGAAATCGCCCGGCCCGGGCACGAGTTTGCGGTGGAATACAGGCGAAAATTTTGATGTAATTCAAATTACTATGCGATTTTCTACGACTTTCGCGCGGGGCCGGGCTGGGACCTGGGGCTTGGCCTGCGGGCTGACGCTGGCTCTGGCTTCGGCAGCCCTGGCTGAGCCGCCGCCCCCGGTGCAGGCGCAGTATCAGCGGGGCAGCGACCTGTATCGCAAGGGCCGCTACGCCGATGCGGTACGCGAGTTTGGCTCGGCCTACGAGGCGTACCCGTCGCCGCGCCTGCTTTACGACGTGGCGCAGAGCGAGCGAAAGCAGGGTCAGCTAGACGCCGCGGTGCGTCACTATGAGCAGTTCCTCAAGATGGAGAAGGCCATCACGCCGCTGACCCGCGGCGTCGTCCAGGGCTATCTGAACCGCCTGAAAGCGACGCCGCCCGGGCGCAAGCCGCCGAATCCGCCGCGCAACCTGCCTGAGCTCTTCGATCCGATGCTGGCTCCGCATGCTGGGGGCACGACGCTGGCCGCTGCTCCGCCGCGCCTGCCGACTCCGACTCCGGCTCCGGCTCCGGCTCCGGCTCCGTCAGCCCCGATCCAGGGGGGACCCGCCCCAGCGGCTCCGATGGTCCCGGCCATGCCGCGGGGACCCGCTCCGCCTCCCGTCGCCGCTCCGCCCTCTGCTCCGGTGGTGGTGGCCGCGGCGCCGACCGTTGTCCCGGCGGGTCCGACGCCGAGCTACGGCATCCAGCGGCTGGCGCCGACCACGCCTGCGGCGCCTGCGACGATGCAGGCGGCAGCCCCGGGCCCAGCTGGGCTGGGCAAGCCGCTGTCCGGGCGCTGGCTGCCGGTGCCGGTGCGGCCGGGCTTTACGCTGCGCGATACCTTTGCCCAGGGCGATGCTCTGTTTGCCGTCGGCGATGGCGCGGTGTTTTATGTCGCGCTGCAGGACGGCGTCTTCCGCGGCGTGCGCAGCGGCGTCAACAACTGGCTGTCCGGCGTCTGGGGCATCGGCAACGAGCTCTTTATGACCGGCGACAGCGGCCTGGTCCTGCGTCGCTTTGGTGGTCGCATGAAGGCCGTGCCGACCGGCACCAGCCGCACCCTGTTCGCCATCGGCGGCACCGCCAGCGAGTGGTTTGCCGTCGGCGAGGGCGGCACCGCAGTGCGCTGGAACGGCAGCGCCTTCGTCCCCGTGCCAACCGGCACTCGGCAGCCGTTGTTCGCTGTCCAGGCCATCGACAGCGAGGTCTTCGTGGTCGGGGGCGGCGGCCTGATCCTGCGCTGGAACGGCGGCGCTTTTGAGCCGATGGACAGCGGCAGTCAAAGCTGGCTCCACGGCCTGTGGGGCACATCGCGCAGCGACCTGTACGCCGTCGGCGCGCGCGGCACCATCCTGCACTACGATGGCCGCGCCTGGAGCGCCCAGCCCAGCGGCACGCAAGAGACGCTGCTGTCGATCTGGGGCTCGGCTCCCAACCGCGCCGTCATCGTCGGCTCGCGCGGCACCATCCTGCATCGCAAGGGCGATGGCTGGCAGGCCGAAAAGAGCGGCACCCAGGCCAGCCTGTTCGGCGTCTATGGGCACAGCGGGGACACGGTCTACGCCGTCGGTGATGGCGGCACTGTCCTGCGCCTACAGCCCGAGCCGGGGCCGAACTAAGCCCCGCCGCGCGGCCGCCGTCTTCCCCCTTCGTCGCTGCCCCTATCCCAGCTTCGCCGTCGAGAAATCGGCTGCGGATGCCGCGCGTGAAGGCGACTAGCGCAGGGCCAGCCCGAGCGCGAGCAGGGTCAGCGCAAGCAGTGCGATGGCCAGAGCGGTCAGTCGGCCGAGAGCGGGACGCGATGCCTGAGCAGCCGCCTGCCGGCGCGCTGTGGCGGGGGCGCGTAGTGCGAAGCTGGCGTGTGGGAAGGCGGCCGGGCTGCTCGGCGCTGGCGCCGCATCGATCTGCTTGGCCGCCGCCGACAGCGCGCAGGCAGCCGCATGCTGTTCGAGCTCCTGGGGCGAGCTCTCTTTCAGCGCGTCATAGATCTTGGCGCCCTCGGCGAGCGAGAGCAGCAGGTTCACTTTGACCAGGCGATCCATGCTGGGGCCAAAGCGGCTGTAGACCTCGGGAAAGTGATCGATGCACAGCGCGTCGAGGTCGGCCGCCTGCGGCAGCACCAGCGACATAAGCTTGCGCAGTCCGGCGGTGTTGAAGATCGGCCTGGCATGCTCGCCCGTGACCACGACCTGCACGGTCAGGCGACGCGAGGGCAGCGCGCGATCCGAGCGTCCGCCGGGCTCGTCGAGCAGGTTGGTGATGGTCAGGAACAGCGAGTGCTCACCGGGCTGAAAGCCGCTGAGCAGCCACTCCCAGACCGTCAGCTCATCTTTGGCCAGCGACTGCGTAAGCGGGGTCAAGGGCTTGACGCCTAGGCTCTCGGGCTCGGCGGCGATGAGCTCGAGTCGCACGCTGCGCCGCAGCGCCGCCTCCACCACCAGGGTGTTGTCTTGCTGCAGCGCGCCTGCGACCAGATCGCGCTGCAGCAGGTCGCGAATCGCGATGGCGCGCACCAGCGCCTGGGTGCCCTGGCGGAGCTGTCGCGGTGCATCGACGCCGATCCAGCCTGGCAGCGGCACCTCAGGCTCAGCCGGTGCTGCGC
>CAZVMD010000117.1:0-7877 GCA_964628555.1 uncultured Myxococcales bacterium | reverse complement strand
GCATCGACGCCGATCCAGCCTGGCAGCGGCACCTCAGGCTCAGCCGGTGCTGCGCCGAGCGCCTCAGTTAGCCAGCTAGGCGGGTTGCAAGCCACGCCGCGGACCTCGCTAAGCAGCGTGGCGGAGTGCTGTCCGAGCGCCCTGTCGATGGCCTGCGCCGCTCGCTGAAGGTCGGGAAAGCGCGCCCCCGGCGGCTTCTGCAGCAGTCGCTCGACGATCTGGGCCGTTCCAGGCGGCGAGTCGGCAAGCCGCGGCGCTTCGGTGCGCGCGACATTGAAGAGCCACTGGGCCAGCGAGGGCGCAACAAACGGCGGCTTTCCCCTCGCCAGCTGAACCAGCAGCGAGCCGAGCTGAAACTGCAGCGAGGCGGCCGTGGCCGACTGCCCCTGCGCCTGCTCGGGCGTTGGATAGGCGATGGCCGCCGGCTCGTCCTTGCGCGTGACCCCTGGGCTGACCTCGCGCGGCGCATGGTAGTGATGCGCGCTGAGGCGGACGTCGTCCACCAGCACGGCATGGCCCAGCTCAACGACGGTGACATAAATGTGCGCCGGGGCCAGCAGCTCGGCAGGAATGGGAACCGGTCCCACAGCTTGTAGAGACGCGAGCGCTAGCGCCAGATCCCGCCCGAGCTTGAACACCTGCGCGGGCTGCAGGCGGGCGCCCTCGGCCAGCAGCTGATCGAGTCGTCGGCCGGTCGCTGCCTCGATGATCAGCATCGGTAGCTGATCGGCCGGCTCGACGATCGCCAGGATCGGCAGCAGGACTCGGCTTCGGCAGCGCTGCACCTGCGCGAAGTAGGCACGCGCCTCGGTCGTAAGGGGCTGCGGCAGGCACTTGATGATCACCGGCTGCTGCGTCCGCTGGTCCATCGCGCGATAGACCCAGCCGCAGTGGGCTTGCTCACCGGCTGCCTGGACGCGGTAGTGCAGGGCAACAACCTGGTCGGGCTGCAGCGGGCCGAGGTCGGAAGCAGAGGCGGCCGAGGTGATCATGAGACGGCGGATCGAATTATACGGTGAGTGCGCGCCTCTACAGCACTGCCGCAATGAGCCGGAAGCCAGCCGCCTGCTTTGCGAGCCGTTAGCACCGGCCGGGTCGCAGGCCCCCTGTACTGCCGCGCCGCGCGCGTACTCGCGCTACTTCCACCTTGCATCCAGGCCGCGAATGGAAAACGATGCCGGCACGCGCGACCTGCGGTGTGCATGCTGCCTGCCCCGTCTGCCCGCTGGGGTCGCCCCGTTCTTCAGGAGCCGCCATGGAACCCATCGATCGCCACGAGCACATCACGAGCAAGCAGTGTCTGGCCGCCCGCAGCCTGCTTGGCTGGTCGCAGAGCAAGCTCGCCGAGCTAGCCGGGGTGCCCCAGCGCAGCGTGCGCGCCTTTGAAGAGGACATCGCCCACCCGCTCGAAAAAGAGCTCCTCGCCATCCGCACCGCGCTAGAGGTCGGCGGCATTGTCTTTAGCGCTGGCGCGGGTGGCCACCAGGGCGTGCGTCTGCGTCGCTCCGACGAGCCGTCCCGACCGGGCAACGTCACCCTGCACTGAGCGGCCCCGCCATGCTGCTGCCTCCCTCGTCGCCGTCGATTGTCTTTTTCGGGCTCGGGCGACCGCTGCTGGTGCTGCATGCGCTCTGCGCCTTTGTGCTGTGCGGCACCAGCGTGCACCAGGCGGTCTACTCGCTGCGACTGTACCTGCGACCCTTTAGCGCGGCGCGGCTGCGCAAGTGCCGCCTGTTCTCGCTCCTCGTGCTGCTGTCTTATCTGGGTGTCGTCGCTGTCGGCGCACTGCTGTACCCGCGCTATCGCTATTTTGTGCGCGGTCTGTACCTCGATCGCTATGCCCCCTGGGCCTCGAACCTGTTCGACTTCAAAGAGAACCTTGCGACCATCGGCCTGCCCTTCGCCATCGCCGCGTTCTTTCTGGCGCGGGCTCTGGGCTCGTCCGCGCCGCCCGCCCAAAACGATCCCAGCCTGGCCGCGCAGGGCCGCCGCCTCCTTGCGCTGTACGCTCTGTTCGCCGTCGGCACCGCGCTGATCGTCGTCTTCAACTGCATCGCGGGTCTGCTGGTGGCCAGTGTGCGCGGGATTTAGCCGCTAATCCCGCTCGATACGCGCGACCAAGCTGGAGGGCCGCCTAAGCCGGGTCCCTGGCGCGGACACGATATGCCGAATTTTCTGAATACTGGATACCCAATGGTTGAATGAATGCTCCGCCCTATCGAAGTACGGTATCTTGCGCCGCGTGCTAGCTCACGCCTCTTTTCGACATCACGCGCGTAGTGACGGGCGACGGCTGCTGCAGACCCTTCTGCCCTCGGACGCGGAGTTTATGGCGTTCTGTCTGGACTACTTTCCGCAGATCGCCGAGCGCTTTTCGAGTGGGATGGATCGCACGGCCAAGACCAACCTTCTGTTGGAGGCGATCTCAACGACACAGCTCATCCTCGCCTTGCGCCGACATGATGGCGAGAGGCTGGCACGTGTTGAACAACAGCAGGCCGGGCGCAGCGCTGACTTGCGAAATCCCTATCGCGGCTTGTCGGCCTTTCAAGTGGATGAGGCGCAGCTGTTTTTTGGCCGTGAAGCCCTGACCGAGCGCCTGGTGCTGCGCTTCCACGCGCTGTGGGCGACCGCGCAGTCCCCGCGGCTGCTGGCGATCCTGGGCCACTCGGGCTCGGGCAAGTCCTCGGTGGCTCGGGCGGGTCTTTTGGCCAGCTTGGCGTCGAGCGGAGGGCTCTGCGAGCGGGCCCCGCGCATCGCCATGGTCAAGCCGGGAGAGCGTCCGCTGGAGAGCCTGGCGCGTGCGCTGGTGCCACTCCTGCCCGCGGAGGTTGCGCTGCTGCCGGCCCAGCGTCAGCTTGCGCTGGAGGGCCTGCTGCGTGAGCCGCGCATCCCCGGGCAGGGGCTCCGTCGCTTTGCCGCCGATCTGCCTGAGCTTGCGGCGGCGCCGCTCTTGGTCTTCGTCGATCAGTTTGAGGAGCTGTATACGCTGTGTCAGAGCTCGACTGAGCGCGACCTGTTCGTCGAAAATCTGCTGGCCGCGGTCCGCGATCGCCAGGGTCAGGTCGGCGTGATCTTGACCCTGCGCACCGACTTTGTCGGCGAGCTACAGACCCATCACGCCGAGCTCGGTCGCCTGGTCGCTGCCCAGCACGAGCTGGTTCCTGCGATGAGCGGCGATGAGCTGCGGGATGCGATCGCCAAGCCCGCCGAGCTGGCCGGCATGCCGCTGGATGAAGCCACGCTGGAGCTGCTGTGCCTGCAGACGCAGGGGCATCAGGGGACGCTGCCGCTGCTGGAGTTTGCGCTCACGCGGATCTGGGAAGGCATGCAGGGCGGCGAGGAGGCGGGCGCGACCTTGCGCCAGCTGGGAGGCGTGGGCGGGGCGCTGGCCGGCGAAGCGGAAAAGCTCTACAGCGCTCTGAGCGAAGCCGAGCAAGCGACGGCGCGGCGAGCCCTGGTGCGCTTGGTCCACTTGGGCGAAGGCACGCGCGATACGCGACGCCGCGCGCCCATCTCGGAGCTCTGCGGCTTGGGCGAGACCGAGTCTTGGGTCCTGTCTGTTCTGCGCAAGTTTGCCGGGGAGCACGCCCGCTTGCTGACGCTGGGGGTCGAGGGCAACGAGACGGTCGCTGAAGTCACTCACGAAGCCTTGTTTGAGCACTGGTCGCAGCTGCGCGAGTGGATTGCCCAGAGCCGCAGCGATCGCAGCCTGCATGACCGCGCCCTGGAAGCCGCCAAGCTCTGGCAGCGCGCCGGACGGTCGGCTGGCAGGCTGTGGCGTCCGCCCGATCTCGATCTGCTGCGCGACTATCAGCGGCGCAAGCCTGAGGTCTTTGGCGCGACGATGGCGGCGTTCTGTGCCGCGGCCTTGCGGCGACAGCTGCGCGAGCTGGCTCTCAATGTCGGCGCGGTGGTCGCGATCCTGTTGGCGGTGCTGATTGCCGGCGGGGTGTACGTGGCGAAAGAGCGGCAGCGAACCCAGGAAGCCTCGGTCGCTCGCGAGCAGATCCGGCGGCAGCAAATTGAGAGTTACCTGGAGCGCGGGGGGCGGCTGCTGTTCGAGCCCGAGAAGGCGAGCGAGGGCGTGCTGTGGCTGCATCGGGCACAAGGCGAAGGCAGCCAAGATCCGGTGCTGCCGGATCTGCTGCGGACTGCGATGCAGCCGATTGACGCGGCCCAGGCCGTGCTGATTGGCCACACCTCCTTCGTCAACAGCGCGTCCTTTAGCCCCGACGGCCAGCGCATCGTCACGTCCAGTGCCGACAAGACCGCCAGGGTGTGGAGTGCCTCAGATGGCCGGCTGCAGGCCGAGCTGAGAGGTCACTCGTCGTTTGTGAACAGCGCAGCGTTTAGCCCAGACGGTCGGCGCATCGTGACCGCCAGTGCGGACTACACCGCGCGTGTCTGGGATGCCGACAGTGGACAGCTGCTCGCCGAACTTCGCGGGCACAGCTCATTTGTGAACAGTGCGGTGTTCAGTCCGGATGGCCGCCGCATCCTCACGGCCAGCGCCGATCGCAGCGCCAAGGTATGGGACAGCGCGACGGGACAGTTGCTGCTGGAGCTGCAAGGTCACGGCTCGTTCGTCAACAGCGCGACCTATAGCTCCGATGGTCGCTCGCTGGTCACGGCCAGTGCCGACAAGACCGCCCGCGTCTGGAGCGCGGAGAGCGGACGCTTGCTGGCTGAGCTGAGGGGCCATGCTTCTTACGTGAACAGCGCTGTGTTTAGTCCCGACGGCCGCCGCATCGTGACCGCCAGCGGCGATCACACGGCCCGAGTCTGGGATGTCGATGGCCGGCCGCTCGCGGAGCTCAAAGGTCATGGCTCGTTCGTCAACGGTGCGAGCTTCAGCCCGGACGGCTCGCGCATTCTGACCGCCAGCGGCGACAAGACGGCGCGCGTCTGGGATGCGCATGCGGGGCGACTGTTGATCGAGCTCCGGCGACACGGCTCCTATGTCAACAGCGCCATGTTTAGTCCAGATGGGCACCGCATCGTCACCGCCAGCGCCGACAAGACCGCTCGCCTGTGGGATGCCGAAGGCGGCCGCTTATTGGCCGAGCTAAGAGGCCACGGCGCCTTCGTCAACAGCGCGGTGTTCAGCCCCGATGGCCGCCGCATCGTCACCGGTGGAGCCGACAAGACGGCACGCATCTGGGATGCCGAAGGTGGCCGCGTGTTGCTCGAGCTCAGCGGGCACGAGTCGTCGGTGAACAGCGCCGCCTTCAGCCCGGATGGACGCCGCATTCTTTCGGCCAGCGCTGACCAGACCGCGCGCATCTGGGACGCCAGCTCGGGTCGCCTGCTCACCACGCTGCGCGGACATGAGCAGGAGATCTTTTCAGCCACCTTTAGTCCGGATGGTCGCCACGTGCTTACCGCCAGCGCCGATCGGTCGGCGCAGATCTGGAGTGCGACCAGCGGGGCCAGGCTCTTGGAGCTGCGCGGCCATCGCGCCGCCGTGCATAACGCGTCCTACAGCCCGGATGGCCGTCGTATCGTCACCGCCAGCACCGACCGAACGGCACGACTGTGGGACGCCGACAGCGGGCAGCCCTTGGCGGAGCTCGTCGGGCACCGCGGTACCGTCCTTTCCGCGGCGTTCAGTCCGAACGGTCGTCAGCTGGTGACCGCGAGCTGGGATACCACGGCGCGCGTCTGGGATGCCGAGACCGCGCGGCTGATCGCCGAGCACAAGGGACACGGCGGCGGCGTCCTGGGCGCGACGTTCAGTCCAGATGGTGGGCGCATCGTCACCGCCAGCTGGGACAACACGGCGCGAGTCTGGGAGGCGAGCAGCGGCCGCCTGCTGGCCGAGCTCAAGGGACACACCGAGCGGGTCCTGCACGCCGCGTTCAGTCCGGATGGTCGTCGCGTCGTCACCGCTAGCTGGGACGGCACCGCTCGCATGTGGGATGCCGAGAGCGGCCGCCTGCTCGCTGAGCTCAAAGGGCACCGATCGTATGTGAACCGCGCGGTCTTTAGCCCCGAGGGCAGCCGGATCGTGACCGCCAGCGCCGATCAGACTGCCCGCGTCTGGGATGTCGCACCCGAGACGCGCAGCTACCAGCAGATCGCCCGGCTGCTGCGCTGCCACGTCCCGGCGCAGTTTGATGGCGAGAGCAACAACCTCGTGGTCTTTCGCCAGCCGACGCCGGAGGAGTGCAGCAGCCGGGCCGGCGCGCAGTCCGCCATCGAGCGGCGCTGAGCATTTTCATTCCCGGCCGCGCGCCTGCCTGCTATGAGGAGCCGCGATGACCAGGCCGGGAAAGATGCAGACACGACGCGCGACACCCAAGCCGGGCCCGAGCCAACGGAGACCGCGTAGCCGGCCAGCCGCAAGCGGGGCGCCGCTCGGGCGCTTGTCGACAGCCAGCGCGGGCAGCGGCGCCGCCGAGTACCCCAGCTACTACGCCATCATTCGCCAGATTCCGCGCGGCTGCGTCCTGACCTACGGCGACGTGGCGCGCCTGGCCGGTCGGCCCACCTTCGCTCGCCGGGTCGGCTATGCCCTCGCGGCGCTGAAAGATCCCACCGTCCCCTGGTGGCGCGTCGTCAACGCCCGCGGTGCGGTCAGCCCGCGGGCCGGCGATCTGCTGGGCGCCTGCGAGCTCGATCAGCGCGCCCGCCTGCTGCAGGAAGGCATCCCTCTCGACGAGGAAGGCTGCCTAGAGCTGCCGCAGTATCGCTGGTCGGGTGAGCCCCAAGCGCGCGGACGGGGGCGCTGGACCTAAGCGCGTCGGCAGGTACGCCTGCCGCATGCAGCTCGCGGGCGCTTCGGTGCAGCCACTACGCGATAGCGTTCTATTCTCTACTCAATTTTCTATGGGGCATCCTGCTCTGCAGACTGGCCCTGCGACCTGCGCCCGTGTCGTACTTCAGGGCGTTAAGTCATTTATGCAGGTCTTATCTAATCGCCGGACGGCTCCGGCTGATTTAAGCATTTTCTTAGTGGCAAATTCCCTCAGTCCATCAGGAATCCACTTGACCAAGCGGCACGTCTCGTTCCCAGACCCGGCCTTCTGATCCGGATAGTCTTCCACCAAGGCCAACCGATCCTTGCCATTCTTATCAGGAACCCAGCTGGCTAGAAGATTATATTGGTAACGGTATCTGCCGTGATTTGGGTCGATAACCGTTATCTGCCCTCCGATGGAGGCGAATGAAAACATATCCATGAATCTGAGATTTAATCCTGACTTATACTCGCTTTGATATGGATCTAGCTTAAGAGTGTCGGGGAGGAAAGACAGATAAATGAGGGCCAAATCGATTCCGGATAAGCTGGACATGCTCGCTTTGATGCGAGTCAGGTGAGCTCGAAAGAGAGGCGCAACTTCCTTCTGAAACGCTGGGAGGTCTTTGTTTTTGTTAAGCACATCGAGCAGTGCCGAAAATAACATACTAATTCCTAAGGCATTTTTCACATTCTCCGCTTGACGTTCAAACTTATCAGAATGAAGGTTAGCCAGATATATGATGTGGGGTTTTATCCACTTTGGTTGTGTCTCAAGTGGGTGATTTGATAATTCAGTTTTCAAGTCAAAAGCAGAAAAGGTGGGAAATATCTGCCCCAGTGCATATTTCAGCAGCAACCTATGAGTATCTTTGTCCAGCGAATCTTCGCTAAGCTTTTCATTATAATGATGCAGAGATGTAGTGCAAAACTCAGATGCCTGCTCAAAGGCCATTGTGATCTGCGCCCGGGCGTGATTCAGCAAATCATTGCGATCGGAAGGCGTTCCTGCCTCGGATAATCGAGGCCGCATGCTTCCAACGAGGCAACACATTGCGATATAGACAATGGCTGATAACCACTTCCCTCGCTTGATATGAAACATGTGCCTTCCTCTCAGTGTTCGGGAGGGGAC
>CAZVMD010000116.1:0-20201 GCA_964628555.1 uncultured Myxococcales bacterium | reverse complement strand
CGCGGTGCACGATGCCAGCTTGATGTGCCGCCGCCAGGCCATCGCCGGCCTGCAGGTACATGTCCAGCACCTGCCGCCAGCTGCGCGGCGTCTCCGCACACCAGTCGGACAGCGTCGAGCCCTCGATGTACTCCATCGAGATATAGATGTGGCCTTCGGCCTCGCCAACCTCGTACACCGTCACGACGCTGGGATGGGCGACCCGGGCCAGTGCCCGCGCTTCCACCAGCGTCCGCTGCCGCTGCCCGATGCTGCCGCTGCGCTGGCGATGCATCAGCTTGAGCGCGATCTTGCGATCGAGAAGCTCGTCATACGCTGCGTACACCGCGCCCATACCGCCGGCGCCCAGGCGACGAATCAGTGGGAAGCGACCAACCCGCTGCGGCTCGCGAGCCGCGGCTTCTTCGATGGACGGTGCGTCAAAGACCTCATCGTCCACGGTGACCGCTGCGAGCCGCTGCCTGGTTTTGCTACCGACAACCCCCATGCCTTCTACCCACCAGCCATGCAGGATCGTATCGTGCGGTGCCACTTGCATCAATAGCTAGGGCTGGCAGCCAAGCTGGCGAGGCTGGCGTCAAAGTCTGCGGGGCTAGCGCGGTCGCAGCTGCCGCCCCCCGCGTGGCTTGTCGTCGAGGTCCTTGTCGGCTGAGGCGGGACGACTCCGTCCGGCGCGCCCCCAGGTGAGGCTGATGCAGAGCACCGTACTCAAGTAGACCACCAGCATCAGCGCCCGCGGAAAGCCGGGCCACAGCGCAAGCAGCGCAGCCACACCAGCAAAGCCAGGAGCAGCGAAGCGCAGCGGGCGCAGCCCCACTAGCGAAAGCATCATCATGCCGCCAGCCCAGACGATCATCTCAAAGGGCATCAGCTGTCGCATTAGCCAGCCAAGCTTCCAGCCGAGCAGCCGCTGTCCGAGGTTCTCGCTCATGATCAGCAGCAAGGTCAGGTAGATGCGACGATGAAACGCATTGTCGAGCAGAGTCTGGAAGCGCAGCAGTCCAGCGCCAGCCAAAACGCCAATTAGGATCAGCGAGCTGAATGCACCATCGCGGGCAGCGACGTTGCCTGTCGCCATACGCAGCGCGATCAGCGTGCTTAGCACCAGGGCCAGCGTGGCCAGCAAGCGAACGATGCGAAAGCGGCCCAGCGCACTGCTGCCGGCAGACTCCGAGAGCTCTAGGCGCAGGGCGGACAACAGGTCGCTCATGCTGGCAAAGCGCTGCCGAGCCACTGGGGACAGCCCGCGCAGGAGAGCCTTCTGCACCTCAAGCGGGACCTTGCTGCCGGCCGGCGGTTGCCGCGGAGCGCCGTGCACCGACTTGGCCAGCTCTTCCAGCGTCTCGCCGGCAAACGGCAAGTAGCCATAGAGTGCTTCGTACAGTGCAGCACAAAACGAGAACTGATCCGAGAAGGCATCGACGTCGCCGCCCTGGTACTGCTCGGGCGACATATAGCCCGGTGTTCCCGAGATGCTGCCGGCCATCGTCAAGCGATCGAGCGAGGCCCGCGCACTCAGTGTGCGCAGTGGTGGCGCAGCGGAGCCCGCCTCCCCGCCGGCCTCAGCGCTCGTCGCAGGCACCGGCAGCTGGCCACTTAGCGAGGAGGGCACCGCCACCTGGTGGCTCCCCTGGTCACCCAGTCGCGCCAAGCCAAAGTCCACCACCCGCGGCCGCCCATCGCGCCCAACCAAGACATTGTCAGGTTTGAAGTCACGGTGAACGATGCCGGCTTGATGCGCGGCGGCCAGACCGGCGCCGGCCTGCACGTACATCGACAGGATATCTCGCCAACTCCTGGGCGCTTCAGCCATCCAGTCCGCCAGCGTGGCACCGTCGATGTACTCCATCGAGATGTAGACCTGTCCTTCGGCCTCACCGACCTCGTAGACCATCGGGATGTTTTCGTGCGTCAGGCGGGCTAGCGCACGGGCCTCGACAAGCGTGCGCTGCTTGCGGCCCAGGCTGCCGCCGCGCGTGTTGTGCATGACCTTGAGGGCCACTTTGCGATCGAGGAGCTCGTCGTAGGCGGCATAGACCGCGCCCATGCCACCGCTGCCGAGTCGGCGCAGGATCGGAAAGCGGCCAACCTGGGCCGGAATGTAGGCGCCATCGTTGACCGACACATTCGCCGCTTGGCCAGAGAACACATCGTCATCCAGCGTCACGGCAGGCAGCAGGTTATGGCGCGGGCCAGACCGCGCTGCCTCATCTCGCCCTTGCTCGGGCGGCTGTGCGTCACCGCCCTCTGGAGGCGGCTGGGAGCCCATCGTCAAAATGCCCTGGTCTCAGCGTATCGCGCGCTGCAGCCTCGGCTCAATACGAACCAGCCCGAGCGCTGGCCGACGTGCGGCACGCCGCGATCGGCGCAGCTGCCACTTGGACCTGAGGTTCCCTACAGCCCAGCAAAAGATGTCTGCGCCGGGGACTCTCGTCGTTCAGCGCTACGGATCGATGGGCACTTGCTCGAGCTTGTAGCCGCGCGAGGTCATGCACAGGTTGCTCAGCTTCTTGACCTGCTCTTTGCGCGCCGCCCGCTGCTCGCTCGACAGCGAGCCGAGGGGCCCGGCCTGCACCTCGGCGTTGTACTCGCAGACCGCTTTGTCGTACTTCATCTGGTCGGACTTGACGCCTTCCTTCTTCCACTCCAGCGGCAGCGTGACGCAGGCCGACATGGCTAAAGGAAGCACCGCCCAAGCCGCGAGTCTGCGACCCTGGCCCCGTAGAAGAGTGATCGCTCTCATTGCATTGCCCCTCTCCGCAACATACCGAAATTTACGCGTTTGCGGGGCGCGATCTGACAAGCGAACGCTGGCCAGCCAGCGAGGCAGCCTAGGGAGCCGGCGCGCGCAGCACAGCTTCCCGTCGCGGGCGAGGCCGCGTGCCGCGATCGACCGCCCGTAGCAGCAGCCACCACAGCCCGCCGAGCAGCACGAGCACACTGAGGAAGCCGATGACGCCGATGCGCAGCAGATGGCGCCCCAGATCTGTGACCGGCTTGAGGACGTCGCTGTACGGCTCCTGCACGATCACCGCCCAGCCGGTGTCACGACCGCGCACCACCACCGGCTCTAGCGCCGCCAGCCAGTCGCTGCCATGGCGGGCATCGAGCGGGTCGATGTAGCCGACGAAGGTCAGCAGGCGAGCGGCGCCAGCATCCCCCTGCGCGAGAGTACGGCGCGCTTCGTCGAGCCGTGTCAGCACGTGCGGATCGACGCGCAGCCGCGGCATCAGGGTCTGATTGGGACGCTGCGAAAGGATGCGCGTCAGCTGCGGATGCTGCAGCACCAGGCCGCGCTGACCTGGCTGATCCTCGCGGCTATCGATCAGCGCCGCGACTTGGTGCGCGCCTTGCCGCTCGCCAGGATTGAGCTCGCCGAAGTGACCCAGCTGCACCGTCATGCCCAGCACGCCGACTACCTCGGGCGGCCCGCTCTCGGAGGGCTCACTCCACACCGGCACCGAGAAGGCGACAATGCGGTTGCCGCTGGCCTGGCTGTCGAACACTGCGGAGCGATGCGGGCCGCGGATTGGCGCGACATCAAGCGGAGTGCCGTAGCCATCGGGGTTGGTGACCAGATCGCGACCCCGGCCATGGAAATAGTCGCGAAAGGCCCAGTTTTTTCCGACGGTGGGCGAAAAAGGCACACGCGCCCACTGCAGGCCATGCACATCGGTGAGAAACCAGCTGGTGGCGCCGAGCGCATGGTGCTGCTGCTCGCGGCGCTGCAGCCACTCTTGCAGCACCGCCTGCAGGGCGTGCCGCCGCTCGGCGCTGTACTGCGCTTCGCTGTCGCTGCGGCTCGGTGACAGGCTGCCTGGCTGTGGGCTCTGACCGAGCTCGATCAAGACATCGCGCATCATTGGATCGTTGGCCGCGCCTTCTAGCGCTCCCCAGCGCCGCTCGACCTCGCGGCCAGCGGTCTCGGCGACAAAGCGCGCGGCAAAGCGCGTGCTCTCCAGCGCCCGCTGCGTGATGGCTTTCTGCGACGAGCCAAGCGCCGTGCGCCAGGTCTGCCGACCAATCAGCGAAGCGACAAACAGCAACAGCACCAGGCCCACCGCACCGATGATCAGCACCGGCCGCCGCGCCCGTCGCGTGTCGAGCTCTTTGAGAGCGTCGAGGACCGCCTGGGCGCTGCTTGGACGCACCTCAGGATCGAGGCTCAGGCAGTCGCTGATCAGCTCGCGCAGCCCACTGTCGATGCGAGCCGCTTTGCGCCGTAGCTCGACGAGCGGCGAGGGAGCCGAGCGCAGGATCTGCTGATACAGGAGCAGCCGCTCAGGCAGCGTCGCATTGTCCGCCAAGAGCTTGCGCGCATCGCGCGTGCGATAGGGCGGGCTGCCGGTGAGCATGGCGTACGTGATCGCGCCGAGGGCATAGACGTCCCAGCGCGCGTCGGGCAGCGCCGCCAGATCGGCCTGCTCAGGGGCCATATAAAAGAACGTTCCCAGCGATGGCTGCTGCTCGCAGGTCAGGCGCGACTGACCAAAATCACACAGCCGCGGCCGCAGATCAGAGTCCAAGAGCACATTGGCCGGCTTGAGATCGCAGTGCAGGATGCCGACGCTGTGTGCCTGAGCCAGCGCCCGCGCGATGCTGCGTAGGATGCGCGCCGCCTCGGCCTCGGTCAGCGGGCCCTGCCGCAGACGATCCTCCAGCGAGCCGCGCTCGAGATACTCCATCACGTAGTAGGGAGGCGAGGCGTGCCAGCCGACTTCCAGCAGCTGAACGATCTCGCGCGAGGTGTAAAGCGCAGCCAGCTTCTCGACTTCGCGCTGCAGGAACTTGAAGTCCAGCCCCGGTGCGTGTGAGTAGAACTTGATGGCGACCAGCTTGCCGGTGTTCTCCTGCTCGCCCAGCCACACCGTGCCGAAGGCGCCGCGGCCAAGCGAGCGCACCAGGCGATAGCCCGGCACGCAGGCCGGAGCCGGCTCGCAATAGAGCTCATCGCTGGTCAGGCCAATGCTCGAAAGAAACGCCCGGCTCGTCGAGAGCGGCGGACTGGAGGGCACCGAGTCGCTGGGAGCCGCCTGCGTCGCAGCAAGAGCAGCGTGCTCGGTCAGATCGAGGGCCGGCGGCAGACTAGACTCGGCGCCCGCGGTGGCCACGGCCGAGGGTCCGGCACCCGCTGCTGCAGCGGGCAGGGAACCAATGAGCTCGGCGGCCATAGCTGGGGCTGTGTGCTCGAATGCGGCTTCAAGATCCTCTGCCGAAGTCTGCGCTGCGTCGGCCGAGTTCGGGTTCCGCACAAACGCTGGCGTCGCCATAACCGAGGGCGCCACCATAGCACAGGCAGCCGACTGCACCTGTTCCCTCTATCGCTGTCGATCGCCAGCCTGGCCGCCGCTAGCTTCGCCTGACGAATGATCGAATGCGCACACCAAACGCTGTGCGCAAGCCCAGTCGGCGACGAGCGCTAGGTGATTTCTTTATGGCGTTGACTCCTTGGAACCTACAGCGTCCAATTTACGTACTCTTATAAGACTCAGGAGAGAGCTTATGCATCCCCCGCCGCCGTCGTTCCAGCAGATGGCCGAGGTGTCTCCTCTGGCCATGGTGATCTGGGACGAGTCGGGCACGATCCACCAAGCCAATGAGGCATTCTGTCAGCTCCTCGGCTTGTCCTCCGCGGTGCCCCATGGGATCAACTACTGGGAGCTTGGGGCCGCTGACAAAAAAGCGGACGAAGTCCATCACTTACTGACGAAGGAGAGCCAGCCTTACGACAAGGAGTTTGTCGCTGGCAATGGTGAGCGGCGCTGGCTACAGGTCGAGGGCTTTACGCTGGCGCGACAGCCAGCGCAGACCACCTTCGCGGCGCTGCTCCGCCCGCTGGCGCAGAAGACGGGCGATCATCCCAGCCGGCTCACCCTCGGTGCTGAGCTGCAGGGCGAGCGCGAGCGCGTCCTGCGGCGACAAAATGAGCTGCTGTTTCGCCTCGCGCGCAGCCCCATCGTCAGCTCGGGTGACTTCGTCGCAGCGGCGCGCGACATCACCGAAGTAGCGGCTCGCGGCCTGCCGGTCAGCCGCGCCTCGATCTGGCTGTTCGACATCCATCGCAAGCGCATCGTCTGTCAGATGCTCTTTGATCTAGAGAGTGGCCGACACAACGATCGCGCCGTCGGCATGACGCTGTTGGCCAGCGACTATCCCAGCTACTTTCGCGCGCTGTCGGAAGATCGGGCTGTCGTGGCCAACGACGCCCGCAGCCATCCCGCCACCCATGAGTTCAAAGAAGGCTATCTCGAGCCGCTGGGCATCTATTCGATGCTGGAGGCGCCGCTGCGTCACAAGGGCGAGCTGGTCGGTGTGCTGTGCCATGAGCACTGTCACAGCCGCCGCGCCTGGACCCAGGACGACATCAGCTTTGCCAGTCACCTGGCCGACTTGGTCGAGCGGGCGATGGAAGCCGCCGATCGCACGGTCGTCGAGCGCGCCTTGCATCAGCTCAACCGCGAGCTAGAGCAGCGAATCGATGAGCGGGCGCGCCAGCTAGAAGAAGCGACTGAGCTAGTGCTGCGCTTGCAGAAGGAGCGCACCGAAGCGCAGATGGCCGCCGGCTTTGCGCAGGAGATGCAGAGCGTGCTCGACCCGGCCAGCGCGGTCATCGCCATGGTCCTGGGCCGCGACGAAAACAGCGACCCGGAAGACAGCGAGCCAGCCACCAACCTGCGGCAGCTCCTGCAAGAGCTGTATTTGAATGTTCAAGATGTCCTCAACGAAGCCAACACCCAGCGCTTTGGCCTGGCGATGCAGCACGCCGATCGACTGACCGGAGCCTTTGCCGCGCTGCGGCGCCCGGTCGAGCAGGCGCTAAAAATCACGCGCGAGATCAGCGAGTACTCCCTGATCGGCCGCGCCCGACCGGGCCACGATATCTGCCCGATGATCCCGCTCATTCAGTCGATCCACGAGGAGCTGCTGCCGGTCATCGAGCAGTACCAGATCCGCATCGTCTTCGATCTGCACGGCCCGCTGCAGCTCTACGGCGCCGAGCTACATTACCGCGCCGCCATCCGCTGCCTGCTGGCCAATGCCTGCGATGCGGTGCGCGAGCTCATCGATGATCGGCCGCGGCGCATCTTTGTCCGCTATCACTCGGTGCCGGCCGGGGCGCTGCTCAGCATCGAGGACAATGGCGAGGGCATCCCCGACAACGTGCGCTCGCGCCTGTTCGAGCCGTTCTTTAGCACCAAGGGCCGCAGCCACACCGGACTGGGCCTGCCAATCGCCCGCAAGGTAGCCACGCTGTACGACGGTCAGCTCGACCTCGACAGCCGCTCTGGCGAAGGCACGCGGGCTCGCATGCTGCTGCCGCTTAAGCAGATCGCGCCGGTGCGCTAGGGACGGCGAAAGGTGACCAGAAGCGGCGCGTGATCCGAGGGTTTTTCGCCCTTGCGCGCCTCGCGATCGACGCGCGCCGCGACACAGCGCTCGGCAAGCGGCGTCGTGCACAGGATGTGATCGATGCGCAGGCCGAGGTTCTTGGGGAAGGACAGCTGGCGGTAGTCCCAGTAGGTGTAGATCTTGGCGCTTGGCTCGACGCGACGCAGCGTGTCGTGCAGGCCAAAGGCCATCACCTTGGCTAGGCTGTCGCGGGCCTCGTGGTGGCAGATGACGGTGTCGCGCCAGCCGGCCGGATCGTAGACGTCTTGGTCGTCGGGCGCGATGTTGTAGTCGCCGCACAGCAGGAGCGGCTCGCTGGCCGAGAAGTGACGGCTGAGGTACTCGCGAAAGCGAGCCAGCCAGCGCAGCTTGTAGGCGTACTTGTCGGAGTCGATGCTCTGGCCGTTTGGCACGTAGACCGAGCCGACGCGCAGGCCGAGCCCCGGAATGCGCGCCACGATCAGGCGCGCCTCGCTGTCGGGATCGCCGTCGTCCATGCCGCAGACGACATCGGTCAGCGCGCCATGCTCCGTGCGCAGCAAGATGGCGACCCCGTTGTAGGTCTTCTGGCCGAACGCCACCGCCTGATAACCCAGCGCCTGCAGCTCAAGCAGTGGAAACTCGGCGGTCTGCATCTTGATCTCTTGCAGACAGACGATGTCGGGGCGGTGACGTTCCAGCCACGGCCGCACGCGCTCGCTGCGGGCTCGCAGCGAGTTTACGTTCCAGGTGGCGACGACAAATTCAGAGGGAGAGGGCGGAGGGATCGCCGCCGGCTCAGTGCTCGTGGGAGCCGACGGCGATTGCGGGGTGGTCATCAGCGATTAGCGACCGACACGGTCTAGCGGCAGAGGCCAGGGCCCATCGCCATCGACATAAAGGCGTCGGCGCACATGCCCGTGGTGCAGGCCGGCATACCGCCCTGCAGGCAGAGCTGATGGCACTTGCGGTCGACCTGATCGCACTGATAGCCGTCGGTGCACTCGTTGACGTAGCTGCAGGTAGAGCCCGGCATCTTGGGCGAGGCGACGCTGCCGTAGCAGAGCGCGCCCTTGAAGGCATCGCCGGACGCTGGACCGTTATAGAACACGCACTGCCGCTTGACGCCCATCGGCTTGTCGGCGCAGGTGCCGGGGCCGACGGTGCAGGTGGCCTGGCAGCTGCCCTTGTCTTCGTAGGCGCCGCGCACGCAGCCACCGGCCTTCATCGTGCCGGCTTCGGTGCAGGTGCCCATCGGGCTCTTGGGATTGCAGTCGAAGATGGTGTCGGGATAGCAGACGCCGCCCCCGACGAAGGCGCAGGCATAGCCAGGCTTGCGGCAGGTGGTGGCGTTGTTGCAGGCGGCCAAGCAGTACTTGGCGGTGCCGATGCTGATGCAGCGCGCGTCGGCGCCACAGTCGGCGTCGGCGGTGCAGGTCGAGGTGCAGTAGCCACCGGGAGTCGGCGGCGCCATGGGGTTATCAAGGACGTTGGTCTTCCAGCACTTCGGCGCCGTGCCACCCATGCAGCCGGCATCGGCGGTGCACGGATCCCCGATGCGTCCCATCGGCATCGACATATCGGCCGGCGGCATCGACATATCGCGCGGCGGCATCGACATATCGCCAGGCGGCATCGACATATCGCGCGGCGGCATTGCCATATCGCCAGACGGCATCGACATATCGGCCGGTGGCATCGCCATATCGCCAGGCGGCATCGCCATATCGCCAGGCGGCATCGCCATATCGGCCGGCGGGGTCGCCATATCGGCTGGCGGGGTCGCCATATCAGCCGGTGGCGTCGCCATGTCACGCGGCGGGGTCGCCATATCCATCCTGCAGCCGGGGTCCGAGGCGGGATTGCACATCGCCATATCGCGGGGCGGGTTGGCCATGTCCTCGACCGGAGAGGTCATATCCGGTGGATTCGCCATGTCTTTGCATGGCTCGTGATGATCACAGCCAGCGACGATATACAGCGCCGCACCAGCCAGGCTGCTGAGGACGACTTTTCCCAAGCGATTGCTCATAAAACCGGCTCCTTTGGCGGGACCCTACCACAGGGGGCGTGCATGTGTGCAGAAAACGCACGCCGGCCCCAAGCCTGCGCTAGGATGCGCGCAGACGATCGCTCAGCGCGCACCCGCTCAAACTCGGGCGCCGTAACTGCCCGCGCTGGGTTGCCCTCCCCTCTCGCCCCCACGGAGTCCCTCATGTCGCCTCGTCGAATCCTTGCTCTCTCGCTCTCGGCTGCTGCGGCGCTCGGCGCGCTCGGTGCGGCGGCTCCTGGTTGTCATCACGAGGAGCCCTGCGAAGAGCCCGCCCCCAGCCTCGACATGGCCCCGACCCGGCCGCTCTGCGAGCTGCCCTTTGATGTCCGCCCGATCGACAGCGTCTCGATGGGCATGGTCAAGATCAGCGAGTCCCCGGCCGGCTCTGGCGTGTGGACCGCCGAGGTCGAGGCGACGGCCGGCGGCCCGAGCGGCTACGGCAGCAACCCCTTTGTCTATCTCGATCTAATTGGCAACAAGAAGGTAGACATCGATGACGTCGCAGCGCGCAAGAGCCAGGGCTGGGACGTGGCCTTTAAGCGCTGGCAGATCAAGATCAACAGCGGCGACTCGGGACCGGGCGGCGTGCGCATCAGCCGCGTCGGCAACAAGACCCTGGCCGACGTCAAGACCGCGCCCACCATCGGCTTTGAAGAAGACATCTACTTCAACGACAAGTGCGAGGTGCAGCAAGACAGCATCGGCGGCTTAGCCACCGTGGTCTCTGACTGGTACGACTACGAGATGGGCACCAACCGCCTCATTCCTAAGACCGAGGTCTGGGTGCTCAAGCGCCGCGATGGCCAGGGGCACATCAAGGTCCAGCTGACCGGCTACTACAAAGGAATGTTCGGCGGCAACTACACCCTCAGCTGGGGCTACCTGCCATGATCGGCAGCCGGCGCCGGGTAGGCTGGTGGCGGGCCCTACCGCTGCTTCTGGCCGCCGGCTGTGGCGAGGCGCTGCCCAGCGATGCGGGAAGCGAGCTTGCTACCGTCGAGCGGGTGGCCAGCCGGCAGAGCGAGATTCGCCCCACCGACGGTACCGGCTGGATGGGCAACGGCTATGGCATCCCCGCCAAGTTCTACGACCCGCCCGGCGGCCACTTCCGCGTCTTTTATGTCGAGACGGGCGACAACGCCGTCGACCTGACGGACGAAGCGCCGAAAAACGGCGTCCCCGACTTCGTCGAGCTGGTCGGCCGCTCGGCCGAGGCGACCTACGACAGCACGATCACTCGCCGCGGCTTCCGCCCGCCGCTCGACGACAGCATCTATCACGATCGCCCGGACTACGGCGGCGATGCCCGCTTTGACATCTACCTGCGCATCGCTGGCAAGAGCAGCGATGGCTATCGCGTCAGCGAGGTCTGCACCGACGGCACCCCGGCGACATTTGGCGGGACGCCGGGGCGCTGCTCGGGCTACTTCGTGATGAACCCCGGCTACAAAAACAGCCACTACCCCAGCGAAAAAGACGGCGTCGAGGTCCTGACCAGCCACGAGCTCTTTCACAACGTGCAGGACGCCTACAACGCCGGCCAGTGGCGGACCTTCACCGAGGGCACGGCGGTGTGGAACGAGCTCATGGTGTTCCCCGACAGCCCTGGCACCTGGCGCGACTACCTTGGCTTTGTGCCCGCCTTCTTCCGCGAGCCCGAGCGGCCGTTCGATCAGAGCATGGGCTCGGGCGGTGCCGCCGCCTATGCCTACGGCGCTGCCGTGTGGTTCGAGTACCTGTCGGAGCGCCACGGCCCCGAGACGATTCGCAAGATCTGGGAGCGCGTCGAGCAGAAGGAGGCCGGTCCGGCGCCCCACTTCCTCGATGCCACCGAGGCCGTCCTGCGCGAGCACGAAAGCACGCTGCGCGAGGCCTGGATCGAGTTTACGCGCTGGAACCTGCTGACCCAGGAGCGGGCCAGCCTCGCCGTCGGCGGCGCTGGCTATCGCCGAGCCGAGGAGTATCCCGCGGTGCGCTTCGAAAAGGATCTGCCGCAGGTCGAGGCCAGCTCCAGCCTGCCTTTCTATGGCCTGTCGGCCCGCTATTTCCGCCTGCGTCCTGGGGCAGCGACGACGGTGTATGCCAGCCTGACCGATCCGCTGGGGGCGGAAGCCTCGGTGCTGTCGGGGCTGATCGTCGGTGAAGATGGCCGCCCGCCGGCTGGCTCTGCCCTGCTCAGCCTCAGCCCGAGCCAGGCGATTGCGCTGCGGGCTGGCGAGTCGTTGCTGCTTGTCGTCACGTCGGCCCAGCGGGGAGCAAAGGCGCGCAGCATCGAGCTTGCACTGTCCACCTCAGCGCCGAGCACCGACCCGCCACCGATGAGCGCGGGCTGTAGCCTTAGCCCAGCCACGACCGCGCCGCCCCTGCCGTCGATCCCCCTGCTGCTGCTCGCGCTGCTAGCGCTGGGCCAGCGCCTAGTCGTCCGCCGCCAGCGTGGCGCGTAGCAGCGTCGATTTCAGCGTAAATACGCCATCGACCACCACCTGCTCGCCCGGACGCAGGCCCGACAGGATCTCGGCCAAGCCCGAGGCGGTGCGGCCCAGCGTCACCGGATGCAGCTCGAAGTGGCCATCGGGCTGGCGGACAAAGACCACGTCGCGATCGGCGATGCGGCTCAGCGCGGTCAGCGGCACCACCAGCGTCTTGTCACTTCGCCCCGGCCCGCTGCCACCGTCGGGAGGTTGGCTGCCCAGGTCAGCCGTGGCCGCGCTGCGGGCCTGGTAATCCGCAAGCTCCGGCGTCGAGATGCGCGCCACCCCGAACAGGCCGATGCGCAGCAGGCTGTTGCCGTCCCGAGCCGTCGGCTCGACGATGCGCAGACGCGCGACGACGGTCCTGGCCATCGGATCCAGCTGGCGGCCGATGCTCTCAACCTGGCCGACGAAGACCTGCTCGGGATAGGCATGCAGACGCACCTCGGCCTGCGCCCCGACCTGCACCCGCGCCAGGTTCTTTTCAAATAGCCGACCGACGAAGTGCGCCCGCGACAGCTCGGCAAGATCGAACAGCACGGCCTCGGGATCGACGCTCTGCCCCAGCGTAGCGTTGCGGCTGATGACCACCGCGTCGATCGGGGCACGGAGCTCTAGCTTGGACCCGCCGCCTTCGCGCACCGCGCCGGCACCCAGGGCTCGCAGCGACTGCGCTGCAGCACTGGCTTCGGCCTGCAGGGCCTGCGACTCGGCGGTCGCGCCCAGCACCTCTTGCCGCGCCGCCAAGCCGCTGGGCACCAGGCTATTTAGTCGAGCCGCATTTTCACTGGCCGACTTTTCGCGCGCCTGAGCAGCCTGCAGCGCCGCCCGCGTGCGCAATAGATCGATCGACTCGATGACACAGAGCAGCGCCCCCTGGCGAACTCGCTCGCCTTCCCGCGCGTGCACCGAGACAATGCGCCCAGCGATCCGGGCCGTGACGCGCGCTGCACGATCGGGATCGGCCGCCACCTCACCGACCACCTCGACCGTGGCCGGCAGAGCCTGCGCCACCACCGGCTGCGTGCGAATGCCTGCCGCCTGCACCACCGCGGGCGACAGCGTCACCCGAGTCGGCAGGCTGGCATGCGGGGCGGGCTCATCGCGATGCTGGGCCGCGGGCTCGGCGGGTCCCTCGCTGCTGCCCTGGCTACAGCTCTTGCAGCCCGACAGCCAGACCGTCGCCAAGAGCCCCAGCGCCGCGCCGCACAGCGCCGGTCGGCGCGCCTGAGGCAGTCGCCCAACCCTCGGCTGCCGGGACAGCCTGTTCATCGTGGTGCTCCTTCCTGCGCAGCGGGCAAGGCGCCAGCGGGGCGGGCGGCGAACAGCGGCAGGCCAAGCGCGCGTCGCAGCTCGATCCGCGACAGCGCAAGCTCGCGCCGCGCCCGCAGGTGAAGCTGCAAGAGCTCAAGCAGACCCCGCTGCCACAGCAGCGCCTCGCGCAGCGCCACCCGCCCGCCGCGAATCGCCTCGGCGATGGCCCACAGATCGGTCTGGACCCGCGCGATCAGCTCGGCTGGCACCCCGGCCAAAGAGTGCCGCGCGGCCTGCACCGCCGCATGTGCCCGCCGCACCTCCAGCTCGACCTGTCGCTCGCGCCCCGCGACGCCGATCTGGGCCTGCGCGACGGCAGTGGCGGCGGCGGCGATCTCCCCGGCCCGGCTGGGTCCGATCGGCTCCGGCAGCGGCAGCGGCAGGCTCAGACCCCCGCCCAGCACCCGCTCGGAAAAGCCATCGCTCTGGGCGGTAAACGACAGCCCCAGGTTGGGCACGCGAGCCCGCCGCAGCAGCGCCCACTGCGCCTCGCGAATGCGCACCTCTTCCTGCGCCACCGCCAGATCGGCGCGCAGCCGCAGCGCCTGCGTCACCAGGGACCTGACGGCACGCTCATCGTCATCATGGTTGGCCAGCATCTCCTCCCCATGAGGTGGCAACACGTCTTCCAGCTGCGCACCCGGCACGGGCACGACGGCGGTCGTCAGTGCATCGGCGGCGCTGTCTTTCGACCCATCTTGGACCGCACTACCGCCCGGCACCCGCAGCGGATCGAGGAGGACCTGCAGCTGCGCGCTGGCATTGCGCACTCGCTGAGCCGCTTCGCCGCGCAGGAGCAGCAGCCGCGCAGCCTCGGCCCGCGCCAGATCTGACTCCACTTGCGGCACCAGCTCCTGCGCCGCGCGCGCACTGCTGTAGCGACTCAGCGCCGCCGCGACCTCGGCCGCCCGCTCGGCCAGCGCCAGCTCTTCGCGGGCCGCGAGCACCTCGCCATAGGCTGTCAGCGCCGCCGCCGCGGTCTCCTGCTCCAGCGCCGCCAGCCGGCGCAGCTGTGCACTCGCCTCAGCGTCGAGGACTGCCAGGCGCTTGCCGCGCTGACCAGCGATCTCGATCTCCTGGCTGAAGGTGAAGTAATAGTTCAAAGCGGCAGCGCCATCGGTGCCCAGCGACGAGGCAGGTCCACGACGCTCGGCCAGCGAAAAGGTCAGCAGCGGATGACTGGGCAGCCAGCGCCCCGCGCTCTGTCGCTGCTGCGCCAAGGCGCGCAGACCCAGGCGAGCCGCCGCCACCTCGGGGCTATGGCTCAGCGCACAGCGCGTCGCGGCTGCGGCATCGATCGCTCCGCGGCACAGCGGCTCGGCGCCCACCCGGCTGACCAAGAGCAGCCCCACCAGAGCCCCCCAGCGGTTCCCCATCGCCACGCTCCGCGCCCGCTACTCGTCGCTCGGGTCGGCAGAGTCGGCGGCAGTCCTCCCGGCGGCCAGCGCCTTGGGCCGGCCCGGCCGCTCACCACCGGCCAGGGCTGGGGTCCGCGACTTGGCCGCAATGCGGCGCTCCAGATCGCCATCGCTTTCGATCAGGATCGACTCCAGGTTCTCGATCCGCGCTTCCAGCTCGCGCTGCTTGCCCTCGTACTCTCGGCGCACCGCCTCCAACAGCTTCGGGCTGCTGCCGTCTGCCTCAAGCTGCTTTTCGCGGAACTTGAAGTACTTGTGCAAAAAGACCAGCGCCACAGGGGTGCCAAATACGATGAAGGGAATCGCGATCTCCGGCGACATGCGGCGCAGTGTAGCAGGAGCCGCAGCGCTTGCGGCACGGACTGCGAAGCCGGCCCGGCCGGCTGTGCGGGCGACGATGGCGCGCCCGGATCGAAGCCGTGACGCGATTTTTGCGCGACCGTGCTTGGCGGACCGCGATGCTTTCGCTACCGTCGGCCCTCGCAAGGAGAGCCGATGCACTACGTCCGTATGCCGATCGAGATCGAGTCGCCCGAGCAGCTGGGCTATGACCGCGTTCGCTACAACCTAACCGAGAGCTCGCTGACCGATGCCCGGCTGCAGGATCTGTGGCCAGAGCTGGGGTTAGAGCAGACGCTGCGCGAGCTGGTGCTGTGCTACAGCGATCATCGCGGCCATCCGCAGCTGCGCGCCCTGATCGCCGAGCAGTCGAGCGTTGCGCTGCGCGAGACTGCAAGCGGCCTTCAGAGCAGCCCCGCCGCGACCGCGCTCAGCCCCGAGGACGTCTTGGTCACCCCCGGTGCGGCGCTGGCTCTGTTTCTGATCTCGACGACGCTGCTCGAGCGCGGCGATCACCTGATCGTCGTCCGCCCGAACTACGCGACGAACCTCGAGACGCCGCGCGCGCTCGGCGCCGACATCAGCTTTCTCGACCTCGACTTTGACCACGGCTGGCGCTTGCCCGTCGAGCGCGTGGCGGCAGCGCTGCGACCCAACACGCGCTTGGTGTCGCTGACCACGCCGCACAACCCGACCGGCACGCTGCTGCCCACCGCCGATGTCGAGCGCATCGCAGAGCTGGTCGCGGCGCATCGGCGCAGCTACGGCGGCCGTCCTGGCTGCTGCCTGCTCGTCGACGAGACCTATCGCGAGATGGCCTTTGCGGCGGTGCCCGCGGTGGCCGCGACGCTTGGTCCACACGTCATCTCGGTCTCCTCGATGTCCAAGACCTATGGCCTGCCCGGCATCCGCATGGGCTGGCTGCTCTGTCGCGATGCCGAGCTGCAAGAGCGCTTCCTGGCGGCCAAAGAACAGACCGTGATCACCGGCTCGGTCGTCGATGAGGCGATCGCTCTGCGCTATCTCGAACACAAGGCCGCGCACCTGCCACGCATTCGCCAGCACATCCGCTCGCAGCTGGCCATCGTCAAGGCCTGGCTGGCCGAGCCGAGCACCGCCGCGCACTTCGAGTGCGTCGAGCCCGAGGGCGGCGTGGTCTGCTTCCCGCGCATCCGCCAGCCGCTTTTGGCTGCCGAGCTGGATGCCTTCTATCGCCGGCTCAACGAGCACTATCAGACCTTCGTCGGGCCCGGTCACTGGTTCGAGCAGGACCGACGCTACATGCGGATCGGCTATGGCTGGCCGACGGCCGCCGATCTGCGCACCGGCCTGGAGAACCTGACCCGCGCGCTGACCGACGTTCTGCCCCGCTAGCCCAGTCGGGTGCGTTCCCGGGCGCAGCTGCCGCCGATTCAGCCCCCCTGTCCCAGGATGGATCGCTTGTCGCCCGGCCCCCTGCGCCAAAGTTGAACAGCTCCCCGCCGCGGCTGACCAAAGCTGGATCATGGCGCGCCGCGTCATCCGCGCTTGTTTCTTTTGCTGACGCAGTCCCTCGACGGAGAGGGCCAGCCCAGGTCGGCGCGCTGACGACTGGCACGCAAGCTGCTTTGCCTGGCTTCCAAAGAGTCACCCGGAAGCACAGGAAGGTCTGCCATGACGTTTTCCGTCACGTTTTGGGGCGTTCGCGGCTCGATTGCCACACCCGGTCCCGACACCGTCGAAGTCGGGGGCAACACCTCGTGCGTCGAGGTCGTGTGCGGCGAGCGCCACATCATCCTCGACAGCGGCACCGGCATCCGCCAGCTAGGCCAGCGCCTGCTGCGCGAGCGCAAGCGCTCGCAGCTTACGATCTTGTATAGCCACCTGCACTGGGATCACCTGCAGGGCCTGCCGTTTTTTACGCCGCTTTACATGCCCGGCACCGAGATCTGCTTCTGCGGCCCCAAGGGCATCGAGGAAGCGCTGTCGACCCAGATGGGCGATCCCGGCTTTCCGGTGCGCCTGTCCGATGTGCCAGCCCGCCTGGCCTTTGAGGAGCTTGGCGACGGCATGCGCGTGCCGATCGACGGTGGCGAGGGCCGCATCACGCTGACCTGCGCCCGCCTCAATCATCCCGGCGGCGTGCTCGGCTATCGCATCGACTACGCCGGTCACTCGCTGGTCTACGCCACCGACACCGAGCACTACAGCTGCCCCGATCCCAAGCTGGTCAAGCTCGCCGATGGCGCCGACCTGCTGATCTATGACTCGCAGTACGACGACGATGAATACGCCGGCCTGGCCGGTCCGCCGCGCACCGGCTGGGGCCACTCGACGTTTAGCGAAGGCGTGCGCGTCGCCGATGCGGCGCGGGTGCGGCAGCTCGCGCTGTATCACCACGATCCGACGCACAGCGATGCCAAGGTGCGCGAGCTTGAGCAGCGCGCTGCTGTCCTGCGGCCAGGCACCTTTGCCTGCCGCGAAGGCCAGACCGTGGTGCTGGCGACGACGGCCGCCCACGCCGCGACGGAGGGCAGTGCCAACCGAGAGCGGGCTCTGGTTGCCGCATGAGCGCGCTGTCCTTCGTGATACCTTCGGAGGCGATGCCGTCGCGCTCCTCTCGCAGCAGCTCCAGCTCGCCTACCGCTCGCGACAGCGACGGGCGCGCGACAGTGAGCGGCAGCGGCACCGGCGAGTCCAGCGATCGCCGCTCGGTGCTGATGGCCTTGCTGGAGCTGGTGCGCACCGAGGTCGATCTCGACTCGCTGCTGCGCCGAGTGGTCGATCTGGTGGCGCAGGCCATGGCCGCCGATCGCGCCACGCTGTTCCTGATCGACAAGAGCACCGGCGAGCTGGTCTCGCGCGCTGCCCACCTGCCGGAGCTGCCCGAGATCCGGCTGCCGGCTGGGCAGGGCATCGCCGGCCATGTCTGGCAGACCCGCCGCCCCATCGCCGCCAGCAACGCCGACGATCATCCCCGCTTTGCCGCATCGATCGATCGCATCACCGGCTACAAGACCGTGACCGTGCTGGCCGCGCCGGTCCTGGCCCCAGCGACGCTGGGAGGCGAGCCAGAAGCCCTTGGCGTGCTGCAGGTCTTAAACAAAAAAGCCGGACTGTTTGACGATCGCGATCGCGAGCTGCTGTGCGAGCTGGCCGGCGAAGTCGCCACCGCGCTGTCAGAGACCGCGCTGCACGAGCGGGTCACCGGGCAAGCCTCCGAGCGCTATCACCGCATCGTTGGCAGCTCGCCGAGCATGCGGCGGGTCTACGAGATCATCGCCCGCGCCGCCGCCACTTCAGCAACGGTACTTTTGCGCGGCGAGTCAGGCACCGGCAAGGAGCTCGCGGCCCGCGCCATCCACTTCAACTCCAGCCGGGCCCGCGGACCGTTCGTCAAGATCGACTGCACCGCCATCCCCGAGGGCCTGATGGAGTCCGAGCTGTTCGGACACGAGCGCGGTGCCTTCACCGGCGCCGAGCAGCGCGTCCTTGGCAAGGCCGAGCTCGCGCACGGCGGCACGCTGTTTCTCGACGAGATTGGCGATCTGAAGCCCAGCCTGCAGGGCAAGCTGCTGCGCCTGCTGCAAGACCGCGAGTTCGAGCGGGTCGGCGGTCGCAAGACCATCGCCGTCGATCTGCGCATCATCGCCGCCACCAACTGCGACCTCGCGGCCATGGCCGAGGCCAAGACCTTTCGCACCGATCTGTACTATCGGCTCAAGGTCATCGAGCTCATGCTGCCGTCTCTGCGCGAGCGCGGCAGCGAAGACATCGAGCGCCTGGCGCTGCACTTTGCTGAGCTGTACGCCCGTCGCCACAAGAAGCCGCAGCGCGGCCTGTCGGCTGGGGCCCTGCGCCGCCTGCGCAGCCACAGCTGGCCCGGCAACATCCGCGAGCTGGAGCACTGCATCGAGAGCGCCGTCGCCCTGTGTGGCGGCGATCAGATCAGCGAGCTCGATCTGCCGCTGCCCGTCGTCCTGCTGCACAGCACCGAGTCAGCCGCCGCCCCCAGCGCTGGATCGGCAGCTGCGCCGGTCGCAGCACCGACCGCGGATCGCTCTGCAGCCGCTACCAGCCAGAGCCTGCTCCCCGAGCCACCGCTCGCCCCGTCCGCGCCCCGCCCCACCACCGACCCCAGCCAAGCCTCGACCCGCCCTGAGCCAGATCGCCCCGGCCTGCAGCTGCCCGACGGCCTCAGCCTGGAAGACGTCGAGGCCCGCTACGTCGCCCACACCATCGCCCGCTGCGGCGGCAACCGCTCTGAAGCCGCCCGCATCCTCGGTATCGGCCGCAACACCCTGCTGCGCAAGCTCAAGGAATCGAGCTAGCAGCACCGCAAACCGCCCGTAGCTGTCCTTGACAGGGAATCCGGTTTAACGCTAAGCCTGCCCCCTCGTGTCGTCGCTGGAGCCAGGTACGCAGCTGGGAAGTTATCGCCTCATTCGCCGCATCGGGGTTGGCGGCATGGGGTCGGTCTATGAAGCCGAGCACGGGGCCATCGGACGGCACGCCGCCATCAAGGTCCTGCACGCCCGCTATGCCCAGGATGCCGAGCTCGTCGCGCGCTTTTTCAATGAAGCGAAAGCCACCAACCGCGTAGACCATCCTGGCCTGGTGCAGGTCCACGACTTTGGGCGCCTACCCGACGGCACCGCGTACTTGGTGATGGAGCTTCTGCGCGGGGAGACCGTCGGCGCCAGGCTGCGTCGTCAGGGCCCTCTCTCCGCCCGTGAGGTCGCCCGCCTCGGGCAGCAAGCGGCCGATGCCCTGGCGACCGCTCACGACGGGGCCGCCGGTCCGATCGTTCACCGCGACCTGAAACCCGACAACCTGATGCTGGTCCCCGACGCCGTGGCGCCGGACGGCGAGCGGGTGAAGATCCTCGACTTCGGCATCGCCAAGCTCAGCGGCGAGCAGCTGACCAGCGGCCCCACGCTGTCGCAGGTGGTGATGGGCACGCCGCGCTACATGGCCCCCGAGCAGTGCAAGAGCGCCAGCGCCGCCGGGGCCCCCGCCGACGTCTATGCCCTGGGCATCATCCTCTACGAAGCGCTAGCCGGTCGCCCGCCCTTTGTGTCAACCGAGCCCGGCGAGCTTCTAGCCATGCAGCTGCGCGATGCACCGCCGAGCCTGCGAACGCTGGCACCGACCGCACCAGACTCGCTGGTCGCGCTGGTGATGGCCATGCTCCACAAAGAGCCGGGTCAGCGACCCACGATGCGGCAGGTGGCGACAGCGCTGCAGTCCGATCGCAGC
>CAZVMD010000115.1:0-20208 GCA_964628555.1 uncultured Myxococcales bacterium | reverse complement strand
GATGCCTGCCGCGGGGCTGGACGCAGCCGCCTGTCCCAGGACGAAGTCTCGATCAACATCGGCTTCCGCTGCGTTCGCCCGCTGAGTCAGTAGTCACTCCTCGCGCTGCTCGGGACGTTTCCTCGTTGTCTTAGGAAGTCGCACGCTGCCGCTGGGTCGGGCGTGCGCAGCGGAGCAGCCATGCGGAAATCACCTGCAGCGAACTCGCATCGCCGGCCGGGCCACCTCGCGTCGGCGCTGTTGTTGACGGCGCTCTGTGGCACGCAACAGAGCTGCGCGGTCCTATCCTCGCTCGCGGGCGCAGCCGGAGCACCGCCGGCTGTGACCTCGACGCTAAACAGGCTGCCGCAGCCCGCCGCTGTGTCGCCAGCCCACAGCTCCGGCTCGCCGCTTGGCGTTGGGCTGCCGCGGCTCCTGGGCGCCGCCCCACCTGAGCTGCGCGCGATCGCCACGCGGGTCGATGTGCCGGCTGTGCTGCTGCTCGCCAAGACCACCGGGCAGTTTCTGGCTTCGCATATCGAGCAGCGCATCGCGGAGCGCAAGCGACAGCAGCAGGCCAACCAGATCTTTTATGCCGGTCGCTGCCAGCTGACTGGCGAGGGCGCAGCGCAGAAGCCCGGAGCGGCTGAAAACGATCCCGAGGTGCAAGCTGAGCGGGCGTTTGCTCAGGGCGACTATGCCAAGGCCGACGAGCTACTGGCGCAGGCCGAGCGTCATTTTGAGAGTCAGGGTGAGCCTGGCCGACCTGGACTGGCCCGCGTGCTCCTGCGGCGCAGCGGCCTCTTGATGCTGACCGGCCAGCTCGACAAAGCCGAGGTGCCGGCGACACGCAGCTTGGAGCTGCGCGAAAAAGCACTGGGCAAGAAGCATCCAGAGGTCGCTGAGTCTCTGTCGGGCTTGGCAGCGGTCTATCAGCTGCGCAGCGACTTCGCGCGGGCTGAGCCAGCGCTGCAGCGGGCGCTGAGCATTCGCGAGTCTGCGCTCGAATCCGGTCATCTGTGCGTTGCCCAGACCGAGCATCAGCTGGCCGAGCTTTACCAAGGGATGGCGGCCTACGCCAAAGCAGAGAAGCTGTATCAGCGCGCTCTGGCAACGCGCCTTGCCAAGCTGGGCGCCGAGAGCTTGGATGTGGCGGAGTCGAAGGAGTCACTTGGCAGCTTGGCGGTAGCGATGGGCAACTATGCCGAGGCTGAGCCGCTGTACACCGCCGCACTGGTTATCCGTCGCGGCAAGCTGGGTGCGGACGATCCGGCGGTCGCCGAGTCGCTGCTGGATCTGGGCGTGTTGCAGAGACGACGCGGCGCCTATCCGCAGGCCGAGACCAGCCTGCGGCAGGCGCTTGCGATTCGCGAAAGGAAGCTCGCGGCGCTGGATCCTCGACGGGCCGAGAGCCTGACCGAGCTGGCCACGCTCTATGAAGATCTCGGCGACTATGGGCGGGCCGAGCCGCTCTTGCGCCAGGCGCTGACGCTGCAGGAGCAGAGCCTGGGGGCCGACCATCCAGATGTTGCGGCGTCGCTGACGCGCTTAGCGGCCCTGCTGAGGGCGGCCGACAACCTGCCCGCTGCCGAGGAAAAACTGACGCGAGCGCTGTCGATTCGCCAAGCCAAGCTGGGCGCTCAGCATCCGGCGGTGGCGGAGAGTGCGTCAGATCTGGGCGACTTGGCGCTGGCGCGCGGCGATGTCAACCGAGCCAGCCAGCACTACGAGCGCGCGCTGTCGATTCGCAAGCAAGCGCTAGGGGCCGAGCATCCGCTGGTCGCGGCGACTCTGCATCGGCAAGCTGTGCTCCTGCAGGCGCGCGGTGAGCTGCGGCAAGCCGCGACGTACTTTGAGCGCGCGTTGAGCCTGCGCCAGCGCGCACTGGGGGCGCAGCATCCCGATGTGGCGCAGACGCAGCTCGGCTTGGCGGCAGTGAAGGTCGGGCTGGGCGAAGTCGCGCCGGCGCTGCAGCTCTTGGCCGCGGCGCGTGCCAACAACGAGGCGCTGCTGCAAAGCATCGCCGGCAGCGGTGCGGGGGAAGAGCGGCTCGATCGCTTTCTGCGCAGCCTGCGGGCCGAAGAGGATCTGACCTACTCGCTGTTGGCTGAGCCGAGCTTGGTCGGTCGAGAAGATGTCGCGACCCACGTGGCCACGACCGCGCTCCTGCGCAAAGGGCGCTCGGTCGATGAGGCCGCTGATACCTCGCGCGCGCTGTACCAGGGACTGGGCGCGGAAGAGCGACAGAAGCTAGCCCGGCTGCGTGAGGTGCGAAGTCGGCGGGCCGATCTGGCGCTGTCGGGCTCGGGACTTTATAGCGCGGAGGAGTATCAGAAGCTCTTGGCGCAGCTGCAGGCTGAAGAAGAGCAGCAGGAGCAGGCGCTGCTGCGAGATGCCAGCGTCCTGCGCACGCGCCTGTCGCGCTATCGCCCCGCGACGGTGCTGGCCGATGTGCAAGCGCACCTGCCGAGCGGCTCGCTGCTGATCGAAGTCGTTGCCTATCATCAGTATCTGTTTGCTGGGAAAGGCGCGCGTGGACTGCAGCTCCCGGGGAGCGGTGCGGTGCGCTACGGTGCGCTGATCATCCGCGAGAGCGGCAAGCCGCAAGCCTTCGACTTGGGCCCGGCGCGCAGCGTAGATGCCACGGTAGCGACGCTGCTGTCGGCGCTGACGCAGACCGATGCCAGCTGGCAGGCCGCTGCCGGTCAGCTCAGTGAGCAGGTACTGATGCCGCTGCGCGAGACACTGGAAGGATCCAAGCGCTGGTATCTGGCGGCCGATGGTCAGCTCAACCTGGTGCCATTCGCGGTGCTGCCGCTACCGGGCGAGCGCGGGCGGGGCAAGCCGACAGCGGTGGTCGACAAGATTGACCTTTCGTACCTGACCTCCGGCCGCGATCTGCTGCGGGAGCCCGAGCGCGAGGCCAAAACGAGCGTCGCGCTGCTGGCCGATCCGCAGTTTGCTGTGCTTAGCGACGGCCAGGCTGCCGACGATCAGAAGCGCTCGCTGACCGCCCAGCGCAGCACCGGAGTGTTCCGTGGGCTGCGCTTGGGCAAGGTCGCGCCACTGCCGGGCACGCGCGAGGAAGCGCAGTCGCTAGAGAAGCTGCTGCGCCGCGCCGCTGTGCGAGCCCTGTACGGGACCGATGCCAAAAAGAGTGCGCTCCTTTCTATCGATCAGCCCGGCATTCTGCACATCGCCACGCACGGCTTGTTCGTGGGCGAGACGTCGCGTTCGGGGGACACGGCCCGTGGCCTGATGCTGGACTCTGACGATGTCCCGGCGGCAACTGGAGCGGCAGCGGTGCCAGCGGGGGCGAGCCCGTCTTTGGCCGGCGCAGCGACGTCTGCTACATCGTCGCCGGCCTCCTCTGCGCCTGCGGTCGGGACGCCTTCGGGCCAGGCCGCGGCGGCGGGCCAAGCACCGGCTGCAGGTCACGCCAAGAACGCCTACGCCGGCAATCCGCTGCTGGGATCGATGCTGGTGCTGGCCGGTGCCGAGACCGCGGCCTGGCTGCCTCCCGAGCAGCGAGATCCGCTGCTGGGCAACGGCTTGGTCACGGCGCTGGAAGTGGCCTCGATGAACCTGTGGGGCACGCAGCTGGTGGTGCTGTCGGCCTGTGATACCGGCCGCGGGGACGTCAGCAATCTGGGGCAGGGCGTCTATGGCCTGCGCCGTGCCGTGATGGTCGCGGGGGCCGAGACCCTGCTGACGAGCCTGTGGAAAGTCGACGACAAAGCGACCCGCGACTTGATGGAGCGCTACTATAAGAATCTGCTCAAGGGCCGCGGTCGCAGCGACGCCATGCGCGAGGCTGCTCTGCAGCTGCGCAAGAGCCACCCGCATCCGTATTTCTGGGCGCCGTTTATTGCCATTGGCCGCGCGGCACCACTTCTGGGGATTGGCAAGGGGCAGCCAGCTCGCGGCACCAGCGGCAGCGAAGACAGCGATTCCGAGTGAACCAACGCGAAGCGATCGGAGAGGAGGGAGTCACCATGCACCATACCGCCCACGACCAACTGGGGACTGGGGCCAGAGCCTGGAGTGGCGGCTGGCGAGTGCTCGGCCTGGGCCTTCTGCTTTTCGGCCTGCTCGGCGGCTGTGCTGGAGCGCAGAAGAGTGGGCCGACGACCAACCCGGCGCCTGTGACCAGCCCGCCGGCCGCCAGCCCAGCAGCGACGCCAGCCCCGGAAAAGCCGGTGGAGCTGTCGCTGCGCATCGATGCCTTGAGCGCCAGCCGCGGCGCGCTCTCGCTGCAGCCGGGGGACAGCCTGCGCAGTGGCGATCAGATCGCGATCAGTGTCTCGGTCGATCAGCCGGCCTATGTCTATATCGCGGTCGGCTCGTCGTCGGAGGCGCCGAAGCTGGTGTTTCCCAAGAGCGGCGATCATCAGGTCCTGCCCGGGCAGGTGCTGCGCATTCCCAGCAATGCCGAGAAGTGGATTCCGCTCGACTTCAAGGTCGGTCAGGACGACATCTTCGCGTACGCTGCAGCGCGGCCGATTCCGAGCAGCGAGCTCCTCAACCTGATCAACGCCGATGCTGAGGCGGCGAAGAAGGCGTTTGCCAAGCGGGCCGCCAAGAGCGCTGCCAAGCCCAGTGCAAAGCCGCCGGCCGCCAAGCCGAGCAAGCCGGCCAAGCCCGGCAAGCCTGAGGGCAGCCCGGTCGATGAGCCCGCCGGCCTCTCGGCCAACAGCCGTGGCCTGAGCATCTCCGACGACGACAGCGAAGCCGAGGCTGCACCGCCGGCCCCACCGCATGTCGCGGCCAAGCGCTTCTTCCTCATCCACAAGTAGGAAAATCCGGTCCACGTTTGCCGCCGCTCGCGTCCGCCTGGCAGACGGACCTGCGGGCGAGTCTTTGCCTTTGAACTGGCCCGGGCAGTCGTGGTATGCCGCCGCCATGAAGTCTCCTCGTATGACGCCTCCTTCGCTCTTCGGTGGATCGATCTCTCCGTCGCGCATCCTGGGATACTCGCTGCCGCTGCTGCTTTCGGCTGTGTCGCTCTCGTCAGCTGCTGGCAAGCCCGCGGATGCGCCGGCGAGCAAGCCTGGCGCTCCGAAGGCGACGGCTGCGGCCAGCAAGGCGGGCAAGGCGGCACCGGTCGCTGCTCCCGCGCCCGCCGCGACGACCGCGCAGAGCTTCGAGGAGCTGCTGAAAGAGGCCGTGCCGGCCAAAGATCTAGCGACGCTGCTGGAGCCGCTGTACGCCCGCTGCGACGACAAGGAAGGGCTGCAGAAGCGGCAGTGCGAGGGCGAAAAGACCTACCTGCTCGACTACCTGCGCGGCCATACGTTCGTGGCTGAAGCCGACGTGCAGCCCGACACTACGCCCTACGATGCGACCGCCAAGCAGGTCGATCTGGAAGTGCCCGGCTGCCTGGCTTGCAGTGAGCCGATCACTATCGGCGGCGAGTCGCGCTTCGTCGCCCTGCGCCCGCCCTCGCGGGTGGTAAATGGCAAGGCGGTGACGCAGCCGATCGCGACGCACGAGATTGCGCTTGAAGATCGAGTCAAGGCCGATCGCTTCGTCGAGCGCGTGGCACCGCGGCTGCGCGTGCAGCACGTCTTCCGCGTGGGCTCGGTGTTTGGCGAGACCCCGGCGGCGGCGCCCCCTCAGCCAACGCCCGCTGCCGCCCCCGCCAAGGGGCCGGCCCCGGTCGCGGCAGCCGGACCCGTGCTCAAGGGCATCCTGGTGTCGGGACTGGGCCATCGCGTCTATGACCGCTGCACGGGCGATGTGCACGCGGCCACTCCCGCTTCGACGGCGCGGGTGGCGGTGCGACCCGATCCGCGCGATCCGGCCTGTCCCAAGAAGGGCAGCGCCGATCTCTCGGCGGCTGAGCTGAAGAAGGCCGCTGAGCACGCCGCCCTGCCCGAGCGCCTGACACCGCGCCAGATCGACACTGTCCTGGCCCCGGTGCAGAGCCGCATCCACGAGTGCTACATGGAGTTTGGCGAGCCCTCCGGCGTCGCCAAGGTGGCGGTCACGATCGGCGGCGAGGGCCGGCTGACGACCATCGCGCTGCCGCCGCCATTCGACAAGGCCGACATCGGTGTCTGCATCCGCTCCCAGCTAAAGCAGACGACGTTCCCGCGCTTCCGCGGGCAGCCGATGAGCATCGACTACGTGTATCAGGTGCAGTAGGTCAAGGTGGCGGGGGGCATCTGGCAGAACAGCCCCGCACATCCGCTGTGGCTGTCGCTTGGCGTGGCTGCGACGGCCACGCTGCTGTCGCTGATCCTGGGCGTGACAGGTGGGGCGCTGTTGGCTCGGCGTCGCTTCTTGGGGCGCGAGCTTCTCGATGCGCTGCTCTGCCTGCCGCTGACGCTGCCACCGACGGTACTGGGCTACTACCTGCTGGTGCTACTGGGGCGACATAGTCCGCTGGGGCGCGGCTTTGAAGCACTGTTCGGCGCGCCCTTGACCTTCACCCCGACCGCCGCCGTGGTGGCCGCGATGGTGCATGCGGTGCCGTCGCTGCTCAAGGCCTCGCGGGCCGCGCTAGAAGACGTCGATCCGCTGCTCTTGCGCGCCGCCGCCTCGCTGGGCGCCTCTGAGCTGCGGCGACTGTTGACCATCGCCTTGCCGGTGGCCCGGCGACCGATCTGGGCGGCGACGATGCTGGCCTTTGCGCGGGCGCTTGGCGACTTTGGCGTGACGCTGATGATCGCCGGCGATATCCCGGGTCATACCCAGACCGCAGCGCTGGCGATCTATGACGCGGTGCAGGGGGGGCGCGACGCGCAGGCGCTCTGGCTGTCGCTTATCCTCTCGCTGGTCGCGCTGGCCATCCTGTATCTGACCAACCGTCTGAGCGCGCGCTCCGGCAGCCCCGCTACGACGCGTGAGCGCAGCGCGGAGCGCGTATGACCGCGCGGTCACCCGAGGCCGCCGGCGAGCTTGTGGCCCGGCTGCGTTTGCAGCGCCCAGGCGGGTATCGGCTGAGCGTTGATCTGCGGCTGCCCATCGGCATAAGCGTCCTGCTGGGTCCTTCGGGAGCGGGCAAGAGCACGACGCTCGACCTGTTGGCGGGTCACCTGCTGCCCGACGAGGGGCTGATTGAGCTTGGCGGACGCAGGCTGCTGCGTCTGCTGCCTGGCGAGCCGCGGCTGTGCCTGCCGGCCGAGGCGCGACAGATTGGCTATGTCATGCAAGCTCCGTCGCTGTTTCCGCATATGAACGTTGCTGCCAACCTGCGCTACGGTCTGTTTGGCGAGCCGCGGCCAGCCCAGCAGGCGCGGGTGGCTGAGCTGGCGACGACCTTGGACTTGGGGGCGCTCTTGGCGCGGCCGATCCAGTCGCTGTCAGGGGGCGAGCGGCAGCGAGTGGCGCTGGCGCGGGCCCTGGCGCCGCGGCCGCGGGCCCTCTTGCTGGACGAGCCGCTGTCGGCGGTCGACCTGGCGGGCCGGGCGGCGCTGCTGCAGCGTCTGCAAGGGCTGCTGCCTGGGCTGGGCATCCCGACGCTGTGGGTGACCCATAGCCGCGAAGAGCAGCAGTTTTTCGCTGAGCTGGGCGCCGCGGTCTATGAGCTTTCGTCCGACCACGCAGGCACCGTGACGATCACGCGGCACTGACTAGGCGGCGCTGCTCGTAGTGGCCGGGCGTCGTCGGCGCAGCAAGAACAGGCAGAGGCCAAACAGCAGCGGCAGGAAGACCAGCGAGGCCCAGCGCGCCGTAAAGCCGCAGTCGCCGCGCAGCGTGCCGAAGATCAGGGCCGGGTGAAACAGCGTGCAGGCGAACAGCCCGGCCACGCCGCCCCAGCCCACTCGTCGGCGCAGCGGCGGCACCAGCAGCGCACACAGGAAGCACAGGAAGGTGAGGGCCAGCGAGGCAAAAGCGATGCGGCCCGACAGCGCAATCGCCTCGGCCGCCCCAGGGCCCGAGCAAGCAAGTAGGCTCGACAGCATGGCGCATTATAGCCCGCGACGGCCCTGACCTCGGCGAGCAGCGTCGCCATCCTTGCATGGCATGCAAGCATACGTTGAGTTGGATTGCATTGCACAGAATAGTCAGGCGACCGACCCTAGGCTCTGCACCCGCACGCAAACCGGAGGTCGATCATGAGCCTGCACGATCCCAATATCGTTCATCCCAGCCGCAAGAAGCGCGTCGCCATCGTCATTGCCAACCCTGCGGTCTCGACGACCACTGGCTGGCCGGTGGGCTTCTGGTGGTCCGAGCTGACGCATCCGTACTACGCCTTTGTCGAGGCTGGCTACGAGGTCGAGGTCTTCAGCCCGGCCGGCGGTCGCTGCGAAGCCGATGGCATGAGCGACCCGCGCGATGCCAGCGGCTACTCGGCCTCTGACCTGATCAGCCGGGGCTTTATCGCCACGCCGCAGCTGGCCGCGCTGGTCGAAAATACCCAGCCGGCCTCGGCCATCGAGGTCGGGCGCTTTGACGCCATCGTCGTCGCTGGCGGCCAGGCCCCGATGTTTTCCTTCGCTGAGGCGACGGCGCTACACCAGAAGTTCGTCGAGTTCTACAGCGCGGGCAAGATCGCGGCCGCCCTGTGCCATGGCGTGGCGATCCTCAAGTACGCCAAGCTGGCCAGCGGCGAGTATCTGGCAGCTGGTAAGACCGTCACCGGCTTCGCCAACGTCGAGGAAGACTATGCCGATCAGGCGGTCTGGGGCATGGGCCTGCTGCCGCGCGACAAGCACGTTATGCCCTGGCGCATCGAGGACGAGCTCCGTCAGCTGGGCGCGAACTATGTGCAGGCCGGGCTGTGGCGCAGCTTCGCCATCCGCGATGGCAACCTGATCACCGGGCAGCAGAACTTCTCCGGCGCCGCGACCGCCGAGCTGGTCATCGCCGCGCTCGGGCGTTGAGCGCCGTCCGCCGACCCCCGATACTCGATCCAAGAACGACGGAGGACAGAGCATGAAGATCGCATTTATCGGCTATGGACAGGTCGGGTCGGCGCTGGCCGATCAGCTGCAGCGGCGCGGACACCAGGTGACCCTGGCGGCGCACAATCCGGCCTCGGACAGCGTCAAGGCAGCGCTGTCGCGCAACCCCGGCTTGCAGGTGGCGGCAGCGAAAGCGGCGGTGGCCGAGGCTGAGGTGGTGTTCGTGGCCACGCCCTACGCCGCAGCGGCTGAGGCACTGGCGGCGGTGGCTCCCGAGCTGGTCGGCAAGATCCTCGTCGATTGTACAAACCCCGTCGGGCCGGGGCTCAGCCATGGGCTGGGCAGCTCCAGCTCGGGCAGCGAGCGCTTGCAGGCGCAGCTACCGCACACGCAGGTGGTCAAGGCGTTTACGATCTACGGCTTCGAGAACTTCGAGAACAACGTCTTCCCGGGCCACAACACCAAGCCGGTGATGATGTTCTGCGGTCGCGACGCCGCGGCCAAGGCGAAGGTGGCGCAGCTGATCAGCGAGCTTGGCTGGGAGCCGCTGGACGTCGGCGGGCTGGAGCAGGCGCTGCACCTGGAGCACATGACGCTGCTGTGGGTCCGCATGGTCCGCGTCCATCACCACTCGCCGCATATGGTCTGGGCGGTGCTCAAGCGCTAGGCAGCTAGCCGAGGTGCAGCAGGCGGCGGAAGCAGTGCAGTGCCGTCGCCAGGTTCGGCGTCGCAAACCACAGCCAGCCAAAGCAGACGAAGTGAAAGGTCAGCAGGCCGGCCAGGGCACGGCGCAGCGGCGTCGCGGCGGGCTGCTCAGCGTCGGGAGCGGCACCGCGCCACAGCCGGGTCAGCGCCAGGCCCAGCCCATGCCACAGCCCCCAGACGACGAAGTGCCAGGCCGCACCGTGCCACAGCCCACACAGCGCCATGACGAGAATCAGGTTGAGGCTGCTGCGCAGCGGTCCGCCGCGGTTGCCGCCAAGCGGGATGTATAGATAGTCGCGAATCCAGCTCGATAGCGAGCTATGCCAGCGACGCCAGAAGCTGGGCAGATCGGTCGCCAGATAAGGCCAGTCGAAGTTTTCCGGCACGCGATAGCCGAGCAGGCGCGCCGCCCCGATCGCCAGATCGGAGTAGCCAGAAAAATCGAAATAGATCTGCGCCGCATAGGCGTACATGGCCAGCCACAGCCCCGTCGGGCTGGTCTGATCCGGCACCCACAGGCGCAGCGCAAAGGGGGCCACGCTGTCGGCGATGAGCAGCTTCTTGCCCAGCCCCAGCAGCATCCGACCCAGGCCATAGGCCAGGTCTTCGCCCCCCAGCCGGGGCAGCGGCACGAAGGTCTGGTAGCGCTTGATCGGGCCGGCGAGCAGCGTCGGAAAAAACAGGGCGAAGGCGGCAAAGCGCGTGAGCTCGGGCGGCGGCTCGGCGGCGGGCGGCTCGCTGGGCGAGGCCAGCTGTCGCCGATAGGCATCGACCAGGTAGTGTACGAACTCGAAGGTGAAGAACGAGATGCCGAGCGGTGCCGCGGCCGCGCCAGCCAGTGAGGAGGCGGTAGTCGGTCCGCGCAGCGACGGGCCAAGCGGCAGCCAGGCCAGGACATCGCGGCCGAGCGCAGCGAAGAAGTGAGCGTACTTGAAGTAGCCAAGGACGCCGACGCACAGCCCAACCCCAAGGGCGGTCAGGCCACGAGCCAGGGCTGGCGTCATGGTCGGTCGGGCCACGCTCTGCGAAAGGGCCCAGACGACAGCGGCCAGGCCGACGATCAGCAGCGCCTGCCAGCCGGCGAGCAGCGCATAAAATCCCAGGCTGGTCAGGGCCAGAAGCAGCGGCCGCAGCGCCGCCGGCAGGAGCCGACACAGACCTGCAGTGGCGACGAGCAGCAGCGCGTACGGCACAGCCAGGATCTGCATCGACGCATCTCAGCATAAACTACCCACCGATGCAGCTCACAATGTTCAGCGACTACGCGCTGCGCATCCTGCTTTACTTGGGGGCGCAGCCGACGACAACCGAGAGCAAGCCACCGTCGCTGCTCGACATCAGTCGAGCGTATGGCATCTCATTTCACCACCTGAGCAAAGTGGCGCACCGGCTGACCCAGCTGGGCTATGTCCAGGCGCAGCGCGGCCGCACCGGGGGGCTGCGCTTGGCGCGCTCGCCGGCCGACATCGGCATTGGTCGCTTGGTGCGCGAGACTGAGCCCAACTTCAACCTCGTCGAGTGCTTCGATAGCGAGCACAACACCTGCCCGATCGTCTCGGCCTGTGACCTCATTCAGCCGCTGTATGAGGCGCAGCAGGCGTTCCTGAGCTGCCTCGATCGCTACACCCTGGCCGACGTCCTCTTGCGCAGAGAGCGGCTCATCCCGTTATGGGGTCTGCGCCGCGGCGGGTAGAGCATCGGCCCGTTGGCTGCACCGCACCCTGCTTGCCGCATCGCAGATGCGTCGCTTCTGTTAGCTTGATCGCTGGGCTGTTCGTCCGGCCGCCGCCTCGCCGCTATCTCACATGGAGCTCGATTGTCTATGGCACAAGGTCCCTTGCAGCTTCGCGCCAACCTGGAGAGTCAGTACCCCGACGTCGTGACCGCGACGGTGTGGCAGGCGCTGCAAGCTCTGGTTCCGCTGGAAGCCGAGCGGCGTCAGCTGATGCACGAGCGCATGGCGCGGCGGCAGCAGCGGGCGCAGCGCGGCGAGCGACTGAGCTTTCTCGATCCGCAGAGCCGGATCGCCGGACACGATCTAACCGTCGCGGCAGCGCGAAACGGGCAGTTCGCAGGCGGTGAGATTCCGGCGGATCTCAAGCGGCAGTGGATCCAGGGCACGGGGCCCGCGGCCCGTCCGCACACCGCGGTCGAAAAGAGCCTGCGCAGCGTGGCCTACGCCCTGCTCTCTGGCGCCGATGGCTGGATGTTCGATGGCGAGGATGCGCTGGGGCAGCTCGGCAGCATGTCGCTCGACAACCAGCGCAACCTCAAGCTGGCGACGGCACGAGCGCCGCTGTTTCGCCAGGTGGCCGAGCAGGTGGCGGCCGAGATGAACGACTGGGCGCAGGGCTTTCTGGGCCGAGCGATCATCGCCGATGTCGAGCGCCAGCTTGGCTTTACGACGAAGATCTTCCGGGCCCGCGGTCTGCATCTGGACGATCGGCAGGTGTTCCTCGCGGATGGCTCAGGCTTTTCGGCGTCGATCGTCGATGCGGTGCTGTACGTCGCCAACAATCACGCGCCGCTGCGCGCCGATGGCTCGTCGCTGGTGCTGTACCTGCCGAAGATTCAGACGGCCGTCGAGGCGTCGCTGTGGGGGCGCATCTTGTCGGCACTGGAGGGGCAGCTAGGGCTGCCGGAGTTTTCCGTCCGCGTCTACGTCTTGGTCGAGCAGCTAGAGGCCTGCTTTCAGCTGATGGAGATCCGCGCCGTGCTGGGCCCGCGCTTCGTCGGCTTTAACACTGGCCGCTGGGACTACATCAACTCGGTGGCCGATGCCCTGGCCTGGGATCCGTCGTTTGTCCACCCCAACATCGACGCCATCACCATGACCTATGGCTATATGCGCGCCTATGAAGATCGCGTGCGCCGCGCCTGCAACACCAGGGACGCCGACGGTCGCTGCGCGCTCTGGCAGGGCGGCATGGAGCCCAATATTCCCGTCGGATCTGCGCGCGGTGTGCAGAGCGGCATGGCCCGTGCCGTGGCGGGAGCCGAGCGCGAGCAGCAGGCCGGCGCGAGCGGCAAGTGGGTGGCGCACTGGAAGATGGTGCACATCGTCCGGCCGGTCTGGGAGCGGGTCGGGCAGGACAATCAGCTGGGCCGCGCCTTCCCGCCGCTGGGCTACAGCGCAGCGGATGCCGAGGCGCTGCTGCAGCTAGAGCCGGCCCCGCGCACCGTACGGGGGGCGCGCGACCTGCTGAGCGTAGCGCTGCAGTACGGCAACGCCTTTGGGCAGGGACTGGCCGCGGCGGCGCTCAAGCCGGCCGACTGGTTTGGCAACGACGATGTGCTGTACCTGATGGAAGACATGGCGACCGGCGAGATCCGGCTCAGCATCCTGTGGGAGTGGCTGCACAAGGGCGCACCGCTAACCGAGGACGATGCCTGCGGGGTGCGGGCCGGCGATCGCTTCTCGAAAGAGCTCTGCGCCCGCCTGCTCTCCGAGGAGTATCAGAAGCTCTTGGCGGCCGGGAATCGCGACGTCCACGACGTGTCGAAGACCACGACGCTGCCGATTGCCCGCGAGATCGTCGACCGCTACCTGGCCTGTCCGCAGAAGCTGCCCTGGTACATCGATCTGCTCAACCTCAACCTCAACAACCACGACCTAGCCGAGGCCCAGCGGCGCATCGCCCGGCTCGCCGAAGCGTTCAGCCGCGACGGCACGCGCATCACCCGCAACCTCGACATCGCCGGCGCATAGGGGGTCGAGGCGAGCGGGCGGCTACGGCGCGACGAAGGTCGATTTTCCGTCCTTGCTGCAGCTTGCCATGATGCTCGCCGCGCTGGCGTAGGCACCGCCTGCGTAAAACCAGGTGGTCAGCGTGATGCCCGCCGTGGTGTTGGTGCAGCCCCCCAGCGCGTCGGTGCGCGGACAGCCGGTGCTGGCCCAGACTGCGCCGATGACTGCATTGCAGGCGTTCTTGTAGGCGGTGACTGCAGTCGCGTCAACCACGTACTCCTGACAGAACTGGGACCCGCTAGTGCTTGCCGCGCGGAAGTCGCAAGACGATGCGTTGGCGGTCGGCATGCCGCTGCCCGAGTCACCGCCGCACGACGGCGCAGCCGAAAGCAGAAGAGCGGAGAAGAGCACAACAGCGCGGGGACAAGCGGGCATCGTAAGGTCCTTCAAGTGGAGAGGGGCAGCTAGCGCTGCGTCGGGCTCGCTGGCGTTGGGCAGGGCAGGTAGGCGGCGGCGCTGGCGGTGGCGCGCACGTACAGCCGCAGGTAGGCGTCGTGGGCGAAGACGTCAGATACCTCGACGCGGCCCAGGTCGACGCGGACGCAGGCTTCTGGACCATTGTTAGTCGGGGTCGGGATGCGCTGACGCGTCACCAGATCCTTTTCAAACTTGCTGCGCACCGCCTGCAGGCGGGCGCCGATGTCCAGCCGCGTCGCCTGCCGCACCTGCCGTCGCAGACCGTCGGTGTCGAGCGCAGTCTTGAGCTTGAGCAGAGCGTTTTTGGTCTCGACCGTCGGCTCTAGATCGGGGATCGACAGCTCGTTGTCGCGCACCTGCGGGTGGCCGGCCATGTACAGGTCGCCGGCCAGCGAAACCTTAAAGCCCTTTTTCACAAAGCCGTCGAGGTGCAGCTTGGTGACCACCTGTCCCCCCGAGGCGTAGACCTCAGGATTGCTGAGGTACAGATCGGGATACTCATTCGAGAAGAACAGCTTGCCGTTGGTGAAGGCCTGCTTCATCGCCTTCTGCAGCTCTTCGTAGGTCGCCGCGACGGGCAGCGTGACCGTAAACGGACCCGAGGGGATGCTCGACACGTTGTGCAGCGGCGGCACCGTGCTGGCTCCCTGCGCCATGCCCGCCTCTTTGGTGCAGGGCATGGTGATCGACGGCGCGATGACCGCCCCCAGATCCTTTTCCAGACCGCCGGCCAGCACCGTCGGGCCAGCCTCGATCGCCACCAGCCCCAGGCGACCACAGGCAGCGGCATCGCCGACCTTGAACGAAAACGGCTGCGCCAGCTTGAGATAGCTCTGCTCCAGCATCGGGCGCAGATCGATGCGCAGCTCGGTGAGCTGCTTCTGAATCTGCTCGCGGATATCCGATAGCACGCCGGCGCTCCACTCAGCGGCCCGCAGCAGGCGGTCTTCGCTGGTGATGCTCACCGTCGGTCCTTGCAGCTGCGCCAGGTAGTCCGAGGACAGCACCGGCTGCGCTTCGGCGGCCATGGTCAAAGAGAAGCTCTTGCTGCCGACCGGCAGCATGGCCTCGCCGGTGATCGTCGCCCGCACGCCGATTTTGCCGCTGCCACCGTCGAAGGTCAGGCTGATCGGGGTCCGCTGCCAGACCAGCTTGCGCTGACCGATCAGCGTAAACGGCACCTCGCCGCGCTGCGGCACGCTGGCTTCGATCAGCTGCGACAGCCCGCCCGAGGTCAGGCTGAGGTGCATGGTCACGCGCGAGGTCGGCGGATCGGCCAGCGCCGGTCCTGGGGTCTGCGGCGGGCGCGGTGGATATAGCGCCTCGCTGCAGGCCGCGACCGTAAGCCCCGCGAGCACAAGGCCGGTCCAGCCCAGACGCCGGAGGCGGTCAGACGGACTCGATCGGCGCTTCGCGCACGACGGAGAAGACGCGGTTTCCGGGCTTGCGCTCGCCCGCGCCGGGGTTGCCAAAGAGAGCTGCGAGAGACCCTTTCTGCGACGCACTAGCATGCGGGGAATGGTAGCATCCCAGCCATGCTTGCAAGCAGATTCAGCGCACAGTGTGGGCAGGCTAGGGAGGGTTTGCCGTGGCTGCGCCGGTAAGTACCGGATATGTGCCGCGCCCCGCTCTGGATGCGGCCATCGCCCGCTGCCTGGCCGCCGGCAGCGGCGCCTTCACCATTGAGGGGCCGTCCGGGGCTGGTAAGTCGGCGGCGCTCTTGCATGGCCTGGCCTGCGAGCGCGAGCGGCGCGGCAAGGCGGGGCGCGGCTTCATCCGCATCCTGCAGCTCTGGGGCGACGAAGCGCCGTCGCTGTTCGCCAGCCGCCTGGTCCGCGAGGTCGGTCTGCTGAACTTCGTGCCCTATCCGCAGCCAGAGAAGCTGGCCCAGCTAGCGGCCGACATGGCGCAGCAGCTGCCCTATCTTTCCCATGCTGGCAAGCTGCTGGCGGCGCTGTTGCCCGACGATATGCGACCGCTGTCGACCATCGCGGCGCAGGCCCTGGCCGAGTCGGGGACGCGCGCCCTGGCCTCGGGCGGCCCGCTGTGCATCGGCGTCGATCTGCAAGGCGGCGAGGTCAGCGCCCCGGTGCGCGACTTCTTCACTCGCCTCTGTGAGCAGCTGCCTCCGACGGTGGTGCTGCTCTTGGCACACCCCGGTGGCCAGAACAGCCTGGTCACTGTCCGGCCCGAGCAGCGCCTGCCCGCCGGTCCATTTACCGTCGCTGAGGCCGCAGCGTATCTCGAAGAGCGGCTGGGCCGCCTGGATGCCGCCTCGCGTGGCCTCTTGCAGAGCGGCCGGCTGAGCCTGCTGCCCGGTGACCTGGCGCAGATCGTAAACCTGTACGCCTTTTTGGGGCGCGATCCGCAGGCTGGTCTGTCGGCGGTGGCCGGCTATCTGGAGCGCGATATTGAGAGTCGCTACCAGATGATGTTCGAGTCGTATCTGACCCGCGATGGCAGCGACGCTCGGCTGCTAGAGCTCTGTGCCCTGGTGGCGGTCACCACGCGGCCGCAGCAGCCACTGACCATTGAGCTCGCGCTGCGCCGCTTGGCTGGCGATGCCGAGCTCGGCGAAGCCGACACGGCGATCCGACCGATGGAGCTGTCGCTGCTGCGCCAGATGCCGCTGCTGCGCGCGCTGTGCGCAACGATGGCGCCGCTGCCCACGCCGCGCTTGCCGACGGGTCTGCCCGCCAGCGACGAAGGGCCGACCCTCGCGCAGAGCCCAGTCCCCGAGACCGTGGCTGGTGACTTCGTTGGCTGGCCGCTTGTCCCCGCCAATGCGCAAGCCCGGGCCGGTGTGTGCCGGGCGCTGGCCCGCCATGGCCTGCTCGATCTGTATGAGCGGCGCTGGCTGCATGAGCTCTTGCGAACGCTGCGCGCCGATCCGGGGCCGCGCTCGCTGCACGCTGGCATGATCGCCATGTCGCTGCTGATGGAGCGGGCCGGCCGCGACGAGGCCGCGCTGGGTCAGGCGCTGAGCCTGCTCGGCGAGCTAGAGACGCGGCTGTGGCAGGCCGGCTGGCATCGCGCCTTCGCTGAGCTCTACGACGGGCTGCTGCCGCTTCTGCGCCAGGTCGTTGGCGAGCCGCGCGATGTCGCGCCGCGGCTGTGGTTCCGTCGCGCCCGCGCCCGCGTGCAGAGCGTCGATTGGTCGCAGCCGCCACCCGAGCCCGGCCAGAGCGAGGTCGATGCCGCCGTCGTCCGGCTGGCCGTCGAAGAGCTGCCGCTGGCCATGGCCGAGCTCTCGGCGCTGCTGGCGCTATCGGAGCCGAGCATCATCACGGCGCGGGCTCGCCTGGGCCTGCCGGTGGCGGGGCCGGAGGTCAGCGACTGGTGCCGGCAGCTACCGTACAAAGCGCGGCAGGCTCGCGCCTATGCCCGCGTCCTGCTGCTGCGTCAGCGCGCTGCAGTGACGCTCGCTGACGCCACGCAGATCGCGCCGATCCCCGACGAGGCGGGGCAGTTCCTGGCCGCCCTGGACGATGGCCTGCGCGCGCTGGCCCACTTCGTCGCCGAGCGGGACAGCGAAAACATCGCTCAGACGCTGACCATCCTGGCCGATGCCTACAGCCTGCGCACCGACCCAGCCAGCGACGAGGCCGCGCTCGACTATTACCAGCAGGCACAGCGCCTGGCCGCCGCCATCGAGCCGCCGCCGAGCTTTGCCCAGGGCGTGATCGCGCGTGCGCTCGGCCACCACCACCAGCGCCACGGTCGCCTGCAGCCGGCCCTCCAGGCCTACGAGCAGGCCCGCCACTTCCTGCTGCGCAGCCCCGAAGCCCGCATGGGGACGCTGCTGGCTCGCCTGCTGCCGGTCTAGCTGCCGTCTTCGGGCGGGGTAGATATCAACACTGCTGTCCGGCGCGCGCTGAACAGCGGACCTGCCCCAGCTGCGGCAGAGAGGTAATCACGCTGTTCAGTCTACGATGTAGTTCCCGAGCTCATACACAGTATTGTCTGACGGGTTATTCGGGGTATGGAGAACCGTGACCGGTTGGCCTTCGCGGATCTGGCTCCACAAGACCACTCGGTCGGCCAGGCCCAGCGAAGTCATCTGGCAAGTGTGGGATCGCCCGCTCTGATCTTGGAAGGCATAGGTCACTTGGCAGCGGTCTGCCCGGAGGCGACGCTTCGAGAGGACCACGCCTCGGGCCACGGCGCCGAAACGGTAGAGCCGAAGCAGGCGGTAAGGTCTAATCCACCAATCGCGAATTCCGATAAACGCCCAAAATCCCATGAAGAGAAATAGTAGAAGGATTTCCCAAGTGGGAGCGTCCATGATTGAGATTGCTACCTCCCAGAGGACGCGAATCTTGATACCGATAATGTTGTTTAATAGGATAATTATCAGATATCCGAATACCAGCAAACTGACGAGGGTGGCTAAGACTGTTGCGATGCGATTGCGCCAGATCGTGAACGCATAAAACCACTCTGTGCGAACGTTTCGAGGTGGCTCAGGGAAGGGTTCTGGCGGGTTTCCTATCGCCAAATCAGCTCTCTTGTTCATCGTTGTTATAAAGACCGTGACGAGGCCTGGATGAGGACTGAGTAGCTGGGGGCAAGTCACCTTCCAGCCGCCGCTATCATCCCGCAAATATCCCCTCCTTTGCGCGATCGCTGGCCCGAGCTGCGGTCTGTCCGTCGCGCTGCTCGTGGTGCTCAAGCCGCGCGGGCGGAGCGCTATGCTGAGCGCGGGGGACAGGCTGCCGGGGGGCGTCTAGCTAGCCGGGGCTTCTGGTCCACCATCCACCGAACCTAGCCCGAGGAGAGCGCATGTTGAAAAAAGGCGATCGAGGCGTTGGCGTCCGTCAGCTGCAGTCGGTCCTGAACCGCTGGATTCGCGACAATCATCAAGCCGGCCAGCAGACCGATCTGCGACCGCTCAGCGAAGACGGAGCCTACGGTGACAACACCAGCTTTGTCGTTCGCCGCTTTCAGCTGCAGAACGGCCTCGACAACACCGGGGTGGTCGACGAAGCCACCGCATCCGCCCTCGGCGTCTCGACCGAGGCCGACTCCTACGTTCCCGAGCCAGATGGCACCGAGGATCTGCCGCAGGGTGATCCCAATGGCGCGCGGCTGTTCCGCACCTCGGGCGGGCTGTAGCGTCGCCCGCTCGCGGGGCGGGGCAGGGGGACCAGGCTGGCGCCGCAGCGGCCAGCCCAGAGAGCCTCCGCCCTAGCGGGCGCGACGGCGACCGAGGCGCAGGCCGAGCAGGCCGGTCAGGGTGGCCAGGCCGCTTAGGATGACGACGGCGCCGGTGTTGCCCTCCATGCGGCCGAACAGCACGACGGGGACGACGGTGGTGGCGACGATGGCGACGAACAGCTCTAGTCGGCCGGCGACGATCTCGGCCTTGGCTTCGACGCGGCGGCCCAGCCACAGGCCGACGGCGAGCCCGCCCAGCAGCAGGCTCAGCGAGAGCTGCCAGGTGGCCTGGAACAGCAGGTCCTCGGGCAGCAGGTTCTCGCGATAGTGGGCGAGCGTCACATAGAAGGCACGCAGCAGCGTCGGGCCGCCGAGGATCAGACCGAAGAGCGCGAGCGTGCCATGCAGGCCGAGCAGAGCCAGAGCCGCCGGGGCCAGGCGCAGCGGGCGGCCAGCCCGATGCCGAGCCAGCAGGCCGAGCAGCAGCACCAGCCCGAGGCACAGCCCGCCGAACGCCTCGCCCAGGCGCTGATACAGCCCACCCGGCGGCAGCAGGGCCATGTCTTCCAGCAGCGCCACCGGCTCGACGTTGGGGGTCAGGCTGGGATCGACCGACGGACCCTTCTGATACACGCGGCCGGTCGCGTCGATGTAGGCCGACACGCCGGTGTTGACGGCGCGCACCAGATCGGTGCGGTGCTCGACGGCGCGATAGACGGCAAGGGCGAGGTGCTCGTAGGGCTCGCTGGTGGCGCCGAACCAGGCATCGTTGGTGATATTGACCAGCAGGTTGGGCGGGTTCTTGTCGGAAAACAGGCGGCGACCAAAGGCGGGGATGATGTCCTCGTAGCAGATCATCGGGCCGAGGTTGTAGCGCTGGCCGCCTAGCTCGAACGGGAAGGTGGCGGTCTCGGTGCCGCGCTCGAAGTTCGAGATCGCCGGGATCAGCTCGCGCAGGAAGGAAAGCTGGCGGGCAAACGGCAGGTACTCGCCGAAGATCAGCAGGAAGTTCTTGTCGAAGCTGCCACGTACTTGTCCCTGCTTGTCGAGAAGGAGTGCGGTATTATACGGAGCCCAGTCGCTGCCCCGTCGCTCTAGCGTCAGCGCGCCGAACAGAAGCGGCGTGGTGAAGCCGCGCTGCAGCTTGCGCGGGTCCGAGTCGGGGAAGTCGGTCTGAAAGGTCCGCGGCAGCGGATAGGGATAAGACGACTCCGGCCAGACGATCAGATCGGCGCCGCGGGCCGACAGGGTCTGCGACAGCGCCAGGTGCACGGCGTGCTGCCGCTCGCGCAGGCCGGGCACGAACTTTTCGTGGATGCCGATGTTGGCCTGGACCACACCGACGCG
>CAZVMD010000114.1:0-20302 GCA_964628555.1 uncultured Myxococcales bacterium | reverse complement strand
GAGGCCGCAAACAGGACAGACAGAGCTAGGCGCTTCACTACTTCACCTCACTGTGATCAGTTGGCTCCGCCTGGACTCGCGGCTGGCTTGGCTGCCGGCGCGGAGGCTCCTGGCGTGCTGGGACGCGGTTCTGGGTTCTTGGCTGCTGGCACCGCTCCGGCGGGAGCAGCAGGTGCGCTGGGGGATCGACTGGGGACAGCAGTGTTACCCGCTGCCGGCGTCGGAGAGCCCGGGCCAGCCGCCGGCTTGGCTGGGCTGACTCCCATCGCTGCAGCGGGAGCCGTAGCAGGCCGTGCCGACGCTGGGGTTGGTACGGGCACGGGGCCTGGGACCTTGGCCGACGTTGCGCTTACCCCCTGCGGCGGGACTGGCGCAGCCGGCTTGTTTCCGGCAGCCGGCACTGCCGATCCGGCTGGCGTCGGGCTGGCCCCAACCATTGGCCCTGGCTTGGCTGCTGGTGCCGGGGTGGCAGGGGGCGCAGCTACCGCCGGGGCCTTGCTGGCCGGCGTGGCCGTGCTCGCAGCCGGGTTGGCTGCCGGGGCGGCAGGCTTGGCCGCCGGGACGCTAGGAGCACCGCTCGGCGTCACCCCGGTGGAGCCGGCAGGAGCGACCGGCTTGGCCGCTGGACCAGCGGGTGGGCCCGACAGCGGAGCCGCCGCGGGCTTGCTAGGTGAAGGAGCAACCCCAGGCCCCGGCATAGCACCACCCGGTGCAGCAGGCGGCTTGGCCGTGGTGGCCGACGGAGTCACGCTGCCCATCGCGGCAGCCGGCGGCGCCACCGTAGCAGCGGGAGGCGTCGGCGCCGTCACGTTGCTTGGGCCAGGGACAGAGGGAGCAGGCCCGGTCGGGTTCGCAGTCGGTGCTGTCGGCTTCGCGGCGGGAGTGGCAGGCGTCCCGGTGCTTCCGCTGGCGGCCGCGGCCGTAGCAGTGGGCCACTCATCTGCGGCGCGAACCTGCGGTATGACGCCGCCCGGACGTAGTGGCCAGCTGCCAGGGCCAGGCGCTCGAACCGCCGTAGCCGCATCCACGCCCGCATCGCTTGTGAAAGCTGGCCTGGGGCTGCCCCCTGCGCGATCCACGACTGGCGGACGTGTTGGATTCACCGGCGTGCCCGAGCCACCCGGCTGCGTATCGCTGGGGAACAAGAAATACCCAAGGGCCAGGCCGCCAGCGACTGCGACGATGCCAGCCCAGATCAGGGTGCCGCCACTCTTGCGCGGCGGTGGCAGCGTCTTGCCATCTTCGGACCAGCTGACAAAGCTCGGCTGCGTCTCACCGCTGCCCAGAAGCGCGGCGTAGAAAGCGGCGGCCGAGTCGTAGCGCGGAGCCTTGTCTCCGCTGCCCAGCACATCACAGAGGACGCTGCGCAGCACCGCGTCAACCCGAGCCGGAACAGCTGGATTTTGCAGCCGTAGAGGCAGCACAGCTTGGCTGATATCACTACCGCTGTCGCCCCCGCCCAGCATGCCGTACAGGAGCTGCGCGAGGGCTCGCAGATCGTCCTGCACTTTGCCGCCCGGCTTGGCCTTCTTGTCATCGCCGGTTGGTACCGCAGCAGCCCCCAGATCCAAGATCACAACCCGATCTTCGTTGCTCTCTCCGTCGCTGGAAGCGACAAAGACGGCGCCTGGGTGCAGCTGGCGATGGATCTGGTTGTTGCGATGTATGGCTTCGAGGGCGGCGGCAATTTCACTGCCCAGATGCAGCGCACGCGGCAGCGCTAGGGGCTGTCCCTTCTGCTTGCTCAGCAGCGACTTTAGAGACTCTCCCGGCAGGCGCTCCATCGCCACAAACAGGTGACGCTTGCCCTTGAATTCGGCGGTAGCGACTTCGCGGACTACCGCCAGGTTGGGATGTGTCACGGCAACGGCGCGCTGCACATCGGCCACCACGCGCGTCGCCAAGCTCTTGTCGCGAGCCAGATCGGCGGCGTAGACCTTGAGCGCCACCTTGTCGCCACTGCCGCTGTGCTCTGCGGCATAGAGCACGCCCTGCGGCCCGCTATCCAGGACGTCGCCGACTCGATATCCACCGAAGGTCTTGCCCGCCAGTTCGAGCCCCATTAGAAGCCTCTCTGCTGGGCGTAAGACAGCGCGATCATCGCCACTAGCGTATCAAAGGTCGCTGCGGCTCGGGAAGGGTTTTTCGCGCGATTCCCGGGTAGTTACGTTGGTCGGAAGCCGGCGATCGGACCTTTTGTGCGGTGCCGCAGAGCACGCAGCAGGCGGCCGCCGGAGCCACCAAAGTCGGTCAGCAGGCGGCTTTGGGGGTGGCCAGAATTGTCAGACCCGTGTGCCATTCTTATCGTCGGTGGCGCTGCTGCGGTTTGGCGTTTGTAGCGGGGGAACAGCACACGCAAGAACGCCGCCTGCCGCAGTGCGGCGCAGCCGGTTTCGTTCACCAACCAGCCCGACCTATCGCCATCAGCCTGGCCAGGCAGCTACAGGAAGGTACAGGTGCGTCTGTTCGATAGGTGCGGAGCGCAAATCAGGAAAGGAGTGGCCGAGAGATGAGCAAAAACAGCAGCAAGCAACGAGTGACCAAGAAGATGCTGGCGGTGGAGATGTACCAGAAGGGAATGAATGTCATCGTCATCGCCGAGCTTCTGCGCACGGAGCCAAGCTACGTGGCCAACGCGCTGATTGAGCGCGGCTATGCCCCAAGCTACGCCGATCTCTATACCTCGACGGGGCCGCAGAACGAATATGCGACGCTCTTCAAAGGGCTCGGCGGGCTGCGCTTCAAGACGCCGGAGGCCGCGCGGCAGTCAGTCGCGCGCATCGAAGCGCTGTATCAGCGCTTCAAAGAGGCCAGCGATCGGCGCGGCATACACCAGTGTCAGGTCATGGCCCTCGTCGGGAAAAACCGGGCAGCGGGAGTGGGCAAGCGCGTCGAAGCCAAGCTGTTTGGCGACTGGCTGCGTCTGCGCTTGGACGATGAGGAGGGCGGAGAGGGGACTGCGAAGCTAGCAGCCCAAGAGCCGAGAAGCGCTGTCGGCTAGGCGACGGCGCAGGGGAGAAGTCTACGGCAGGGCCGGGACGATGAGCGCGCCCTCAACTTCTCCCATCGGAAAGCTGGTTGAGTTGATCGCCAGCGTGACGTTGCCCTGCCGCAGCGAGTTGATGTCGAGGACATTATTCGCTGCCGCAGCGGCAACCGCACAGTAGCCCTGCGCCTTATCCGCACCCGCTGACATCGTCAGCGCAGCACAAGTCAATACTTGGCGCGACGCCCCGGATCCCTTTACCAGCACGGCCCCGGTGGCACTGGGGACGGTGTGCGTGAGGCGGAACGCCAGCATGGCCCCATCATCACTGAGGAAGAACTGCCCTTCTCCCTGCGCCTGCGAGGCCACGGTCCCGGCTGGACGCAGCGGCACGTTAAACGGCACCGCCAAAGATGGCAGGAGCTGACCGCGCAGCTCACCTTTAACAAACGCGTCACTGTGCACGTTGAGATAGGTAAGGCCGCTCTTGATCAGCATGCGCCACAGGTGCTTCTGCGGCCGGTAGAGCATGGGATCGTCAAGCTGCTGCGTCACCGTGTCCGCCGAGAGGATGCCCATAAATGGCGACGTCGTCGAAGCTGGCAGATCGAGCACGTGCGGCCCATTTACATTGAAGCCGCCGCGGTGCAGATGCAGGCCGGTCACCGTCCCCTGCAGGCCTGAGTGCTGCAGGTTGTAGGCGAGAGTGCCGTTCGCCTCATCGAGCGTAATCTGCACCGTGCCCTTGGCCGGTGAGTTGTTGCCCGGGCTGCTCTCGCGACCGGACAGTGGGGCCCGCAGCATGACAACCTCTCGGCCGTCATCGGGACTCAGCGAGTAGAGCTGCGCCCGGGCTTCTCCGTTGGGGAAGGTGGCCGAGGAGATCTGCAGGTAGTAGTCCCCCACCTTCATTGCCCGCACGGTATCGGGATCAAGCATCAGCGAGCCAGACTGATCCAGCGGGATGTCACGGATTCGCGTGCCAATCTTCCCAGTTCGCCCGAGGAACAGCTCGGCCTTGGTGGCGTTGGCCACCGTATGCTTGAACGTATAGGTGCTCGGCCCGCCGCTGTCATTGACCAGCAGTGCGAACGAACCCTCGGCCGGGCTCGCGGTCGGTGGAACCTGCTGACCGCCGGAGAACTCGCCGCGAATGATGGTGCCGGTGGTGCACTCACTAGCTGGGAGAGCACAGAACTGCCCCAGCTTGCATTCCTCATCAACCGTGCAAAAGCCAGTCGTGACGCGCGTGCAGCCTGCGCTCGCCAATGAGAGCAGCGCTGCCCCTCCTACGGACCACGCCAGCACCGAACGAAGCGGCCACAGCCGCGACAGCAGTTTGTGCGTCATATGCATCCTCACAGCTAAGCCAGACGAGGTTTGCCCAGCGCGGCACGCCAACCCAGACGCGCCAGCCGAAGCAAGTTAGAAGCGGACGTTGAACGCCAGGGCGGGAGCTTTCTCCTGCGCTCCGCGCATATAGCGATAGTCGGCATAGAACAGCCCTGCCGCACCACCGAGCGCAACCACACCGCCAGCCAGAATGCCGATTCCAGCCACCTTGGTGTCCAGCTCATTGGGGCACAGCTTCTGGCCCGTCATCTGCGGCATGTCGGCGGGGCAGACCGGCTGCCCATCTACGCCGATCAGCACCGCACCCGCCACCACCAGCGCGACACCAACGCCGACCGCGCCCCACTTGGCGATATTGAAAGGCCGGGTGGGGCCGTACTTCTTTTTCCAAGCGGCCGAGGCCTGCTCGGTAGCGGCTTTTTCCGCAGCGGCTTTTTCCGCAGCGGCTTTTTCCGCAGCGGCTTTTTCCGCAGCGGCTTTTTCCGCAGCAGCCTTCTCCGCTTGCTTGTCATCCTCGATCTGCTTCTTGAGCTCGGTGACATAGCCGCTGGTCTCCGCGCTCAGCTCCGAGCTGGGAGCCTCGCGCAGATAGCGCTCATACAGGTCCAAGGCTTGCGCCTTGTGCCCGGCCTTGCGATGCGCCTGCGCCAAGTTGAATAGCAGGATGGGCTGCGGCTTCTGCTCGTACAGCCCCTGAAACTCCTCGATGGCTTTGTCGTACTGCCCCGAGTTGTACAGCGTGACAGCTCGCTGATACCGCTGCATCAGCTGCTGCGACGACGGCTTTTCACCGGCCGTCTCCGCACGGCTGATCGAAGGCGCACTCAACCCAAGCAGCAGGATGAAGGCGGCTAGTGTCCAAAGGAAGGGGCGGGCACGATCAATGGACAGGAGCAAACGGGTCGTCATTTTTCTTCTTCGCCGGCTTGCCGGGTTTCTTCCCGGGCTTGTTGGAACCGCTGGATGGCGTCGGTTTCTCTGGCGCGGCCGCTGGGTCAGTCTTCATCTCGACCGTCTCACTGACATCAGCGTCCTGCTGCAGCTGCAGCTCACGATTCACAAAGCCCGCACGCCGCAGAGTGATTCCCAGCTTGCCGCCGCTCGCCGCCTGTTCGTTGCGCCACGGTGTGACGCCCAGGACCTTGCCATCCGACGAGCGCACGACCTCGGCACCAGGCGGTGTGGTTTCGATCTTCCAGACGATGTTTTTCACGCTGGGGACGGCGGGAACCACCGGTGCTTGCGGGTCGGGACGACGCAGCACAATAGCCAGGCCGATCGCCGACAGAACGATGGCCGTGGCAGCCGGGATCGCCAGCCGCTTCAGGCGCTCGCCGGGGGCGCGAATCTTGGTTGGGTCCTGCGTCTGCCCAACGCCAGCCAGCGAAGGCCGCGACGTGGTGTGCGGCCCCGAGGGCTCGGCAACCACCGGCTGCAGACCTGAGGAGTGGCTAATCGCCGAGGCAAAAGGACTCGTCTCAAGCCCCGGCGCACTGCCGCCGGGAGCGCGCACCACTGAGAGCACACCGGTACCTTTGACCCCGAAGCCCTCGATGCGCTGCACGACTTCCGTCATGCTCGGGCGCGCCGCGGCATCCTTGGACAGCATCTGGCTGACTAGCTGCTCGATGTGCGGCGGGATGCTGGGATCGACCTCGCGCAGCTGTGGCGGCTGGCTGTAGATATGCAGTGCCATAAGCGCGCCGGTGCCATCGGCATCAAACGGCGGCTTGCCGGTCAGCATCTCAAACATCATGATGCCGAGCGCGTAGACGTCGGTCTTCACATCGACCTTGGCCGCCCCGCGGCACTGCTCGGGAGACATATAGCGCGGCGTGCCCATCACGGCGCCCGCCTGCGTAAGCCCGGTGTTCTGCTTGCCCTGCTCGTGCTCCGACGCGATCTTGGCAATACCAAAGTCGAGGACCTTGGCTCGTTCGCCACCCGGCGCTTCCGAGTCGGCGACGATCATGATGTTGTCGGGCTTCATGTCGCGGTGGATGATGCCCTTGCTGTGCGCCGCCGCGAGCGTAGCAGCGATCTGGCGACCGATCCGCAGTGCGTCTGGCCCCAGCGAACCACGAACCCGCTTGATGCGGGCCGAGAGCGTCTCACCGTCGATGTATTCCATGACGATGTACGCCGTACCGTCTTCCAGCTGGCCATAGTCGAAGCTGCCGACGATGCCTGGATGCGAGACGATGTTGACAGCGCGCGCCTCGTTAAAGAAGCGCGTCACCAGGTTGGCTTCCTTGGAGTATTCGGCACGCAGGATCTTGATGGCGACGCGTCGGCCAATGCCTTCGTGCAGCCCTTCCCAGACGCTGCCCATGCCGCCCTCACCAATCTTGCGGACGACTTTGTAGTGGCCGACTAGCTTTCCGATCATGGCGATCCGTCGAGGTACTAGAAACCCTGACAGAGCATAACACGCCAAAGCGCTGCGGAGAATGCGCCCAATTTAGGTGGCGCAGAATCGCAGCAATTCGCTGCTCGGATGAGCGAGCCGGGCGGCCAAAGGGGGACATCGCAGCGCAGCCTGCGCAGTCCGCTCGGCTTGGCGGCCCCGTGGCTACGGCCCCGCGCAGCGCGACCAATCAGGGCCTCTTGGCGAACCCATCCGTAGCTGCCCAGCGTCAGCCGGCTGTGTTAGGTTGCGCCGCATTGTCCATGTCTCACTGGAGAGCCGCCTTGACCACATCGTCGCCGTCTTCTGTGGGGGTTGGCGCTGACCCCGCAGCTGCTCGCCCTAGCTCCTCGCCATCGAACCAGGACTCAAGAGACGATCACAGCAGCTATCTCCGCCTCGTTGCTGAGCTGCTGGAGCACGATCGCCGCTACTACGTCGACAACGATCCGCAAATTACCGATCGCGACTATGACCTGCTGCGCCAGCGCCTCGAACAGCTAGAGCGCGAGCATCCCAGCTGGACGGTGCCGCACTCGCCGACTCAGCGCGTGGGCCATGCGCCGATCTCTGCCTTCCCCAAGGTCGAGCGCGCCGTGCCGATGCTCTCTCTCGACAACACCTATAGTGCCGAGGAGCTTCGCGAGTTCGATGAGAGTGTGCGCCGCGGCCTGCGCAACGCCGGCGATGCCCGCGCCCCCGCCTATATGCTGGAGCCCAAGATCGATGGCATTGGGATCGAGCTTACCTACCGCGCTGGCCTCTTTACGATGGGCACCACGCGCGGCGATGGGCTTATTGGTGACGAGGTCACGTCGAACCTGCGGACGATCAAGTCCCTGCCGCTGTCGCTGCGTCAGCCAGTCGACCTGACGGTGCGGGGCGAGATCTATATGCAGCGCGATGACTTCGCACGGCTCAACGAAGATCGGCTGCGGCGCGGCGACGATCCCTTCAAGAACCCGCGCAACGCGGCCGGGGGCGCGCTCAAGCAGCTCGATCCGCGCCTGGTGGCCGAGCGACCGCTGCGCGTCCTGCTCTATGAATTCGTGGCCGAGGCCGGCGAGGGCGCTCCCAGCTTCGCCACGCACGCCGAGATCCTGCAGCACCTGCGCCAGCTGGGGCTGCCGGTGTCACGCGATATCCAGCGCGTGCAGTCGCTAGATGAGCTCTTGGCGGCGGTCAGCGCCTGGCAGGCCCGCCGCAACAGCGTGCCTTTCGATATCGACGGTCTGGTGATCAAGGTCGATGAGCTGGCGCAGCGCAGCGCGCTGGGCATGACCGCTCGCGCCCCACGCTGGGCCATCGCCTACAAGTTCCCTGCCCAGCAAGCGATCACCCGCCTGCGCGCCATCGAGCTGAACGTCGGCCGTACTGGTGCCGTCACCCCGGTCGCCATCCTCGACCCGGTCGAGCTGGCTGGCACCACGGTGTCGCGGGCCTCGCTGCACAACTGGGATCAGATCGAGCGCTTGGGTCTGTGCCTGGGCGACGACGTCTACGTCGAGAAGGCCGGCGAGATCATCCCGCAGATCATCACCGTACTGCGCGAGCGGCGGGCCGGTCGCGAGGCCGAGCTGAAGCCGATCGTCGCTCCGGCCACCTGTCCGGTCTGTGGCGATGCGCTGTACCGCCGCACCGATGAAGTCGCGCTGCGCTGCCCGGGGACTCGACCCTGCCCGGCCCAGCTGCGCGAGGCGCTGGCCTTCTTCTGTCATCGCAACGCCATGAACATCGAAGGCTTCGGCGAAAAGCTGGTGGCTGAGCTTGTGGCCAGCGGCTTGGTGCGCGACCTCGCCGACCTCTATTCGCTGCGCCGCGAGCAGCTCCTCGCCCTGCCGCGGCTGGGGGAAAAGAGCGCCGACAACCTGATCGCCGCGCTCAAAAAGAGCCAGCGCGAAGCGACACTGAGCCGCTTTCTAACCGGCCTGGGCATCCCGCTCATCGGCGAGGTCTGGGCGCAGAAGATCGCCGATCGTTACCGATCGCTGGCAGAGCTACGGCGCGCGACACCCGACGAGGTCTACGCCGCTCTGGCGGCCATCCACGGCTTCGGCGAAGAGCGCGCAGGGGCGGTGCGCGACTATCTGGCACAGCCGCAGACCACGAGGCTGCTCGACAAGTTCGCCGCTGCTGAGCTAGCCCCGCGCGAGCCCGACAAGACGCTCACCTCTACGGCTCTTAGCGGCAAGAGCCTGTGCATCACCGGCACCCTGTCCAAGCCGCGCGGCGAAATTCAGCGTCGGATCGAAGCGGCCGGCGGCAAGTGCGTGAGCAGCGTCAGCAAGAAGACGAGCTTTCTTTTGATCGGCAGCGAGCCCGGTGAAGACAAGCGCAAGGCGGCGGAAAAAAACGGTGTGCCTCTGCTCAGCGAGGCCGAGCTAGAGGCGCTCTTGGCCGGCGGCGAACCCCGGCGCGGTGACTAAGGCAGGCTCAGCGGTGAACAGCGATTGCCGGCTTTGTCCTCGACGGTCACGCTAAAGCCCAGGCTAGCGTCAAGGCCCGTCGTATCGACCTTGAACGTGCCATCGCGCGGATCGATCGCCCCCTTCTGCGTCGCCGACGTAGCCCGGCTGGTGACGGTCGCCGTCGCTTCACCAAACAGCGGAACATCACCATCGCTGGCCCCATCCAGACGGATCAGTCGGAAGCTGTCGCGCTGCGGATAGAGCGCGCGGCCACCGACCTGCGAGCCAGCCAGCGTCGCGCTGCAGCTGATGGCGCGATCGGCGACCACCTCGAACGACTGGCTGCTGACCCGATAGGGGCCCGTGCTGGCGCGTCCAGCGACGGAAATACGGTATTTCCCCAGGGGCGCAGCGAGGGCCCCGGATAAACCCTGGGTACGATCCCAGCCAATCGCCTGCCACTCGGCAGCCCACAGGTGCGCGCGGGCGCGGCCTGGCACGGCGTCGATGGGATCGGGCGTGTAGGTCAGCAGGATGTCGCGGCCTCGGCTGCCGACTACGCGGCCGCTCGCCTGCCGCACCGGAGCAAAGACCCCTGGCATGCTCTCGCGCTCCAGCGTCACTTCGGGCAGATCTTCTTCGGGATCGCCGCCGTAAAAGACAAACGTCGCGCGACCACTGACGCGACTGATCTGGGCTGTGGGCTGCGCCGAGGCAAGCGGCGTGACCCGGCTGCGCAGGTACAGGCTTGCCGGCAGGTTAGCCGGTACCATCCCGGCCAGCGCACTCGGCGAGCGCGGCGCCGCGACCACCGGTCCCGCGCTGTACTGCAGACGATCGAAGCGCTTGCCCTCGCCAGGTCCACCGCGCTCACCTGAGTGATAGGCCTCGGCATCATCGCGCTCCGGCGAGCCGGCCAGCTTGGCGAGCTCCGCTGCGCGCTCGGCCAGCCACTCGCCTTCGAGCGGACCGAACAGGTTGATCGAGGGCTCATAGCCGCCCAGGAGCCAGTTCTCGACGCCCAGCAGATAACCGACATGGCCCTGCGCGTAGCCGACGACAAAGGTCTTGTCGGCCCCGACCGGCGAGCGCGCGCGCAGGAGATCGGCGAGCAGCGACACCGGCTCACCGGGCAGGGTCAAGAGCAGCAGCGACTCTTCTTTGCTGTCTTCGTTGGGCGGCATCGTCGGATCGCCGGTGCGCCGCAGCACCGGAATCTGGCCCAGGCGCAGAGCCGACAGCGTGGCGCGGGTCGTCTCGCAGCTAGGCGAACCCTCCAGCGGCAGCGGCACCTTCAGCAGATCAGCGATGAACTTGCTGGCGCGGCCGATATCGGCGCAGGAGGCATAGGGCAGGCCGGTCGCGCCGACGATGCCCTCGACAGGCAGCATGGGCTTTTTGCCGCCGCACAGCCCGGCCCCGGCTTCGACATTGAACTGCGCGATCGGGCTGCGGACCGTGCCGTCGGGGTTATAGATCGCCTCGCGGCTGGTATCGACCTCGACCCCGCTCTGGAATGGCGTGTAGGTCATGTCGCCCCGCACCTTGATGACCGAGCGACTGTTCGCGACGGCTCGCGTCACCACTTCTAGCGCTGCGCTGCTGCTGGTGGCGATGCTCTGCCACAGCGACAGGATGCGCGGTGCTGCAAGCTCACCGATCGACTCCATACGCGCGAAGTTTTCACACAGCGACTTTTTGGGATCGCAGTGCTCGCTGCCGAAGCGGCCGCGCGGTGAGGCATCGCCGGCTGGACCCTGCAAGTGCATGACCATCACCGGGCTGTCGAAGCGATCTTCCAGGGCCAGGTCGATGTGACCGGAAGCCTCGACCGAGATCAGCGGATTGCCCTCGCCAGAGACAGTGCCGTGGATGGGAAAGCTGTGCAGCAAGGCCAGAGGCTTACCGGCGCTGTCATCGACCCGCAGGACCAGCAGCCGGCTCTCTTTGTGCTTGCCGATAGGCTTGCCATCCGGTCCCGGCAGCTTGTCGTCTTCGTCGCGGCGATCGGAATAGATCTCGTCGCGCGGATCCCAGCCATCCCAGATGCCCGCCCCAATGCGGGCCGGGGCAGCCGCCGCAACCGCGGCACGCGCTGCCGCGACCAGCGAAGCCAGCAGGCGCTGATACTGCTGCTCGTCGAACAGGTCGAGCCCCAGGGTCAGGTGAAAGGCGCCGTGATAGGTGCCCGGGGCGGCATGGCTGTGGCTAGTGGCGACAATCACCCGACCGCGCGAGCCACCCGGTGCCTTCAAGACATCGCTGAGCGCCGCTTCCAGATCGTAGGTCAGACGATCGTACGCCAGACAGAGCTCGGCTTTGACCAGCACCACCGCATCCTCGCCGGCCCGGAGATACAGCGCGCGAGCCAGCGGTCGTGACTGCATGCCAGAAGAGGGCACAAAGGCCCGGGCGTGCGGCACCAGCCGATCGTCGGGAGCGTCGCCGCCCAAAAGGCGCATGCGACCGGTATAGCCAGACAGCGGCGTGCCCACCGGCAGGTCGAGCAGCGCCTCGGCTACGCCCGCCGCCACCGGGCCTGGCTTGATGATCTCGCCGATGCCAGCCATCGCCGCAGGCTCAGGCGCACTCTTGTAAGCGCAGGCCGCGGGCTTAGGCGGGTGCGGGTCGGGATCGGGTCCCGGCATCGCCGGATCGGCCTGACAGCTCGCAAGCGAAGAGAAAAGCAGGAACGACAGCGCGGCTCGGGGTGCTTTCATCACAACCTCCGGCCGGGCATCTTATCCACTTCGCGCGCTAGAAGCGCCAGGGTCTGTGATATGAACGCGCGCATGCCTCACCCTCCTCCCAGCCGTCGAGCGCTCGTCCTCGATCGCACCACGGCTGAAGCCGCGCCCACCCTGCAGCTACGCGAGGTAGCGCCGCGCGTGCCGGGCCCCGACGAGGTGGTGGTGACGCTGCGGGCGGCAGCCCTCAACCGACGGGATCTGTGGATTCGCCTCGGCAAGTATGGCGGCATCCGCTTGCCTGCCATCCTCGGCTCTGACGGGGCTGGCATCGTCACCGCGGTCGGAGCCGGTGTCCCAGAGCAGCAGCTGGGCCGAGAAGTGATCATCAACCCGAGCCTAGGCTGGGGTCCCTCGCAGCTCTGTGGTGGAGATCAGTTCCGCGTGCTCGGCATGCCCGACGACGGTACGTTTGCCGACGAGCTGTGCATCCGCGCTGCGCAGCTAGCGGACAAGCCCCGCCACCTCAGCTGGCACGAGGCTGCGGCCTTGCCGCTAGCCGGCCTTACGGCCTATCGCGCACTGTGCGTCCGCGGTCGCCTTCGCCCCGGGGAGACCGTGCTAATTCCCGGCATCGGCAGCGGCGTGTCGACCCTGGCCATGATCCTGGCTAAGCAGCTCGGCGCGCGGGTTATCGTCACCTCAGGCAGCGACGAGAAATGCGCTCGGGCACGCAGCCTGGGGGCGGACTTCGCCGTCAACCACCGCAGCGATGCCTGGGAAGCGCAGATCAAAGAATTCTGTGGCCGCGATCTGCCCAACTTGGTTGTAGATGGAGCCGGAGGCGAGACCTGGGCCAAGTGTATCGGCCTGGTCGCACCAGCCGGACGCGTTGTCAGCTACGGTGCTACGGCCGGCCTGGCCACGCTGGATCTGCGGCGGCTGTTCTGGCGCCAGATCGACATCCTGGGCTCGACGATGGGCAGCGAGCGTGACTTCGCCGAGCTAGTCGCGCTGTTTTCAGCCGCCAAGCTGCGACCGCTGGTCGATCGCGTGTTCCCCTTGGAGCAGGCTCCCCTGGCTTTCGAGCGCATGGAGCGCAGTGAACAGATGGGCAAGCTGGTGCTGGCGATCAGCGACGACCGCGTCACCCCCTGAGGAATGAAGAGATGTCCACGACCGCCCCCGAAATGGACCGATTGGTAGAAGAGATTCGCCAGCGTGTCTTGCAGCAGCTTGCGCAGGCCCCGGGCTGCGCGCCGCCTGCCACCTCGCCGGCCAGCCTGACCCTATCTAGCCGACCGCTGCGCGAGCAGCCCTGCGATGGCCCGGCTGAGCACTGTGCCTCCTGCGGGCTGTGTACGGCTCGGCGTCCCGACGCCGTTCGCCAGGTGATCGCCGAGGGCGCTGGGCGCGTGGGCTCCGCCCTAGGCACCGGCGAGGTCGGGGGCGAGATCGCCGCGATGATCGATCACACGCTGCTCAAAGCCGAAGCCACTGCCGATGATGTCCGCAAGCTCTGCGAAGAAGCGCGGCGCCATCGCTTTGCCTCGGTCTGTGTCAACACGACCTGGGTGCCGCTGTGCAAGCGCCTGCTGGCCGGCAGCGGCGTGATGGTCTGCGCCGTCGTCGGTTTTCCGCTGGGCGCCATGGCCCCAAACGCCAAGGCCTTCGAAGCGCGCGAGGCGGTGCGGGCCGGGGCCGAAGAGATCGACATGGTGATCAACCAGGGGGCACTGAAGTCGCGCGACTACGCCCTGGTGCAGGAGGACATCCGCAAGGTCGTCGAAGCGGCCCGCCCGGCCCGCGTCAAAGTCATCCTTGAGACCGGCGCACTGTCGCAGGAAGAAAAGGTCATCGCCATCTCGCTGTCCAAGGTCGCGGGAGCCGCCTTCGTCAAGACCTCGACGGGCTTTGGCCCGGGCGGAGCCACGGCGGAAGACATCGCCCTGATGCGGCGACTGGTCGGCAACGAGCTAGGCGTCAAGGCTTCCGGTGGCGTGCGCACCTGCGAAGATGCCGAGAAGATGCGCGCTGCTGGCGCTACCCGCATCGGCGCATCCGCATCGGTCGCCATCGTCGCTGGCTGTGCGCAAAAAGGTGTCGCAGGCGCTGGCAGCCCGCCCGAGACGCGAGCCAGCAAGCGCCCAGCTACCGTCGCCAGTGCCGCGAGCCCGAGCGCAACAAAAACAAGCGCCTACTGATCCGTCGCCTGTGGCAAGCTGCTCTTTGGTGACTTCGCTCCCGCAGTCGCAGCCGGCTGCTCGGCACTCGCTGAGCGCTCTCCTCCTGGTCCCGGCTCTTAGCCTGTTTGCACTTCTTTTGGTCGGCTGTAGCAAGCCGGCCTCGCAGCAGTACCTGGTGCCGCCGCTGCCCAGTGGTCAGACGCTGCGCGTCTATTCGTTCAAGGACTACTTCGTCCCCGAGACGCTGTCGGCCTACGAAGCCAAGACCGGCAACAAGATCACAGTTGAGACCTACCAAACGAACGAAGAGATGCTCGATCGGCTCCGTCAGGGTGCAGCCTACGACGTCGTATTTCCGTCGAGCTATGCGGCAGAGCAGCTGATTATCTCGGGGCAGGTGCGGCCGATGATCCGCGAGCGCGTGCCCAATATTGGCCACGTGCCAGCGGTGATGCGCAACCCGCCCTTCGACGCTGGGCTGCGCCACTGTATCCCCTACATCTGGACCATGCTGGGCCTGGGCGTGCTGGTCGATGGCGTCGATGTCTCGCGCGAGCCGGACCTCGCTGCTTTGTTTGCTGCCCGCGGGCCGCGCGTGGTGATGCCGGATGATCCCCGCGCCACGCTGGGCATCGCCCTCAAGGTCCTTGGCCGCTCGCCGAGCAGTCGCAAGCCCGAGGACATCGATGCCGCTCGCGATCTCCTACTGCGCCACCTCCCCCGCGTGCATGACTACGTCGACGATCCCGCGCTCTCGCTCAAGAACCGCGATGTCCATATGGCGCTGGCCTGGTCGACCGAGGTCTTTGAGCTCCGCAATCGCGATCCGCAAGTGCGCTTCGTCGTGCCGCGCGAAGGGACGCTGTTCTACATCGACTACGCCTGCGTGCTGTCGCGCAGCCAGCAAGCGGACGTCGCCTTCGCCTTCCTGAATCACCTCTTGGATCCCTATACCGCCGCCGAGATCACCAATGCGCGCATGCTGGCTCTCGCCAACCAAGAGGCGCGGGCCATGCTGCGCCCGGAAGCGCGCTGGATGTGGGGGCTGTTCGAAGGCATCGCCAGCCGCAGTCGCAGCTATGAAGTGCTGCGCGACGTGGGCGCGGCCGACCCGCAGTATCAGCAGGCCTGGAAGACGGTCAAAGACGCGCTGCGCAGTCAGCAGGCAGCGGCGAGCGGCGTGCGCTGATGAAACGTCAGGCGGTAGACGCTGTTTTCCGTCTCGACGTATAGCGTCTCGTTGTCGGGGTCTTTGAGGATGCGACGCACCGGCGTGGTCACCATGCGATGGCCATTGGGGTCGCGGAAGATCACCATGCCGCGCCCAACGCTGGGGTAGCTGACCAGCAGGCCGTGATAGACGCGCCCCAAGCCCGAGGGCGACGAAGCCGTGGCATTAATGGCGATGGCACCGCTCGAACGATCGCGGCTATGGTCCCGAATCTTGCGCGCCGTGACATTGACCATGGCGACGGAGAAACCCTCTTCATCGTTATCTTATCGCTGTCTTGGGCCCGGTCTAGGCCATTGTTTGATGTCGTCGAATCTGTTGAGATCTCTTGCGTTCTGACCGGTTTGTCGGGGGAGCCACCTGACTGACTGTCCCTGACCGACCAGACCCCAAAGAGGTCGCCCACATGCCCGACTCGCCCGTCTCACCGGCCCGCGCCGACCTGCCCGAAGTCCTGCCCGAGAGCCCCTGGCTGAGACGGCTGCCGCTGCGCTCGCCAACCCTGCCGCCGGCCGAGCACACCAACCTCTATGTCATCGGTCAGGGCTCGCTCTTGCTCGTCGATCCCGGCACACCGGATGTCGATGAAAACGAGCGCGCCCTGCAGGCCGTGGCCGAGCTAGGCCGGGCTGGCCACACCCTTTCCGGCATCTTGCTGACGCATCATCACTATGATCACAGCTCGGGGCTGGCCTACCTGCGCCAGCGGCTGGCCGTCCCGGTGTATGCCCATCCAGCGACGGCATCACGGCTGCGGCTAGACAGCGCAGACTATCGCCCGCTGCACGAAGGCGATGAGCTGCCGTTTGCCCCCGCCGGCCTGCGGGTCTTGCATACACCCGGTCACGCTGCAGGCCATGTCTGCCTGCATGATCCGGTCAGCGGCAGCCTGATCGTCGGCGACATGGTGGCCTCGGTGGGCAGCATTCTCATCGAGGTAGCCGATGGTGGCGATATGGCTGTTTATCTGCAGTCGCTGCTGCGCCTGCAGGGGCTGGCTGCGGCGGGAAATCTGCGCCTCTGGCCTGCCCATGGCGCCTCGGTGGCGGCTGGCCCGCTGCTCCTTGCGGCGTACGTCCAACATCGCGTGATGCGGGAAGACAAGCTGCGGCAGGCGCTGTCCTCTGAGGCCACGGCCTTACCCGACCTCGTGCCGTGCGCTTACGACGACAAGCCCGATGTCGACCGCGCTCTCGCCGCACGCGCCTTGCTCGCCCACCTGCACAAGCTCCGCGCCGAGGGCTACGCTGAAGAGGTCGCGCCCGGGATCTGGGCCCGAAGGTAGGCTCACTGACCCGCTGGGGCCGAGTGCGGCAAGCGGATGCGGAAGAGGTAGTACGGCGCTTGGCTGCGCATGTGGCCGCGCGACTGCATCATCAGCTCGCCCAGGTTGCTATCGGCGATATACAGATAGCCGTCGGGACCAAACGACAGCCCATCGGGCCAGCGCAGGCGCGGCGAAGACAACAGCGTCTGCAGCCGTCGGTCTTTGCCGACGATGGCCAGCCCGCCATGCTCGATGTCGGTCAGATAGATATTGTCGTCGCTGTCCGTCGAGATGCCGTCAGTCTGCACCTTGTCCGAGAAGCGCTCGACGCGCCGACCGAGCTCCGCCTCGCTCAGGCTCGCATCGGCCAGATCACTCGCTCGTACGCGATACAGCCCCTGGCTGGCCATGGCGCCGAAATACAGCCACTCCCCACGACGGTCGAGGGCGATCGAGTCGAGGGCCACGTGCAGGTTGAACAGACCACCGAACAGACGCATCGGCTTGCCGCGCGCCCGGACCAGATAAGGCCGGTCGGTCAGCGCTTCGTGACCCTCAAGCCGTCGGCTGACGCTGCCACTGCCTACGTCGTAGACCACGATGGCCGGCCGGCCCGCGACGACGCTGGCATCGGCGATGAAAATCTTGCTGCCATCCGCCGCGACGGCCAGATCCTGCAGAAACGATCCCAGGCCAGCGATCCCCCGCGGCAGGTCGCGCTGCTGCACCACCGCCCGCGTCCTTACATCGATAGCCCACAGGCGCGGCTGACGCAGGCCGTGGAAGCCGTGATCAATCACCCACAGCCGCTCCTGTCCATCGATGCGCACCCCGAGCGGCGTATCGAAGGACGCGCCGCCACTGCCCGCGCCCTGCAGGCTGGCACTGGGAAACGCCACCGGCTGACCAGCGACGAGCTCGACAAGCTTGTCGCCTTCGGGCCGCCCCTCGGGATGAAGCGTGAAAAACACGCGACCACTCGCCGACACCGCCACGTTACCGGGTGCCACCGGCAGCGTGGCGACGATCTCCAGTCCCTTTTCCGCCTCAGCCGGCGAGATTACAGGCGGAGTGCGTAGATCCGGGAACGGCTGCAAGCCCCCGCCGAAGCGCGCTTTGAACGCGACGATAAACAGCGTCAGAAAGACGGTCAGCCACAGCGCCCCCCGCGCTAGCCACTTCATGGCGTCTTCTCGGCCTTGCCATCGCTCTTGTCGGCTTTTTCCGCCGGGTTCTGCTTCAGCCAAGCGCGAGCCCGCCCGCGGGTCAGCGCACCTTCGAGGTCGTTGATGTTGCGCTTCGACAGCTCCTCCATCAGCGCCCTCGCCCGCCCAGTATCGAGCTGCTCGCCGGCCTTGCCCCCGCCGAGCGCAAAGCCGAGCGCCAAGCGCGAGAGCGGCCGCAGGCTAGTCGTACTGGCCTTGCTGCCGTCGCTGGTCACCGTTGGATCGAGCAGCTTGACGACGCCTTCGCGGTCACCACTACGCGCGGCTAGATCACCGCGCAGCTCACGCGCCCGCACCAGGCCGGCCGGGCCACGCCACAGCTTCTCCAGCTCATCTGCCCGCTCCTCAGCCAGACCCGACTCGCCGATGCTGCCCAGCAGCAGCGCCCGCAGCACCACGACCTCGACCTGGTAGCGCAAGCGCTCGTCAGGGGTCAGGGTTGGCGCCGCTTTGTCGGCGTTCTTGCTCGCCTCAGCATCGGTCTTTTCCGGCGCTGCTGGCGCCGCTTTCTTGCCGCTGTCATCGAGGAGCTCGCGCGCGCCGTGAATGGTGTGGCCGGCCTCGCCAAGCGCGCCGCGCTCGATCTGCATGCGAGCCAGCTCGACCCAGGCGTGCAGCTGATCCGCTCGGCGATCGAGCTTCTTCGCGAGATCAGCCTCGGCCTGCAGCTCTTTTTCGGCATTCTGGAACAGGCGACTCGGCGGCGCTCCCTGGGCTTCGAACACATGGCTGCGCGCGCTGCGCATCGCCCCATCGTGGTGCTCGGCCGGATCGTTCGAAGCCATCAGCGCCGCATAGGCCCGCCGCGCCGCGACGGGGTTGCCCTGGAACAGCAGCGCATCGCCCAGGCGGGCGTTGGCCCGGAGGAACTTCCCGTCGAGCTCCAGCGCCTTGCGAGCGTGCTCGACCGCCGGTCCCAGGTTGCCGCGACGGAGATCCAAGCTCGCTAGCGAGTCATAGGCGTTGGCCTCTTTCGGCGCCGCCTCAATGTACTTTTCGAAGGCCTTCTGCGCATCGTCCAGCTTGTCGCGGCGGATCTGCAGGTGCCCGAGCGCATTCCAGGCCGGACCGAACTTGCCATCGAGCTGCGTCGCGCGCTCAAAGTCAGCCTGCGCGCCGTCAAGCTGACCGCTGCGATAGCGCCACAGCCCGCGGTAGTGATACGCGCGCTTGTCACCTGGCAGGCTGCCGACTAGCGCGTCGAGCGCAGCCAGCGCAGCCGGCCGACGCTCCTCTAGCTGGGCCAAGAGCGCCTCGGCCAACAGACGCTCGATCTCTGGCAGCGGTCGCCGCGCCAGCAGCTCATTGGCCTCGCTAATTCGCTTCTTGGCGACTGCGGCAGAGGGTGCGACCTGGGCCAGAAACACCTGCGCCAGAGCCAGCTGCGGATCCTTGCTCAGCGCATCGCCGCAGCGCACCCGGGCCTGCTCAGCGCGATAGTTCTCGACGGCTTCCAGGCAGGCCCAGAGCGCGGTCTTGGCCTCCTCACTTCCAGCACTGAGCACCAGCTTCGCGGTCTCGGCCGGAGCCGGCGCCGCGGCTGGCGGTACGGGCGCTGCCGGGGTGGGGGCCGGTGCTGCAGACGGCGGATACCCTGAGGGATAGCCAGGCGGATACCCCGACGGATAGCCAGGATAGGCCGCGCCCGGAGGTGGCGTAGCCGATGGTGGATACTGCGGGTATGGCTGCGCTCCCGGTGGATACGCAGCCGGCGGATAGCCGGGCGCCGGATACTGCGGATACCCGGGCGCCCCCGGCGCCGGAGCCTGGCCGCTCGCTCCGCTGGGTGGATAGCTCGGCGGCGCATTCTGGGGATAGCCGGGCTGCGGATAACCGGGCGGGGGATAGCCGCTCTGCGGGTATGGCGCGTAGCCTGGCGGATACTGCGGATAGGCCGGCGGGCTCCCCGGCTGCACCGACGGTGCTGACCCCGAATCAGCCGGCTGTTGGGCGGGCGCTGACGACGCGCACAGCAGACCCGATAGCAGCAACGAAGCCGCAAGCGAACGCGGAGCCAGCGTGGCACTGCCCCACGAAACCAGTAGTCGCGACAGAGTCATGAACTTTGCCTTTCCGCGTTCATTCTACTTGGAAAGAGAGTGGCGATGGCGGCCGCGGTCGTGTCGACATCACGTCCGGCAGGCGAGTGAAATCGCCGGCTTGCGGCCTAAAGAATGTACTTCGACAGATCGGGATCCGAGAGCACACCGGCGACTCGCTTCTCGACGTAGTCAGCAGTGATCTCGACCTGCCACTCGCCGTGACGGCCGACCTCGGGGGCCTCGAACGAGAGCTCATCGAGGACCCGCTCCAGGATGGTCTGCAGTCGACGCGCGCCGATGTTTTCGATGATCTGATTGGCCTGCGCCGCCAGTCGAGCGATGGCAGCGATGGCGTCCTCGCGCCACTTTAGCCGCACCCCTTCGGTCAGTAACAGCGCCTCATACTGCCGGGTGAGCGAGTTTTCCGGCTCGGTGAGGATGCGCACCAGATCTTCTTGTTTGAGCGGCTCTAGCTCGACGCGAATCGGAAAGCGCCCCTGCAGCTCGGG
>CAZVMD010000113.1:0-20397 GCA_964628555.1 uncultured Myxococcales bacterium | reverse complement strand
GCCGGCTGCCAAGAAGGCCGCCCCGGCGAAGAAGGCCCCCGCCAAGAAGGCTGCTCCGGCGAAGAAGGCCCCTGCCAAGAAGGCCCCCGCCAAGAAGCCGGCGAAGAAGAAGTAGTTCCGTCTGCGGCGCGGCCTGCTTGCAGGTTCCCGTCGCAGAAAACGGCAGAGGCCGACTCTCGTAAGAGGGCCGGCCTTTTTGCTTTTCCGGTCTGGTGGGCGTGCCGCTCGCCAGCCCGACTCTGGCCCGTCGCTGAACGGCTACGAGAGACGCGGCGCGCGGGCTTCGATGAAGTCCACCACACGGCGCTCGAAGCGCGCGTTGTACAGGCGATTGGCCGCCTGGATGCCGGTCGGCGAAGTGACGTTGATCTCGGTGAGATGGCCATCGATGACGTCGAGGCCCACGAGGTGCAAGCCCTCCTGACGCAGGCGCGGCTTGACTCGCTCGCAGATCTCTCGCTCTCGCGGAGTAAGCTCGGTTGGCTGCGCCGTGCCGCCCAGCGCCAGGTTGCTGCGTAGCTCGTTGTCGGCTGGTAGCCGCAACAGCGCCGCCAGAAACTCTCCGTCGAGCAGCAGGATGCGCTTGTCACCCTTGCCGCGCACGTCGAGCTTGCGCTGCGCCATCACCCAGCGCCGACCGTGATGCGTCATGGTCTCGAGGATGGCGCCGGTGTTCGAGTCGCTCTCGCGGACGTTGAACACCGACAGGCCAGCGTAGCCGTCGAGCGGCTTGACGATCATCTCCCCGCCCTGCTCGCGCATGAAGGCCCGCAGGTCATCGATGCGATGGCTGACCAGCGTCGGAGCCAGCAGATCGGGGAAGTGAAAGATGAACAGCTTTTCATTGGCCTCGCGCAGGCCGCGCGGGTCGTTGATGAGCAGCGTCTTGCCGCGCGCGTACTCCAGAATCAGCGTCGCGGTGTGATAGGCCACGTCGTACGGCGGATCTTTGCGCATCAGCACCGCATGAAAATCGCCAAGCGGCCGCGGCTGAGACTCGGCCTGGCAGTGCAGTGCCGGGGCGCTCTCGCGGCTGGCACTCTGCACGCGACGCACATCGGCGCCAGCCACCTCATGGCGCAGCCAGAGCTCGTGGAGCTCGCAGATTCCAACTTCGTGGCCGCGCTGCAAAAGCTCGTCGATGATGGCGACCGAGGTATCGCTGCGCGGACGCAGGCTATGCGGCGGATCGAGGATGACTAGTACACGCATGATTTCATCGTACTTGGCCAGGGACGGAGCTGAGGGAATTTCATGGTCAAAAGCGGCTGGGCTTGGGCGAGGGCGGCAGCCGAACTTCGGCATTGGCGGCAGCGTAGGCCAGCGCGGCAAAAGCCGCCTGCGCCTGCGCGTAGTCCCGCGGTCGGATCTTATCGACGGTGTCGCCGGCCGTGTGATGCCACTCGAAGTAGTCAGAGACATCCTGCGCGACCCCAACCACCGGCACCCCAGCCGCCTGCAGTGGCATGAGGTCAGCGCCCCATTCTTCGACGGTCGTGACCTCCTGCGGGACCAGCTTGGCGAAGGGCACAAGCCAGCTCTGGACCAGGCTCTGCGCCGCCGGCCCACCGGTGACGCGATAGCCAAAGGCCGCGCCCGCCCCGGAGTCGGCCTCCATGGCCGCCACGTGCCGCGGTAGCTCGTCGCGATGGGCCGCGGCATAGGCCCGCGCCCCCGACAGACCGAGCTCTTCGTTCATGAACAGCACGACGCGCACCGTGCGGCGGGGCGCCAGTCCCGGCCCCCCGCGCGCCGCCTGCGCCATCCGACGGGCCGTATCAATCACCAGACCGCAGCCCGCCCCATCGTCGAGCGCCCCGCTGCCCAGGTCCCATGAGTCGAGGTGCGCCCCCAACAGAACAAGCTCTTCCGCCCGCTCGCGACCGGGCACTTCTCCGACGACATTGAACGAGTCGACCTCGCCATCGAGGCGGGCGGACAGACGCAGCCGAACGCGAACTTTTTCGCCGCTGCGCAGCCGCCGATGCAGGATCTCGGCGTCTTCGGCCGCCAGAGCCGCGGCGGGAATCCGCACCCCGCCGTCGTCATAGCGCATGGCGCCGGTGTGCGGCTGGCGATGAAAGCCAGTTCCCGTCGAGCGCACCAGCACTGCCACCGCCCCTACCTTGGCCGCCTGGGCCGCCCCCCGGCTGCGCAGCGCGACCACGTCGCGATAGCCGTCGAAGTCGCGCGTCCGCGCCATCTCTTTGTTGAACAGCACGATGCGACCGCGGGCCGCCTCGCCCAGCTTGCTCAGCGCTTCGAATGAATCGACCTCGACGACCTCGGCTTCGAGCGGCGTCACCTCTTCCTTGCCGGGCGCGCGCGTGCCCACCGAGCCGCCCAGCGTCGCGATGCGCAGCGGCTGCACGGTCTCGCCGAGGAGCTCGGCCGACTCTTCCCCGCGCAGCCAGCGCGGCACGCGCACCGGCTCGCGTCGGACGTTGCTCAGGCCAGCGCTCTGCATGGCGGCGACGGCCCAGGCCACAGCGCGCTCGGCCCCCAGCGATCCCGCCAGGCGTGCCCCGACGCGATCCGCCAAGTCCGAGGTCAGCTTGAAGGCGCTCATTGGCTCGCCGGAGGTCGCGAGGATCTCGCTCACCAGGCGCGGTCCGGGCGCTCCCTTTTCGGCCTCGCTCGACGGGGGACGCGCGGCAGGGGCGGGCGGTTTGTCGGCCTGCGCGGCGCAGACCAGAAACAACAAGCCCGCAGCCAGGGCATGGCGGGGGCGATACGGCAGATGTCGCCGAGCTGTCGTCGGCGCAGGCTTCGGTGTCGACATGCCGGCGCACTATACGCCAGGTGGCCCCTGCAAGAGCAGACGCTGCGCGAGCCCGGCGTAAATCGCATAGTGTCCGACCCGCCCCAGCATGCGCTGCACCAGCGTCGAGGCCGCCTCACTGCCCGCTCGCAGGGGCGTCGTAGCCGACTTTTTCCGTCGCTGAGCGCGAGCCTGCCAGGCCCGCAGCGTGGCCATATCCAGCCGCGGCTCGCCGTGAAAACCGAGCTGTGGGTACAGCAGGTTACAGACCCGCTCGCTACAGCCAGGCAGGCGACTCAACAGGTACGTGGCCCGCTCCTGCCACTCCAGCTCTGCGTCGACGGCGGTAAGGACGCGCGTCTCGGCCTCTTTGTCGCTTTTGGCTTCGGTTAGCAGCGCGGCGAAGTCGCGGGGCAAGCGACGCAGCGACTCGGGATAGAAGCGACCGTCGGCGCAGTAGCGAGCCAGGGCCTGCACTGCCTTGGCGACCGCCAGCGATAGTCCCAGCTGCTTGGCCAGTCGGGCCGGCGTCTGTCCCGCTAGGGCCTCGGCCGACGGAAAACCTCGGCGGTTTAGCGTCGTCGGTGGACCGTAGTGGGTACACAGCCGGGCACAGATCTCGGGCACCGTCTTCTGCGCACAGCGCCCACGCAGCAGCGCCTTGAGCAGATCTTCGAAGACGCGCGGGGCACGCAGGCTGCGCCCAGCCTCGGCGGCGGTGACCCAGCGCAGCTCGGCGTCGCTCTGCGTCATGGCGTAAAACAGCGACAGGTCTTCGTTCAGCCCAAGCTGGGTCTCGACCTGCTCTTGTAGCTCGGCCAAGTCCGGCCAGTCAGACGTGCTGGCCCGCCGACCCGGCTTGGATTTTCCTTCCGGCAGGCCGTACACCAATAATGGCTGACCAACGGCGGCCTGGCAGATCAGCACCTCCACAGCAGGAGCGACGGCAGCCGGCAGGCCCGCTGCGGAGCGATAGACGACAAGCTGCAGAGAGCGCCGCTCCGGCGCAAAGACCAGGGGCGGCAGCACCGGGGCCGACGAGCGCTCGACGAAGCGAACAAGGCAGAAGCCGGCCGGAACAGCGAGGAGCTGCGGATCCGAGAGCCCAGGAGCGACGTGGGGCCTGGGCCCGGCAGAAGACGACGGCGTGAGCATGGCCGACGCTATACCACGTTCGCGCGCCGCGTAGCCGTCCGGGCGCAGGCCCCTTGCAAGCCGGGGCGCAGCCGCCCTGCGACAGGCTATTTTCGAGCGCGAATCCGTGTATAGTGCCGCCGCTGTTCCGCTACGGCTGCCCTCTGGACCGACCGCAGCCTCACGCCATGCCGATGCCTACCGAAGCTGCCCACGACAGCGCTGATGAGATCACCCGCCGCCGCGACTTTGCGCTGGCGCGGATGGCGACCCTGCGCGAGACGCTCTCGACCCTGCCCGAGGTGCGCGACATCCCCGACCTGTGCATCTATGTCACCGGCTCTTACGGCCGCGGCGATGCCACAGCGGCCTCGGACGTTGACATCTTCTTCCTGCGGCTGGGCCAGAGCAGCGAGCGCCCGCTGTCCCGCGTCGACAAGACGATGGCCGACGCCGCCATCATCGCGGCCTGTCGCCGCATTGGCTTTCCCGAGTTCACACAGGGCGGCATCTACCTCGACATCCACTACGTCGGCGACATCCAGCGCACGCTGGGCAGCCGCGAAGACGACTACCGCAATCACTTTACGGCTCGCATGCTGCTGCTGCTCGAGAGCATCTGCGTGTACAACCCGCCGATTTATGAAGCGGTGATCCGCGAGATTCTGGGCACCTACTTTCGCGACTTCGCCGACCACGCCGACACGTTCCGACCGGTGTTCCTGCTCAACGATCTGCTGCGCTACTGGAAGACCATGTGCCTCAACTACGAGGCGCGGCGCACCGGCAAGACCGAGGCCAGCGACAAGATCTACGAGCTGGTGAAGAACTTCCGCCTCAAGTACAGCCGGCTGCTGATCTGCTTTTCGATGATCGCGCCGCTGGTCGCGGCACCGCCGGGCATCACCCCGGATGAGGTGTCGCGCCTGGTCCACCGCACACCAACTGAGCGCCTGCGCGAAGTCGCCGAGCGCCGGGATGCCGTGGCTCGCCGCATCCTGGATCGCCTGCTGGCCGAGTACGCCTGGTTTCTCAACGAGACAGCCGATAAGGAGCGCCTGTTTGCTCGCTTCGCCGATCGGGCGGAGCGGACGCAGTCGTTTGCCCGCGCGGCGGCGTTTGGCGACCTGATGTATTCCTTCGTCAACAGCGTCAAGCATGACGAAGCGGCGATGCGCTATCTGCTGGTCTGAGCCATGTCCAAGGCTCCGCAGATGCGTGTGTTCTACGTCGTGTATCCCGACGAGCCCGCGCTCTGCGCTTGGCTGAACCTGCTGCGCGCCCTGGCCAACCCACACGAAAAAGAGCCGGCCCATGTGACGGTGCGTGGCCCGTATCGCCAGCGCTATCGCCTGCCGCAGCAGGCGCAGGTAGTACGCGGCACCAGCGTCTTTGTACCCGGCGCCGATGCCTTCTTGAGCGAGCGACAGTCCACCGTCATCCTGCGCTGCCAGGCCGAGCAGCTCCGCACGCTGTGGCGCAAGCCCGACTACCCCGGCTTCACGCCGCACCTGACGGTCTGCGATGGCCTGTCGCGCACCCTCTCCGAAGAGGTCCTCGACATCGCCCGCACCATCCCACCGTTCTCGTTTCGCGTCGGTGAGCTCCTGCCCATCTTCACCAAGCCGAAGCAGACCGCGCTCGGCCTGCTGTCGGCCATCGATCACGGTCTTTTGGCCGAGATCGCGGGCGAGCGCCTGCACGCCGAGGCTCTGCTGCGCATGGCCGACCACGAGCGCCTGCGGCTGCTGCGCGGCGCGGTTGCGCATGCCGCACATAGCGGCCTGATTCACCCAGCCCGCCCCACGCCCCACGCTACGCGATCTCTCGATCCCGCCGATCAATCGAAAGCAGAGAGGGAACAGCCCCGATGAACCGCACCTGCAACCGCTCGACGACCCTGTCCTGTCACCGCCCCCTGCTGCGCCGCTTGGCTCTTTTTTGGCTGTGCGCTGGCCTCATGCTGAGTGGTCTGGTCCGGCCGGCAGCGGCCAGTCCCAGCGACGAGAAGGCCTTCGCCGCCCTGATCGACACGCTGTCCACCGAGTACCTCAAGCGCTATCCGCTTGAAGCCACTGAGCTGGGCGTGCACACCTACGATGGCGAGATCGATGACCTGTCGCCGACCGGCATCGCAGGTGAGCTGACCTGGCTGCGCGGCTGGCAGGCTCGGCTGGCTCAGGTGGCGCGCGAGCCGCTCTCGGCCGACAGTCGCTTTGACCTCGATCTGAGCCGCCATGCCATCGCTTCCCGCATCTACCTGCGGGCCGAAGCGCAGGACCATCGTCGCCGACCCGGCCTGTATCTGCGACTCGTGGCAGGCAGCGTCAACGCGCTCATCAAGCGCTCGTTCGCGCCCGCCGAAAAGCGGCTCGATCTGGTGCTGGCCCGTCTGCGCAAGCTGCCTTCGGTCTTGCAAGTGGCCGAGCAGAACCTCGATGCGAGCGCGCCGGTGTCGCAGGTCGGCATCGACATCACGCTCAGCGACCTGGATGCCACGGCCCGCTTCTTGAGCGATGACGTCCCCCTCGCCTTCCCCGAGATCAAAGACGAGCGCCGGCAAGCCGCCCTGCGCAGCGAGAGTCAGAATGTCGCGACTGCGCTGCGCCGCTTCGGTGACTTCCTGCGTCGTCGGCGAGCGAGTGCCAAGCCAGACTTCGCGCTCGGCAGCCAGGCCTACCAGGCGCGGCTGTGGGCGGTCGAGATGATCGACGAGCCGCTGCCTCAGCTGCTCAAGCGCGCCGAGGCCGAGATCGCCCGCCTGCAGCAGCAGTTTCGCCAGACCGCAGCGCAGATCGACGGCAAAAAAGACGTGGCCAGCGTGCAGCTTGACATGCTCAAGGATCATCCCAGCGGTGACCGCGTCATTGCCGAGACCACGGCGCGGCTCTCGGGACAGCAGAAGTTCCTGATCGATCGCGGCATCGTCACCGTGCCCTCGCCGGTCCTGCCGCTAGTGCGTGAGTCGCCGCCGTTTATGCGCGCCACTACCCTGGCCTCGATGGACACGCCGGGCCCCTACGAGACGGCCAAGGAAGCCTACTACTACGTCACGCTGCCCAATCCGAGCTGGAAGCCGGATCAGGCCGAGGACTTTCTGCGCGGTGCCCATAGCCGAGCCATCATCGAAGTGACGGCGATCCATGAGGCCTATCCCGGCCACTATCTGCAGCACCTGTGGGATGCCAAGCTCAGCCGGGCGCGACAGCTGTTCGGCGTGATGAGCAACATCGAGGGCTGGGCCCACTACACCGAGCAGATGATGCTCGATGAGGGCTATGGCGGCGGTGATCCGCGCCTGCGCCTGGCGCAGATTCAGGACGCGCTGCTACGCGCCGGGCGCTTCGTGGTGGCGCTGCGCATGCACACCGATGCCGCCGGCCCCAGTAGCCGACCGATGAGCGTGGCCGAGGGCACAGAGTATTTTCACACGCAGGCGCTGCAGACGCGCAAGGTGGCCGAGATGGAGGCGCTGCGTGGCACGCAGGACCCGCTGTACATGGTCTACACCTGGGGCAAGCTGGAGATCCTGCGCCTGCGCGATCAGGTCAAGTCGTCGCGCGGGGCGGGCTATGCCCTCAAGAGCTTCCACGACGAGCTTCTGCGCTATGGTCGGGCGCCGCTGTCCTTGATTCGTCCAGCGCTGCTCAAGAACTAAGCAGGTGCTGCGGCGCCGCGGTCAAAGCGCAGCGGCAGGGCTCTTAGGCCACGCACCACCGGCGTGGCGCGCCAGCGCAGCTTTTCGGCCGGCACCGCGAGCCGCAGGTTGGGCAGCCGCGACACCAGCAGGCTGATGGCGATCTGCCCTTCCATGCGAGCCAGCGGCGCGCCCAGGCAGTAGTGGCCGCCCTGCCCGAAGGCCAGATGCCGGTTGGGCTCGCGCTGCAGGTCCAGCGCATCGGGCTGGGCGAACTTGCTGGGATCGCGGTTGGCCGCCGCCAGCCCGGCCACCACTAGCTCGCCGCGACGAATCACGGTGCCGTGCAGCTCCAGATCCTGCTTGGCGTAGCGCTCGGTCGCTGTCTCGACGGGATTGCAGTAGCGCAAGAGCTCCTCGACCGCTGTCTTGATGCCCTCGGGATGGGCGCGCAGCCAGGCCAGCTGGTCTGGGTGCTCAAGCAGCGCCAACGTCCCTGAGGAGATCAGGTTCACCGTGGTCTCATGCCCCGCCAGCAGCAACAGCACCGCCATCGCGGTCTGCTCATCGGTGCTCAGACGATCTCCCGCCTCCTCGACCTGGGCCAGCGCGCTGAGCAGATCCTCTTTGGGGCGGGCCTGCCGCTCTGCGATCAGGCGATGCAGGTAGCGAATCAGCGCCCACATCGCCGGCAGCATGCGCAGCACATTGAGCGTGGTCGGAGGCACAACGACACTCTGCACCAGTCGGGCAAAGCGCAGCCGATCCGCATCGGGTACACCCAAGAGCTCGCAGATCACCGTCAGCGGCAGCGGCAGCGCATAGTCGGCAATCAGCTCTAGCTCAGCGCGCGCCTGCACCTGATCGAGCAGGCGATTGGCAATGGCGCTGATATGGGTCTGCAGGCCTTCGATGCGGGTCGGCGTGAAGGCGCGATGCACCAGGGCGCGCAGCCGCGCGTGATTGGGGTCATCCTGATCGAGCATGTTCTGCTCCATCGCGCGCAGGAAGGCCGGCATCCACGGCCGCTTGGACAGCGCGGCAGCCCCTTCCACTCCGCGCACGTCTTTGGCGAAGCGCGGATCTTTGAGCACCATCAGCACGTCGTCGTAGCGCGTCACAAGCCAGCCCTCCAGCTGACCGCTTTTGGCCCGATACACGGGATGGTGCTCGCGCAGCTTGGCATAAAATGGGAACGGATCCGCCTTGAACTCAGCGCGCGTGAGGTTGAGCGGCTTGCCGCTGCGACCTTGTTGCAAGAGCGTGGCCACGGCGACGGCATTCTGCGGGCTGGACATGGTCGTCTCTCCTCTTTGGGACGCGCTAGGGGCAGGCCGATTATAGGCTTGTAGTGCGGCCTCTGGCGCACGTCCCAGCCACTCGCAGCCGACGTACCGGGCGCTCCGCGCGAGCTAAAACCGCTGGCTGCTGCAGCGCGGTTGGCGGCGGCACAGTTTGGCGGTAGGGTGCGGCCCCAATGTCACACACTACGAAGCGTCGTCCCGCTCTTGCCTGCCCCGCGCTGGGTTATCTGCCAGCCCGGCTCGTCCTGATCTGCCTGCTCTCATGTATGCCTTTGCATGCCGCGCAAGCCGCGACGACCGCCGACCCCTTTCCAGCGCTGCGCGTTGGACTAGGCGGCGCGGCGGCCTTCGCGCCCGGCCAGAGCGAGGTGCAGGGCGGCTTCGCGCTCGATGTCAACCTGGGCCTGATCCTGCACCGCGAGCTCTTCGGCCGTGGCTGGAGCGCCGCTGCAACCGCCGAGGCAGCGCGAGCCGGGACCGCCGGCCGATCCAACCCGCTGGCCCCGCCGCACCCACAGTTTTTTTTCGCACTCGATGCCGGCTATCACTATCAGGGCAGCGCGCTCGGTGGACACCGCGGCCTTTTCGGCATGAGCCTAGGCATCGGTCAGGCCGGTCAGGGCTGGGCCGTCGCCTATACCCCGCGCTTCGTCGCTGGGCAGGCTGGTGATGGGCTGGGTATCGGGGCCCGCAATGGCCTGTCGGCCTTCTTCTTCGGCACCACGTTCGGCCTTGAAGTCGCGCATCAGCTCTTGCTGGTACGCGGCCAGGCGCAGCACGAAGCGGTGGTGATGATCACGCTCAATCCGCTGACCCCGCTGGTCGCTTATGCGCTGTATCGGCGCGGTCTGCTCTCGCAGTAAGCCGGCTATTCGTAGCGCAGCGCGTCGATCGGATCCAAGCGGGCAGCCTTGCGGGCCGGATAGAAGCCGAACAGCACGCCGATACCGACCGAGACGCCGAAGCCCAGCGCCATCCACGACAGCGAAAAGTCGACCGGCGTGCCGCCACCCAGCTGGGACAAGAGCTTGGCCCCCAGCATGCCGAGCAAGATTCCCAGCAAGCCTCCCAGCACTGAGAGCACCACCGCCTCGACGAGAAACTGCAGCAGGATGTCGGTCTCGCGGGCGCCGATGGCCAGGCGCAGGCCGATCTCGCGGGTGCGCTCGGTCACTGACACCAGCATGATGTTCATGATCCCGATGCCGCCGACCAGCAGCGACACCGCGGCGACATTGCGCAGCATCGCAGTCTGCGTCTCGACGATACGCTGCTGCGTCTGCAACAGCTCGGACAGGTTGCGGATCGTAAAGTCGTTTTCCTGATCATCGGTCAGCTTGTGTCGCTGCCGCAGGATCTGCGTCACATCGCGCTCGGCCTGCGGCAGATCTTCATCCGAGGTCGCCGAGACCATGATCGTCCCGACGTGCTGCCGGCTCTGGCTAAGGATGCGGGTACGCAGTGTCAGGTGCGGCACCAGCACGACATCATCCTGATCGTTGCCCATCGCCGACTGGCCCTTGGCAGCCAGCACGCCGATGACTTCGCAGGGCATCTGCTTGACGCGGATCGACTCGCCGACCGGGTTGTGATCGGCAAACAGGTTCTGCACCACCGTCGCGCCGAGCACGCAGACCTTGGCCGCGGTCTCGTTTTCGGCATCGGTGAAGAAGCGACCGCGGGCCATCGGCCAGTCGCGGATCTGCACATACTCTGGCGCGGTGCCCAAGATCTGCGTCGACCAGTTGAGGTTGGCGCTGATCACCTGCCCACCGCTGCGATCGATGGGCACGGCATAGCGCACCGAGCGCGCCTCTTTGATCGCGTCAATATCGTCGCGCTGCAGCGGCCGCCCAGTGCCCGCTCCGCCCGCGAAGCCACCCTGGTTTGACGAGCCGGGAACGATCATCAGCATCGCCGAGCCCATCGAGGCCACCTGCTGGGCGATGACCTTGCGCGCCCCTTCGCCGGTGACCACCGTCGTAATCAGCGCCGCGACACCGATGATCACCCCCAGCGCAGTCAGCGCCGAGCGCATCCGATTCCGCCGCAGAGCTCGTAGCGCCAAGCGCAGCGCCATGATCCACATGCCTGGCACGGTATCACAGGCAGGGCCCCACAAGCGGCGTCGCCTGCGCCGCGGCGTTCACCAGCCGCAGCGCTAGTGGGCTTCGAGGCTGACGTCGCCGCTTACGCTGTGCAGCTCGATCGAGCCAGTGCCGGCTCCGAGCTTGGTCAGCCACTGCGTCGGCTGGCCCGGGCTGCGCTTGGTCTCGACGGTCAGCGCGCCCGCCCCACTGATCTCTCCGCTCTGCGAGTACAGACGCAGTGTCAGCGCGTGGTCGCGGTGCGGCAGGAGCTGCAGGCTGCCCGAAGTGGTGGTGGCCGTGACCTGACAGGCCGCAATGCGGCAGGGCCCCGCCAGCTGCAGATCGCCCGAGACCGAAGTAAAGCGCAGCGGCGCCAGGACCTCGCCGCCGACCCGCAGCTCACCCGAGGTCGTCTTGCTCTCGATGGCGCCCTTGACCTCGCGCAGATCGACATCGCCGCTGGTGGTATTGACCTTGACCGTCCGAGCCCCCCGCACCGTGACATCGCCCGAGGCGGTATCGATGCTCAGGTCGCCGCCCAGGTCCGCCACCTGCACATCGCCCGAGGCGGTGCGGATAGCAAGCCGGCTGCCGGTCGGCAGCTGCAGGCGCAGATGACCGTCGTGCAGAGTGCTGCCACTTGTGTACTCCAGTCGCCAGCTACCCTGCGCATCGCGCGGCGGCACCCAGCGCACCGACTTTTCGCTGCTATCGCTGACGGTGACCTTGGCCGAGTCGCTCGGTCCAGCCAGCACCTCAACCTCGGCCGCCGAGGTCGCCAGCTCCAGCGACACCGGGCCGCTTAGCTTGGCACTGCTGCTGAGGTGATCCTCGTCGCCAGGCTCGCTCAGAACCTCCGGCGTGGCGGGCGATGGTCCGGCGCCTGGGAGGACTTCTGGCGGACTGACCTGCGCCGCCGGCAGCGGCGCATCCTGCCCCCGGCGCAGCGGTGACAGCGGGCTGACCGCGACCACGCCAAACAGCGCCGCCGCTGCAGCGCCAACGGCATACCACTGGGCTCGATCGCGCTGGAACGACAGCCGCAGGCGCTGGCGCAGTCCCCCCGTCACCGGCTGCCGGCGTGCCAGCCGCTCGCTGAGCGAAGACTCGATGCGGGCCTCGATCTGCGACCAGGCTTCCGACGGTGGCACACCGCGCGCCCGCTTTTCAAACAGCTCGCGCTCGGCCCGCAGCCAGGCCAGCTCACGGGTACACAGCGGACAGTCATCGGTGTGCGCAGTGAGCAAGATGCTGCGCTCTTCATCCAGGCTGCCAGCGACGAGGGCTTCGAGATCTTGAACCGGGGGATGGGTACTCACGATGAACCTCCCAAATAGCGCATGAGCTGCGAGCGCAGCTGCAAGCGCGCACGATGGATTTCGTTCTTCACTTTGGCGATCGACCAGCCCATAAGCTCGGCGATGTCTTCGTAGGCCAGTCCGTGATCGAGGCGCAGCAAGAGGGCACTCTTTCGCGGCTCACCGACGTGCGCAAGCGCCGCCAATAACACGCGATCGGCCTCTGCCAAGAGCAGCGCGACATCCGGGGTCGGCGACTCATCCACCGGCTCGCTCTCCTCCGCGGCCTCGCTGCCGAGCAGCGCCAGCTTGCGATGGCTGCGGCAGTGCTCCAAAAAGACGTTGCGCGCGATGCCGAACAGCCAAGAGGGCAGCCGCGTGCTATCCCGCAGCGTGGGTAGCGTGTCAAACGCACGCAGGAAGGTCTCTTGCGTGGCGTCATCGGCGGCGGCATCGTCGCGCAGCAGGTCGCCCAGATAGCGACGGACACCCGGGCTGTGTTGCAGGAACAGCGCCCGGAACGCCGCCCGATCACCGTCTTGCGCGCGCGCCAAAAGTGGCGTCTCGCGCGGTGCCAGCGCTCGTTGTTCTTCGTCGCCGGTCAGCCCCCCCAAGGGGTACGAGGTCTGCACCAGCGCCAAGGCCCGCTTGCCTGTCATCTTTGCTTTCAGTCCGTCCGTCGCGTCTGTCTGCTGACCGGGCATCCGAGCTGCCGTGCCTGGATGCTGGCGGTCATCTGCAAGTGACGGGACGGGCGCTGTGGTTTCAGCTTTTTTTGCCCGGCGGAAAAAAAAACGCACGGCCAGCCATGTTATGTCGGCGCTGCGCGGGGATGCACGCAACAGCGGGTCGCGCCCCTGCTCTGCCAAGCCGGCGCGGTGCTGGCCATGCGCTGGCCGGGCCCCGACAAGCGTATTGACTCGCTCGCCGTCTGGCGCTTACAAGGGAGCGCCATGAATCAAGCAAGCGCTCCTGGCCTGACCATTTTGGAAGCGGGGGATCCTCCGCCGCCTTTTGCCATCCTGGACGATGACGGCGCGGTGCGGCCGGATGTCGATCCGTCGCTGGTGCCGCGGATCAGCGACGCCGACGGCCTGCGTATCTATCGCGAGATGCTCAAGGTCCGGCTGGTCGATGATCGCTTCATGAAGCTGCAGCGCACCGGGCGCCTGGGCTTCTACATGCAGTCGCTCGGCGAAGAGGCGACCCACTTCGGCGTTGCCTACGCCCTGCGCCAGACCGACTGGGTGTTCCCGTCGTATCGCGAGCCCGGCATCGCCTTCTGGCGCGGCTATACCCTGCGCGACTACACCAATCAGCTGTTCGGCAACGCCGAAGATCCGGTCAAGGGCCGGCAGATGCCGGTGCATCACACCTTCCGCGCCGGCAACTTCGTCTCGATCTCTTCTCCCGTCGGGACACAGATTCCGCAGGCGGTAGGAGCGGCCCGCGCCGCCCAGATCATGGGCAAAGACGACGTCTCGGTCGTCTACTTTGGCGAGGGCACCGCTTCGCCGGGTGACTTCCATGTCGGCCTGAACTTTGCCGGTGTGTGGAAGGCGCCGTGCATCTTCGTCTGTCGCAACAACGGCTGGGCCATCTCGACGCCAGCCACGGTGCAGACGGCCGCCAAGTCGATCGCGCACAAGGCGCTGGCCTACGGCTTCCCGGGCATCCGGGTGGACGGCAACGACGTGCTGGCGCTGGCCTCGGTGACGCTGCAGGCCGCCGCGCGGGCCCGAGCCGGCGAAGGCCCGACGCTGATCGAAGCCTGCACCTATCGCCGAGCGGCCCACTCTTCCTCCGATGATCCCAGCGTCTATCGCAAGGGCGAGCTAGACGAGAGCGCAGTGTGGGAAAAGCGCGATCCGCTGAACCGCTTTGGCAAGTACCTGACCCGCCGCGGCGTGCTCTCGCCCGCCATCGAGCAGACCTATCGCGAGGAGATCACCGCTGAGCTACAGGCCGCCCTGGCCGCGGTCGATACCATCGGCCCGCCGCCCCTGGTCTCGCTGATCGAAGATGTCTACGCGCAGCCGCTGCCGATCCTCAAAGAGCAGCTAGCTGAGCTTCTCGCCCTGCCCCGCCAGAAGCTAGGCCACGCCTAGCAGCGCTCTCCGCGCCGGTGACGCCCACCGGCTCCGCCCCCACCGCCGCCGCGCCTCTCAGGCCCCCCGCCGTCTCACTCCACCCAGCTCCGCCGCCCCTAGCGACCGTGACAGCGCTTGAACTTCTTGCCGCTGCCGCAGGGACAGGCGTCGTTGCGACCGACTGCGGCCTGCTTCTGCGCCTGCATGCCCTGACTGCGCTGCTGCTGCACGATCGGCGTGACCTGCTCGCGCATGAAGGCGTAGCGCTGCTGGGCCTCGCTGATGAAGTCGGGTCGGGCCCGCAGCAGGTTGCTGACAATCATGAACAGCTGGTTGGGGCTGACCCCTGGCGCCGTCTTTAGGACCGCCGGCTCGCCGGTCGCGAAGCGATACTCGACAGTGCCGAGCGGGCGCGTCACCTCGCTGTCCTTGGGCGCGGTGACCACCGACCAGACCACGCGCTGACAGTCGCAGCGCGGGATGACGCAGTACGCATCGGCCATGCCCAGCCGGATCTCTTCGGTGGCCGCGTCTTCGCCTCCCTGCGCCTTGCTGCTCAGCGTGTAGATCGGCGTGCCAAGGTGGCGAAAGATCTGCTCCCAGCCGACGACATCGCCAGCCTGCAGGCGCGTAAAGTCCATGTAGCGAAAGTGCCAGTCGCGGCCAAACTCGCGCACCTTGACATAGTGCTGGCGCAGCTTTTCGATCGCACCCTCTTGCAGCGTGGCGCGCATGCTCTCGCGCAGGGCCTCACGGGCCGGCGTGGTCTGCCCCGACTGTTCGTTGAGAAAATCGACGCGGGTGGTGCCCAGATCGACCACCATGGGCACGCCGGCAAACATCACATGCGCCGTTGCGCAGTCACAGCGCGCGTCGCCGCAGTAGTACTCTTCTAGTGGCTGTTCAGCGACGAGAACTGGTGGGTCATGCGGCGGCGGAAGATGAGCGTAGGGGATGAGGGCCATGGGAGGCGCTTTGTATCACAGTTCGCCTCGCCGCGGACCGGCGACCGCAGCAGCTGCCAGCCCACCTATCGCGTCGCCGCTACGCGCACAAACGCGCCGTGGTCGGTCAGCTGAAAGCCGCGCACCGGGCCATCGCCATCGCTGCGAAGCTGGCACAGCTCGGGGTCCAGCTGGCGATCGAGCGGCTGGGCCCGCAGCGCATCGCGGCGCCAAGGCTGCAACTGAAATAGAAGGGACCGACCGATGCGCAGCGTAAGCGAAGCTGCGGCCGGCGAGCCCGGTCCGCTGGGCGTCGCCGTGATCACCGCATCCCCGAGCAGCTCTGAGTGATAGCGACCCACCAAGCGCTCCGCAGGCACCGGCCAGGTCGTGCTCTGACGCGGCCCCAGCGCCTCCTTTTGCGCCTCGATGTGATGGGCGCGGCTCTGCAGCGAAAGGGCCAGTCGCAGCGCGCTGTAGTCGCGGTCGCGCCCGCCCAGAAAGCGATCGAGGACAAAGAACAGCAGGCCCTCGGGCAAGCCAGTCCACGGCACATTGGCCAGGACCACGATGCCAAGCCCGCTGCTCGGCAGGAGCAGCAGCGAGCACGAATAGCCGTCGATGCCGCCTGTCCCCCAAGCCACAAGCTCGCCGCGATAGTCCTGCAGCATGAAGCCCATGCCCTGCGCAAGGAAGTGGCTCTCGGGATACAGCTTCTGCTGCCACGGCGCGAGCCCGACCAGCAGCTGCGGCGACAGCAGCGCATCGATCGCTTGGGCGGGCAGCAGGCGCTGACCCGAGAGCTCTCCGCGTCCCAGGAGCAGAAGCAGCCAGCGCGCCAGATCGTGCGCGCTGCTGTACAGCGCTGCGGCAGGAGCGATGTTGTCGACCACCCGCGGCGCGATCGCTCGCAGCACGCCATCCTGTTCAGCATGCGGCCGCGCGAAGTTGTCATCGGCGGCCTGCGGCAGGCCCACCCCGCTGTCGTGCATCGCCGCCGGCTGCAGGATGCGCTCAGCGACCAGCTTCTCGAAAGGCCGGCCAGTCAGCTGCGCCAGCAGCTTGCCCGCAGCGACATACAGCACATTGGAGTAGCTAAAGCGCGTCCGCAGCGGCGCTGCCTGCCCCACTGCGCGTAGACGGGCCACGATCTCGGCTTGGTCATAGCCGGTGCCCGGCCACAACAGCTCCGCTGCCTCATCCAAGCCGCTGCGATGGGCCAGGACATCGCGCAGCGATAGCTCGGCCGTGACCTGGGGATCTTTGAGCGCAAACCCCGGCAGACGCGACGCGATCGCGGCATCGAAGCTCAGCTTGCCAGCTGCGACCTCTTGGCTCAGCAGCGCCGCGGTAAACCCCTTGGTCAGCGAGGCAATGGGGAAGCGCGTGTGCGCATCGATCGGCGCTTGGCCACCCAGCTCGCGCTGCCCATAGCCACGCGCAAAGAGCACGCGCCCGCCCTGCACCACAGCGATGGCCACGCCCGGTGCCCGCCAGGCTGAGCGCGCCGCCTGCACATAGGCATCGATGGCCTCCAGGCTCGGCAGCTGCGATTGACTCGTTGACGTCTTGGGGGGCGCCTCGCAGCGGGGGCAGAGATCTTCTCCCTTATCGAACAGGATGCGCCAGCGCCCGTCAGCTTCGCGCCGCCAGATCGAGTTGAAGGTTGCGATCGGCTTGCCGCTCGGATCGCGCACCGGGCCTGTGCTCAGCGCCAGGCTGCCGCTGTCGATGACCTCGACCCGCTCAGGCTCCCAGCTAAACGGTGGCGTCGCGCCTTGATAGAAGCGCGCCCACGCCCCCGCGATCGCCTCGGGCCCGCGCAGCACGGGCCGACCGGGGCCGGAAAAGAAGATCGCCTCCTGCGACAGGTAGCTCTTAAAGAGCGCCAGATCGCGCTTGGCCATCGTCGCGGCAAATGCTCGCTCGACCGCCATCACTTGCTCGACGATCGACCGCTGCTCTGCCCCGGGCTGGGGGATGATCGGCGGCGGTGAGCTGGTCGCGGGCGGAGCCGTCGCGGCGGAGCTTGGCAGCAGACACAGCGTCAGGACGAACGAGGCAGCACGGCTCAGCTTGGCCATCATGATGGCCGAGAGTGTGCCTCAGTTTTCGTCGATCCTCTGCGGCAGAATCAGACCTGCCGCACGCAGCCGCCGAGCCAGATGCTCACTGCGCGTCTGCAGCCACTGCTCGTATAAGCGCAGCACATTCGTCGAGCTGTGCAGCTGCAGCTCGCCCCGAGCATCGCTCAAGAGCGCGACCAGAGCGGGGAACTTATCGGCCAGCTCGTCAAAGACGTCGCGCAGTAGCGCCGACACCGCGCGGCAGCCATGCGCCAAGCTGTAGTAGGCCGTGCCGCCCAGCGACATGTAGTACTCGACGCTGACCATGCGCCGCTCCAGGCTCTCGGCGAAGAAGCCGCAGACGTACAGCGCGGTATCGCCGATCTCGCGCAGGAGCTGAGCTCGCGCATGTGGCTCGGCGCTCTCGGCCTCGGCCAGCTTCAGCGACAGCGGCTGATCCAGCTCGCGCCGCTCGCTGCCCTCCGCCAACAGCTGCACCAAGTAGAACTCGGTCTGATCGTGCAGCCTCAGCTGATGGGCCGACAGGGCGCTGTGCACGACGCCATGGAAAAACTCATGAGTGGATTTCAAGAGCTCCATGTCTCCAGTCTAAAGAGCTCGGCCACATCGGGCAGGAGCGGATCCATGACCGCGTTGCTAGCCGGAGACCTTAGCTTCCCAACCGCCCCCGCAGCGGCCCGCCGACCCGCAGCGAGCAAGCCCATTTTCCGACGGAGACGCGGCTGTTAGCACTCACCTGCGATGAGCGACAACAAAATGCGCCGCCGCCCCCCGCCGGCATGCCAACATGGGGCCGGGCCCCTGCCTGCCCCTCACCCCACACCGACGATGGAGGACTGCGATGGATGCCGACAAGACCATGCCCTCTCCCGAGAGGCTGTTTCAGACCCTGAGTGCCTATCAGCAAACGGCGGCGGTCAAAGCCGGCATCGAGCTCGCGCTATTTACCGCCATTGCCGAGGGCCATACCCAGGTGCCGCAGCTCGCCGCGCGCTGCGCCGCTTCTGAGCGCGGCATCCGCATCCTCTGCGACTACCTGACCATCCTCGGCTTTCTGACCAAGGGCGAGGCCGGCTACGGGCTCTGTGCCGACGTCGCGCTGTTTCTCAACCAGCACTCACCGGCCTACCTCGGCGGCATGGCTGGCTTCATGCTCAGCCCGTTTATCGTCCGCGCCTACGACGATCTGGCTGAGACCGTGCGCCGCGGCACCTCGGCCCACAACAGCGTCGCGCCCGAGCATCCCATCTGGGTCGATTTCGCCCGCAACATGGCGCCGATGATGCGGCCGCTGTCGATGATGATGGCCAGCTTCCTCAACCTTTCCGATCGTCCGGCCAAGATCCTCGATATCGCGGCGGGCCACGGCCTGTTCGGCATCGCCTGTGCCCAGCGCGCCCCAGCGGCTCGCATCGTCGCCGTCGATTGGCCGCAGGTCCTGGCCGTGGCCGAAGAGAACGCGCGCGCCGCCGGCATCCTCGATCGCTACGAGCTGCGGCCAGGCAGCGCCTTCGACGTTGAGTTCGGCGATGGCTACGACGTGATCTTGCTCACCAACTTCCTCCATCACTTCGACGAGCCGACCAATATCTCGCTGCTCAAGAAAGTGCGCGCGGCCCTGGCCCCCGGCGGTCGCGTCTTCACGCTGGAGTTCGTGCCCAACCCCGACCGCATCTCGCCGCCGCAGGCCGCAGCCTTCAGCCTGCAGATGCTCAACAGCACGCCCTCTGGCGATGCCTATACCTTCGCCCAGCTGTCGGCGATGGCCGAGGCCGCCGGCTTGGCCAAGAGCGAGCTCCACAGCCTCGCGCCGATGATGAACAGCCTGATCATCTCGTACACCTAGCGCGCTCCCCGGCCCGCCCCGCCGACGCCTACCCGCCCCCTTGCGCCAGCCCACTTGGCGCTGTCGTTTGCTGGGCGTTTTGACTATGCTGCCGCCCCAACCAAAGGCGCGCATCCGCCTCGGACATCCCAGACGGTAGGTCCCACATGAGCCAGTCCGCCACCACGCCCACTCGTCCCACTGCCCCCGGCCCGCTGACCCTCCTTGGGCTCGATGCCGTGCACTTTTTCGTCGGCAACCTCAGCCGGGCCCGCCGCTTCTATCAGCACCGCCTCGACTTCGATGAGGTCGCGCAGTCCACCCTCGATACCTCGCAGCGCGATGAGATGGAGTCGATCGTCTATCAGGCTGGCGATGCCCGGCTGATGTTCTCCGCCCCGCTGTCCGGTCGCTCGCGCGCCGCTCGCTATCTGCGCCGTCATCCCGACAGCGCCGCCGAGCTCATCCTGCGCGTGCGCGATCTCGATCGCGCCTATGAGGTCCTGCGCGAGCGCGATGCCACGCTGATCACCGATCGCATCGAGACCCGCACCGAGGCCGGCCCAGCCCGCTACTTCGTCATCGCCACGCCGCTGGGCGATACCAACATCACCTTCCTAGAGCGGCCCGATGGCCCCTTTGTGCCCCCCGGCTTCCGCGTCACCGGCACCGCGCGGGCAAAAAATCCGCTCGGCATCAGCGGCATCGATCACCTCACCTCGAACATGCGCGTGCTGCGGCCGTGGATCGACTTCCTGCGCGACATCCTCGACTGCCAGCCGTACTGGAAGGTCGCCTTCCACACCAACGATCTGCGCCCCGATCTGAAGACCGGCACCGGCCTGCGCTCGATCGTCATGTGGGAGCCGTTCTCGGGCCTCAAGTTCGCCAACAACGAGCCGCTGCGACCGCACTTCGAGAGGTCGCAGATCGCCATCTTCTGCGCCGATAACCAGGGACCGGGTGTGCAGCACGTCGCACTCGCGCTGCCCAACATCTGCCACGCCGTCGCCGAGCTTCGCCGGCGCAGCATCGAATTCCTGCACACCCCCGGCACCTACTACGACGCCCTACCCGAGCGCCTGGCCGGTCTGCAGGTGCCGCCGATTCGCGAGCCAATGGCCGAGCTGCGCAAGCTCGGCATCCAGGTCGACGGCAACCACGAAGGCTACCTGCTGCAGATCTTTATGAAGGATGCCGCGCTCTACTATCAGGATCCGGCGGCCG